>NZ_VIUJ01000007.1:123515-270608 GCF_007993905.1 Pseudomonas sp. SJZ077
TGACCGCCACCGCCACGGTAAACGTGCGCAACGGGGTGGATGCTTCGCCCTCGCCATACAGCGCCAGCGCCTTGAGACTGTAAGCCTTGACGGTCAATGCATTCACGACCTGAGTCCAGATGCCCGAACCATTGGTGGTAGGTTCTCCCAATGAAGTGGTGCCATCGAGCAAGCGGACTTTCTGGTTGGGGCTGGCCGTGCCAGTGACGGTTACTGATCGGTCAAAGGTGATGCCGCCCTGGGGGACCGGGCCTTTGGAGTCGGTGACTGTGTCCAGTGTCGGTGCAATCCATGCTGCGACCAGCAAATTCAACGTAATCGAATAACTCCACAACCCCGTAGCCGCATGCTTCACCGTGTAACGTACCTTGACGTACTTGCCGATGTTGGCCGCGACGAACTCCTCCGCCACTCTGAACGTCACGGGTTTTCCGGCGGTCACGGTGGTGATCGGCACCCAGTTGGTTGTGCTGCCAAAAGGACCGTTGCCGCTCCAGTGACAGGTCAGAATGTCGCCCGGGAGCGTGCCGAGGTAGTTGACCCTGACATTCACGTTATGGAAAACCTTCGAGGGGTCGAGCACATCCGGTGGGTCGGCTTCCAGCACCACGGGCACCGGCAGTGTGGTGCGCAATTGTTCGACCTTGAGCAGCAAGCGTTCCGATTCACTGATGCCATACAGCGCTACGGCGTCGTTGGTGATGCGGTAGGACAGGTCCAGCGAACCCTTGTCCAGCACGACAATGTGCTGACTGTCGATGTGGAAGGTCACTAGCTTGTCGGCGGCCTCTCCGGCGCTGACAGTGTGTGGCTCTTCGTGCAAATACGACTGACCGTTGGCTTGGGTGCCCAGCCAGATCAGGTTGAGGGAATCGCCGCTGGCCATGCCGGGATAGCTGACACGCACCGTTGCATATTCGTTGTCGGGTTCAAGCGTGCCGCCCACCGCTTGCTCAACGATGGGCGCCGGGATGATTGCCACATCCCCAACGACATCGGCGAATGCGCGCTTGGACGACAGGGGCGGCGAGTTATCCAGTTTGGTCAACACATACGAGGCGTCGGCCGACCCCATGGCGATTGCGCGGACCTCGGCGTAGGGCACCTTGAATTCGAGGTGGTGCGGGATGTTGTCCACGGTTCGCGATTGCGTATGGATCAACGGCTTGCCGACAGCAGGCGTGCCGATCCAGGTCAGCGTCACCGTATCGCCGATTGCAAAATCGTCGCCAGCAATCTTGACCAGAACGGTGACGTCTTCGTTGTTCAGATCCTTGAGGGTGATGACCCCGTTCACGGCTTCATTGATGATCGGTGATTCCAGGCGCCAGGCACCGGCATCGACCAGAACCGTCGTGCTTATGGAGTGCTTCTCGGCCCAGTTCCACACCGGGTCGTGCGGAAAGTAGCGAACCGGCAACGCCGCGCTGTCACCGCCGGCGAGAATGGCGTCCTGATCCACCGTGATGATGATGGGGGTTTCGCGATTGGCCTGATCGGGGGTGACGGTATGAGGGATTCGAACGCTGCCCCAGTGCAGATTCACCACGTCGTAAGGGAAAATTCCAAGGTAGAAGGGGATCGTGACAGGGACACCGCTGGCGGCCCACTCCGCATCGATACCATTGTCAATGACGTCTTGGGGGAGTTGAGGTTTATGCAGTTCGGAATGGCCTGGCAGATGAGGTTCCTTGTCGCGCCCCCCCGGCCTGTCGAGCTTCACCAGCACCCGCAACCCAGCTGACGGGTCGTCCGGCACTGTTTCGTCCTTGCGCGTGAGCACGTAGTAAACCGTTTCCACCCAACCGGGAACCATGGGGGCGACGGGCAGGAAAAAGAACAGGAAATCACCGTCGACTTCTTCTGGCTGGAGTTCCTTGTGGAAGATCTTGTCACCGTCCCAATACACATCAATCTGATCGCCCGCCAGCACTGGAGGGCTGTATTTATTGATAGCGCACAACACCCCCTCCGGATGGCTCTCCACCACACTGATGTTGATACCCGCGTCACCGTCGACAATCGGCTCGACCGCGCCGGCAATCATCAATGGCCGGTGCTGCAGCGGGGCGACGACCAACCTTGAAGGGCGAAACAGGAATAAACCAGAAGCGGCCATCAAAAACTCCTTGGCGAAGGTACGCCACTGTGGGGGAGGGGACATTGACGGGTAGATTGGGCACGATGAAAGGCGCGCTGACTACTGTCAGAACTAACAGGTGGGCGGGGGTTTTCGACAAACGGTAGGCGAAAAAAAACGGCCTGGGTAGGCCGTTTCTTGTTCCATGCACCTCCGTGATCGACCCAGACCCAATGTGGGAGCGGGCCTGCTCGCGAAAAACGATGACACGGTATGACTGGCCAGTGATGACTTCGGATCAAGGTTATCCAGCATCCGATTCACCGCCAGCTCGCCCAGCATCACCACTGGCTCAATCCCCAGTTCAGTGTTGCAATGCGTAGTCAATCGATCCGTCCCTTAAACACTCACCCCACGCGAAACTGCACTTACCTGATAGGAAACCTGACCGACCAACTGGTCTTGCACTGCACTGCTGTTGCCTCCTTTTACCGGGTTACCCCAGGTTACAACGCGACCATCGGAGGTCAGGGCGGCGAACGCCTCGTCGCTGGCGTATAGGGCTTGTACATTGATCAGTTGGTCCTCAACCGCTGACGTATCCCCCCCCATATCCGGCTGACCCCAAGCTACGACGGTACCATTCTTACGCAAGGCTGCGAACGCACTCTGCGTGCCGGCCACCTGCACAATGTCGTTCAGCAGCGCGATGTCGGCAGGCACCACGCCGCCCCTTTGCGGGTGTCCCCACGCCACTACATGGCCGTTGGCACGACGAGCTGCGAATGCTGATGCTGTCGAGCTCACGTCGACAATATCCGTCAATCCCGCGAACTCTGGGCTGATAGTGCCACCACTTGATGGTTCGCCCCAAGCCACCCATTGGCCTGTAGCGCGCTTCGCTATAAACGCCAGAGCATTACAACGCAGCTCGATGATATCGTTCAATGAAGCAATCGGTGCTGGCAGATTTCCACCAAACTCGGCCCTGCCCCAAGCGACGAGACGGCCGTTGGCGCGAAGGGCCGCAAAGGCATACTGGGCACCGAGGATCATGTTGATATCGGTGAGCAGGGCAATGTCCGTCGGCAGGTTTCCCCCCCGACTGGGATCCCCCCAAGCCACCACCTGCCCGGTGGCCCGTTGCGCGGCAAATGCGTTGCTACTGACAACGATCCGTACAATGTCCCTGAGTGCCGCGATTGCAGTAGGCACAGTGCCGCCCCCATTGTCATACCCCCAGGCAACCACCTGACTCGCATTCTTTAGACCGGCAAACGCCGCTGAGTTACCAACAACCCGAACAAAGTCCGAAGGCACAACACTGCCCATGTTCCCACCACCATACGGTCTCCCCCACACCACCACCGCGCCATGGGTTCGGCGGGCAGCGTAAGCGGAGTAAGTGCTACTGACTTCAACGATGTCTTTCAGGGGGATAATGGCCGGAGGAATCTTCCCACCGTAATCAGCGTTGCCCCAAGCGATCACGTCACCCCCGTCACGATGCGCGACGAAGCAGTGTCCGTTGCCGATAATATTTGCCGGATTGAGGGTGATCTGTTTGTCGGAGGAACGAACCTGTAAAGATTCCTGTGGCGTTGTATCAGTCCAGGTGGCGGCAGTTGTCCACTCAATGTCTGTGGCATATTTCCACTGCGCCTCTATGGGTTGCTCGGTCGTGGCATCGAACGCGCTCAATACACGAGAAGCGCCGGTATGCCCAAACGTATGGCAATTGAAGCGCGCCCCCATGACTTTCAGGTTGCCTGAGCCAATCGCCTGGCCAACCCCAAATTCCAGCACATTCGAATAACTCGTCTCGTTCGTCGCCGCCCGCCAGATCCGGTAACTCACCGTCACCTTCTTGCCGCGATTCGGCTCGATGTGTTCGGCGACAAACGTGGCGCTGAGGGTGAAATTCACATCCTTGTCCTTGGACAGCCCGTTGAGGGTGACGGAGTCTTCCGTGGTACCCGTGACTTCACCCGTCCAGGTGTAGGTCACGATGTCACCGGATTGGGTCGGTTTGACGGTCGGCCTTGGCGCGGTCAGTTTGCCGATGCCGCCGGGCAGGTCCCCGGGCTCCAGCGCTCCGTCCTGTTCACCGAGGACGATGGGTTTGACCAGTTCGAGTTGCGGCTCGCCCACCTGCAGCAGCGCCGCATGCAGCGATTCGCGGCGGATGACTTCACCGTTCGGGCCTTCGCGGAGCAGGTAGTACGACAGCTCCAGCGTGCCGCCTTCCAGGGTTTTCAGGTGCCTGCCGTCCACCGCGATGAAGAAATCTTGCTGGGCTTCGATCTCTTCCCAGGTTGGAAAATACCAATCCAGCTCAGGGGTGTAGCTGCCGGTATCCGGGCGGGTGCCGGCCCAGATGAGGTCGATGGCCATGCCCTGCTGCATGATCGGATCGAACGGAATCCGCACGCGAGGGTGAGGCAGGTCCGGATCAATCGCGCCGTTTTGTTCATCTTCGGCCTTGGGCGCGGCCAGGTGTTTCGGTTCGCCGATGAAGGTGACGAATTGCCCCTTGGACGGCAAGGGCTCGGCCACGCCGGGGCGCTCCACCTGGTAGGAAAAAGTCACCTGGGTTTTGGCCAGTTGACGCACGTCGGCATTGGACAGTTTGAATTCATAGGTATGCGGCAGGTTGTTGACCGTCTGGGCCGGCGTGTTGACTTCCACGGCCTCGTTGTCCACGGTGGTGCCGCGCATCTTCAGGATGATGCGGTCCTCCAGCTTGAACGCCGGCCCTTTGGCCCAGACCTGAGCCGTGATGTTTTTGTCCTCCAGCGCATCAAGGTCAAGGATGTTGTTCGTCGCCTCCTTGACGATCGGCGCATCAAGCAGATCGACGCCGGTCATGACCACCAGCCGCGTGGCCTTGCACCAGTCTTCCGAAAAATTGTGCACCACATCGCGCACGCGGAAGGTGACCGCCAGCCCGGAGATGTCGGTGTCGCCCGCGGCCAGGATGGTGGCTTCGTCGACGTGGATCACGATCGGGTGAGTGGCCGGGTCGCTGATCTGCTCGGCAGTCAGCGGCGCGGATTCCACGAGCACACCGCCCCAGCTCAGCACCATGACATCGCCCACCGCCGCATCCGGATAAGGCTCGCCGGTCCCGGACTCGGCCCGAATGATGATGTCCACCCCGGCCGCGGCAATCTCCTTGTCGACGATGTCCTCGACGATGGCCGGATCGATGAACAGGTACAGGTTCGAGTGGCTGCCTTCTTCCGGGTTAAGGTCCTGGCCCGCAGGGATCTCCAGCTTGGCGTAGAGCTTGAGTGCCGGCGTAAACGTCTCGGCGCCCTGATTGAAACGGGTCACCCGGTACGCCAGCGTGTGCGCCCCGGTCAGCCAATGCCTGGGCTCGACCCACAAGGTCACTCGCTGACCGACTTCGGCGTCGTCGGTGATGATGTGCTGATTGACCACCTGGTCGTCGAACTGCAGCTCGACCTTGTCGCCTTTGCCCATGCTTGACCAAGCCGGGACGTAGACTTTGAGCCCGTTGATGGGGAAGTTGTCCAGGGCCGCGGCGCGGTTGATTGCCCAGACGTCAGTGGAAGAGTCCAGTAGACGGGCACCGGGGATTTCTGGTTCACGCAGCAGCATGGAAACAAGGTGACGGACGGGTTGCACGAGCATGGGGAGACTCCTGTCGAGGGGGGATGTGCGACGGAGTCATTTAAGGTGTTAGACCGTGCGGTTGGCTACTGTCAGAAATAACAGGGTAAGTCCCTGTTTCCGATAAGCGGTAATGCATTAGCAGGATTGGTGTTCACCGGCCTACATCGGCTCCGGCGGCCCGATCAACCGTCCCATGACCCCGAACAACCCCAACGCCCGAATCACCTCCAGCTCGCCTTTGGTCTCGACCATCTCCGCAATCAACGGCAAATCAATGCTGTTGGTCGCCCGGTAGATCGCATCAATAAACAGCCGCTTGTCACTCTGCTCATCGATGTGGCGGATGTACGCCCCATCGATTTTCAAGTACGCCAATCCAAGCTGCGTCAGGTTGCCGATCTGGCTGAAACTGCCGCCAAAGTGCTGCAAGCCGATGCGATAACCGGTGTCGAGCAGGCTGTGGCTCAGGCGTTGCAGTTCATCGGGGGGCGGCAGTTGGCGTTCGTCGATTTCCAGGGTCAGCAGAGGTGCCAGATCGGGCAGTGACTCGAGCATGTCGATGATTTGTCGCAGTTGCGCCGGGTCGCGCAAGGTGCTGCCGGAGAGGCTCAACGCCAAGGGCCAGCGGTTGACGATGAGGTAGTCGAGGGTGGCTTCGAGCATCGCCAGGTCGAACCGCGCGGTCCAGCCGAGACGCTCGATCCACGGCAGGAAATGCCCGGCGGCGATGGCCTCGCCTTGCGGCTCGAGCAGGCGCGCGAGGACTTTGTGGTGCAGCACCTGGCTGGTGTCGGCGCATTGCACCACGGGTTGGAAATACAGCTGCATTTTGCCCTCGGTGAGGGCGTCGTCGATCCAGGTGCGCCAGTCGTGTTGGGTGTGGTTCGTCGCGGTATCGGAGCGGGCCAGATGCACCCACGGCCGTTCGGGATGTTGCTGGGCCTGGGCCAGTGCTTGATCGAGGCGCAGCAGGACGTCGCTGGCCGGTTCGCCGGGCTGATAAGCGACCACGCCCAAATGCGCCACGGGCATGCAATCGCTGGCACCGGTCAGGCGCAGATTTTCCAGGGTGGCGCTGATTTCCGAGGCGAGTCGGGCGGCTTCGGTACTGTCCAGGCCGGGGGTCAGCAGGCTGAACTCACCACCACGATTGCGCGCCGCCAGCCAGGTACGGCGTTCAGGCAGCTGCGTCAGACGCTTGAGCAATTCGCCGACGGCGCTGATCAGCCCGTCGGTGCGCAGTCCGCCCAGGCGCTGGTTGAGGCCGATCAGGTCGTTGATCCGCAGCATCAGTAAATGGCCGTCACTGCTTTGCTCGGAAACCAATAAATGGTCGGCCAGTTGTTCATCCAGCAAGCGTCGATTGGCCAGGCCGGTGAGGCTGTCCTGATAAGACTCGGCGCGCAGTTTTTCGCTGCGCGTGGCTTCTTCGGAAAACAGCGCCTTGAGCTTTTCGACCATCTGATTCATGGCCAGCACCACACGCCTCAGTTCAGGTGTGCGTGGCAATTTGGGCAGGCTGAGGAACTCGCGTTTGCTGATGGCTTCGGCCTGCCTGACCATTTTGTCGAGCGGGCGCAATTGCCGGCGTAACAACCATCCACCGAATACGGCGCTGAGCAATCCGCAGACCAACAGCCAGATCAGGCTGCCGAGGGTGCTGTCCCAGAGTTTGGCCAGGGCGAACTGCGGATTGCTCAGCACTTCGACCCGCGCCACCTGTTCCCAACCGCGCATGACCAGGGCATCGCCACCTTCCGGGCGCAGGTTGACCAGGCTCACAAACCAGCCGGGCACGCCTTCGATCTGCGCCGGTGCGCTGCGCTCCACCAGCACTTGTCCATCGACGATATTGACGACGCGGATGCTGCGGAAATAGCCGCTGTCGAAAATCGAGCTGACCATCAATTCGGTCATCGCCGGGTCGTCGATCTGCGCGGTCAACGATAAACCCAAGGCGGTGGCAGCGTCCTGGGCGTGGGAGCGCAACTGGCCGAGCATCTGTTCACGGGAGCTTTCCAGGCTGACAAAAAAACTGCCACTGAAGGCCACCAGCAAGAACAGGCAAATGGCGAGAAACAACTGTTTGCGCAGCGACATAAAACGCTCCTTGCGATGGCGGCTAGCCTTCGCCCACGGCGAACCCTTCGGCTTGCATCTTTTTCAACACGTCTTGCCAACGCGACAACTTCTTCGAGTCGCTGCTGCGTTTGCCGCCATTGGCCCCCGGCAAGTACAGGCCTTCGGCATTGAAGGCGTACACCGGCAACAGGTCTTTGCGTTGGGAGGCGGGGCGGATCTCGCCGATCAGGTTGTCGAGCACCAGCGGCTCGGCCGTGGGGCTGCTGTAGAAGGTCAGCACCATGTGCGCCTGGTTTTGGGACAGTGCCTTGACGTAGGTAATGCGCAGTTTCTCGCTGGGAATCCCGAGTTGGCGCAGGCTGAAATATTTCGCCAGGGCGTAGTCTTCGCAGTCGGCGGCGCCCTTGATCAAGGATTCTTCCGGCGTGGCCCAGTAATCGGTCTGGCGCCAGATGCGCGTGTCGTCCTGAAAATTCAGCTGTTGATTGAAGAAGCGATTGACCGCGTCCAGTTGTTCGCGCTCGGGTTGGTTGAGTTCGCTTTTGAGCATTTGACTCCAGGCCTCGATTCTTCCTTGGGCGGGGCCGAGCGGACCGTAGCGCTTTTCGGCGATTTGCAGGATCTGCGTAAAGTTCCAGTTGGCCCACACGCTGCCGAGCCCGGTCAGCAGAAAACTGGCCAGCAGCAGCCATCCGCCGAGCCGAAGTCGGAGCGTTGACCTTCCTGGACTACGCCATCGACGGGAC
This sequence comes from Pseudomonas sp. SJZ077, assembly GCF_007993905.1. Taxonomy (NCBI): domain Bacteria; kingdom Pseudomonadati; phylum Pseudomonadota; class Gammaproteobacteria; order Pseudomonadales; family Pseudomonadaceae; genus Pseudomonas; species Pseudomonas sp. SJZ077. The sequence continues at coordinate 132,063 of NZ_VIUJ01000007.1, forward strand.
ATGTCTGGCTGCTCGGGTGCAGATGACTGAAGTCTAGGCGGTGTTCTTTAAAAGACAGGACTAATCGTCGGGTCGGCAGATGGACCCTGTGGCGAGGGCGCTTGCTCCCGTTCGGCTGCGAAGCAGTCGCCAAACCAATCAATGAGGTCTGTCAGGAGAATTGGGGGGAGGTTCTGGGGATGCTTCGCAACCCAGCGGGAGCAAGCTCCCTTGCCACAGAAGCTCAGGGCTTTTGCAGGGTTTTCTGTTTGAGGATGTAGATCGTCACCAGCACCGCGCTGGTCAGCATGGCCCCTCGCGCCCACGGCAGGGGAACCAGGTAGCAGGAGAACAGGATGCTCACCCACATCAGGCCGATGGCGTAGACCTTGCCCTTGAGCGGGATGCCGTTGCCGTCAAGGTAGTCGCGAATCCACGGGCCAAGCCGTGGATGCCCCACCAGCCATTGATAGAAACGTGGCGAACTGCGGGCGAAACAGGCGGCCGCCAGCAGCAGGAAGGGCGTGGTGGGCAACACCGGCAGGAAAATCCCGATCACCCCCAGCGCTACGCTCAGCCAGCCGATGGCTAGCAGCACGTAACGCAACATCAGGGAGCGGTTGCCTATGGGGTTGTCCATAGGCAAAACCTTAGTGGTGACGTGGCTTGAGGATCGCCGGTTTTTCGTCTGGCGCCTGGCACAGCAGGTACAGCGCGGTCAGGGCTTCCGGGATCTGCACGATCATGTCGTCCATCAGATTGGCGTCTTTGGCGATGTCTTCGAACTCAGGCTGTTCGTCGAACAGACCCGAACCGACCATGATCGGAAGCAGCATTTCGCTGACTTCGTCTTCGGCGGTTTCGAACCAGGCCGCTTCGCGCAGGAACACGCCTTCCATGAAACCGATGCACCAGCCGCGCAGGTCGGAATCGTCCGGCTCTTCGCCCAGGTCCAGGTCGCAAGGCAGCTCGAACTCTTCATCGGAGGCCAGTTGGCGCGCGATGTGAGCCTTGAGGGCCAGCAGGGTGGATTCGATCGCTTCACGCTCGGTGTCGTCAGCGTAATGCGGCTCTTCGGCGAAGAGGGCGTCGATCCATTCACGATCCGGAACCTCTTCGGAACAGATCGACAGCGCAGTGAGGTAGCCGTGGGCGGCCACGTAGTCCAGCGCCTCGTCGTGCAGTTCGTCGGCGTCGAGGAAGACTTGCAAACGGGTTAGTTGCTCAGCGAAGGACATTAAAGGGCTACCTTGGGGAATTAACAGATGCGGGAATTCTAGGCCTTCTTGAGCGCTCAGGCCAGCCGCGCGGGATATTTGCAACGCTGGGACCTCACAAACACCGCAATCCCTGTGGGAGCGAGCCTGCTCGCGATGAGGTCGGTACATCCAATACATTTATCGCCTGACATGCCGCCATCGCGAGCAGGCTCGCTCCCACAGGTTGTGCGGTGTTTGTCCTTATGTGTCTTCTCAGCGGTGCCCTTTGCAAGGGAGGCCTCGGGTATACTCGCGCGTTTTGTGATGCCCTGCTGGCGTCGCGGCTGAAATGTGAAGCGTCATGCAATGCGCACTTACGATTTGTCAGTGCAGCCTGCGTGGTTCTGAACCAGCCTTGCAGGGATGTTTCGGTGATTTTTGGAGTTTTTATGCTCGAACAGGCTCAACGCGTCCTCAAGGACATCTTCGGCTACGACAGTTTCCGTGGCCGCCAGGGTGCAATCATTGAGCGCGTGGCCAGTGGCGGTGACGCCTTGGTGCTGATGCCTACCGGTGGCGGCAAATCCTTGTGCTTCCAGGTGCCGGCGCTGCTGCGCGAAGGCCTGGCCGTGGTGGTATCGCCGTTGATCGCACTGATGGACGATCAGGTCGCGACCCTCGAAGAGCTCGGCGTCGCCGCCGCTGCATTGAACTCCACCCTGAGCGCCGAGCAGCAGCGTGATCTCGCCGCGCGGATCAAGCGCGGCGAAGTGAAGATGCTGTACCTGGCGCCCGAGCGTCTGGTCCAGCCACGCATGCTGGCTTTCCTGCAAAGCCTTGAAATCGCCCTGTTCGCCATCGACGAAGCACACTGCGTGTCCCAATGGGGTCATGACTTCCGTCGCGAATACCTGCAACTGGGCCAGTTGGCGGAGCTGTTCCCCAACGTCCCGCGTATTGCCCTGACGGCCACGGCCGACAAGCGCACCCGCGAAGAAATCGTCGACCGTTTGCATCTGCAGAACGCCGAGCGCTTTCTCTCGAGCTTCGACCGTCCGAACATTTTCTACCGCATCGTACCCAAGGAGCAGCCGCGCAAGCAGTTGCTGGCGTTCCTTGCCGAGCGCCGCAGCGATGCCGGTATTGTCTATTGCCTGTCGCGCAAGAAAGTCGACGAAGTCGCAGTGTTCCTCAGCGAGCAAGGTTTTCCGGCGCTGCCGTACCACGCCGGTTTGCCCAACGACACCCGGGCCCATCACCAGAAGCGTTTCCTCAACGAAGAAGGGCTGATCATGGTCGCCACCGTGGCGTTCGGCATGGGCATCGACAAGCCCAACGTGCGCTTTGTCGCCCACCTCGATTTGCCGAAGTCCCTTGAGGCGTACTACCAGGAAACCGGTCGCGGCGGCCGTGATGGTCTGCCGGCGGATGCCTGGATGGCTTACGGCCTGCAAGATGTGGTGATGCTCAAGCAGATGCTGCAAAACTCCGAAGGCGATGAGCGCCACAAGCGTCTGGAGCAACACAAGCTCGACGCCATGCTCTCGCTCTGCGAAGAAACCCGCTGCCGTCGGCAAACCTTGCTGGCCTACTTCGACGAAGACATGCCCGAGCCGTGCGGCCATTGCGACAACTGCGTCGATGGCGTGCAGACTTGGGACGCCACCGAGCCGGCCCGTCAGGCGCTCTCGGCAATCTACCGCACCGGCCAGCGTTATGGCGTCGGGCATCTGGTGGACGTGCTGCTGGGCAAGGACAACGAAAAGATCCGCAGCTTCGGCCATCAACACCTGTCGGTGTATGGCGTTGGCAAGGCCATGGGCGAGAGCGAATGGCGCTCCCTGTTCCGCCAGCTGGTGGCCCGTGGCCTGGCAGACATTGACCTCGAAGGCTACGGCGGCCTGCGCCTGAGCGACACCTGCCGGCCGCTGCTCAAGGGCGAAGTGACCCTGGAACTGCGCCGCGACCTCAAGCCGCAGACCACCGCCAAAAGCAGCAAGAGCCAGGCGAGTCAGCTGGTTCGTGGCGAAGAACGCGAACAGTGGGAAGCCTTGCGTGCCTTGCGTCGCAAGCTCGCCGAGGAACATGGCGTGCCGCCTTATGTCATCTTCCCCGACTCGACACTGTTGGAAATGCTCCGCAGCCAGCCAACCTCTCTGGCGGAAATGGCCACGGTCAGCGGCGTCGGCGCACGCAAGCTCGAGCGTTACGGCGAAGCCTTCCTCGAAGTGCTGGGCGGTCAGGTCGAGGCACCGAAAGTCGTTGCCGACGTGCGCCACGAGTTGATCACCCTCGCTCGCGCAGGCATGACGCCGCTGCAGATCGCCGGCCAACTGCAATGCTCGGAAAAGAATGTCTACACCATGCTTGCCGAGGCCATCGGCAAGCAGCAGTTGTCGCTGGAACAAGCGCTGGACCTGCCCGAAGAATTGATGGGCGAAGTTCAGGATGCCTTCCTCGATGGCGAGGGCGAGTTGCCGCCAGTGTCGGAGATTGCCGCGCTGTTCGCCGGGCGAGTGCCGGAAGGTGTCTTGTACTGCGTTCGGGCGGCGCTGCAATCCGAATTCGAGGTTTAAATGACCTGTTACAGTGATGTAACGATTCACTACAGACCAGACCTTGCCTCAAGCCAACGGTCATGCTTAGCTGACTAATAATTAGTTTTTCTCTTTTCAGTCTAATCATGAGTTTTTTATGCCGTTAACCGATCAACACCGTTTTGGCATGCAACTGGCCCAGATGTCGCGCGGCTGGCGTGCCGAACTGGATCGCCGTCTGGCTGGCCTGGGTCTGTCCCAGGCGCGCTGGCTGGTGCTGCTGCACCTGGCGCGCTTCGAAGAAGCACCGACCCAGCGTGAACTGGCGCAAAGCGTCGGCGTTGAAGGGCCGACCCTGGCCCGGTTGCTCGACAGCCTGGAAACCCAGGGTCTGGTCCAGCGCCAATCCGTGCTGGAAGACCGCCGGGCGAAAAAAATAGTCCTCTGTGCTCCGGCCCGTCCTCTGATCGAACAAATTGAAACCATTGCCACTCAACTGCGCCGCGAACTGTTCGACGGCGTCGATGAGGCGGATTTGAAGGTGTGCATGCGGGTCCACGGGCACATTCTGGCCAACCTGGAAAAATCTTGAGGCATAACCACGCGCCAGCTTTTTGAGATACCCCGTTGGGCAGACTATAAAGAACTACTAGGCAATATCGTGTTCGTACCGGATGTGCGAACGCGTACAGGTTGGTTCTGGTTATCTAAGGGATGCTCATGCTCGAGAGTTGGCACGTTGTATTGAAGTGTTGCGCCAGGCTGCTTCTGGTCGGTGGTGCTGTCACTTACTCGGCATTGGCCCCTGCGCTGGGATTGGGCGACATTACCCTTCATTCCGCGTTGAATCAGCCGTTGCGCGCTGACATTGCCCTGGTCGATGTCGGCGGGCTGGAGGAGGGCGAACTCTCGATCAGCCTGGCGACAGCGGAGGAATTCACCCGCGCCGGCGTCGATCGGGTGTTCTTCCTCAACGACCTGAAGTTCACGCCGGTCCTGCGGGGCAATCGCAGCCTGATCCGGGTGACCTCCAACAAACCGGTCAATGAACCTTTCCTGAATTTCCTGGTGCAGCTCAATCAGCCCAATGGGCGCTTGCTGCGCGAGTACACGGTGCTGATCGATCCGCCGGGTTCACCGGGGATCGTGCCGGCAGAAGACGAACCTGCCGCCAGCCCACAGAACTCTCCATTCCCGAGCGTCAAACCGGCCACTGCGCCGGCACCGGCGGCGAAGAAGTCCGCACCGGCGCCGGCCGTCGTGCAACCTGCCACCGATCCTGCCGCCGAACAACTGGCCGCCAGCGTGTTGCAAAACCAGCAGCTGCAAAAAACCATCGATGAGTTGAATGCAAAGCTTCAGGCTCAGGATGAACAGATCGCCGGTCAGAAGAAACAGGTGAGCGAACTGCAAACCCGGCTGTCGGAGGTCAATCAGGCGCCGCCGGTGACTCCGGTAGCGGTGGCACCTGCCCCCGTCGTTGTTGAAGAGCCCGAGGCCAGCCATTGGCCGCTGATTATCGGCTTGCTGGCGCTGATCGCGCTGGTATTGCTGGGGCTGTTTGTTCGACGTCAACGCCAGCAGGTTCAGGCGTTACCCGAGCCTTCGCCCGTTTTGCCCGTTTCACCCTTGAAACAGGAGCCGGGGCTTGAGCGTGCGGCGCACCCGTCGGTGCAACAGCCCATGCTGAAACCCGCTCCGGATCATCGTGAAGAGGCGCCGACAGGCGATGTGCTCGAAGGGGTCGGCATCTACCTGGCGTATGGCCGTTTTTCCGAAGCCGCAGGGTTGTTGCGAGAAGCATTGGTCAAGGAACCGCAGCGCACGGATCTGGGCGTGCAACTGCTGGAAATCCTCGGCAAACAGGGGGATGTTCCCGCCTATGACGCACAGGAAAAAAACCTGCGTGACGGCGGGCTCGACGAAAAAAAGCTTGAGGACATCCGCGCCCGCCACCCGAAACTGAGCAATGCGGCACCAGCGGCAGCCGTGGCAGTCATCACTTCCGCGCAAGCGGCACCTGCCGACGAGTTCCAGTTGAATCTGGATGACCTGTCCATGGATTCCAGCTGGGACCTGATCAGCCCTTTCGACAACGCTAAACCTTCAGGCGAATCACCCAAGGCCGTAGAGCCGGCGTTCACCTCGAATCTGCACGTGTTGCCCGAGGTATTCGAGATGCCTGAAGAGCCGACGCTGGATGAGCCAGAGCTTGAGTGGGTCGCCGAACCGGACTCACAGGCGCTGAGCGACGATTTTCTCGACGAGTTCAGCGATCCCGGTCAGTCCTTGGAGCTTGACTCCCTGACCTTGGAGCCTGTCGAGCCGACCAATGCCGGTAAACTGGAACAAGCCCAGACCTGCATCGATGATGGCGACCTGGACAGCGCCATCGAACTGCTCAACGAGCTGCTCAAGGAGGGCGATGAGCCGCTCAAGCAAACCGCCCGGAGCCTGTTGGCCGGGATCCGCTGAGCCACTACTATAGCGGCGCCCTCTGGCTCAGGAGTCTTGTCCGTCATGACCACGCATAAACCGGAAATCATCATCACCTACTGCACGCAATGCCAATGGCTGTTGCGTGCGGCCTGGCTGGCCCAGGAGCTGCTGAGCACCTTCGGCGACGACTTGGGCAAAGTGTCGCTGGTGCCCGGCACTGGTGGGGTTTTCCATATTTTTTGTGACGAGGTGCAGCTCTGGGAGCGCAAGGCCGACGGTGGTTTCCCGGAAGCCAAGGTGCTAAAGCAGCGGGTCCGCGATCAGATCGACCCGGACCGCGACCTCGGCCACAACGACCGCACTCAGTGAGATGGGGCTTCGGCTGCCACGGTCTTTTTGCTTGAACCGGACAGTCTGCTGGAGACCACAATCGCGACGATGATCAAGGCGCCACCAAGCAGCATGCGCAACGTCGGGTTTTCATCGAACAACAACCAGGCCACGGTGATGCCGTACACCGGTTCCAGTGCGAACACCACGGCGGCGGTGCGCGCCTTGATCACCGCCAGGCTGGCGACGAACAGACTGTGAGCGACGCCGGTGCAGAACACCCCGAGCAAACCGATCCACAGCCAGTCGATGGCGCGGACGTCGCTCAACTGCGGCGCCGCCACCGGCAGAAGGCACAGCGCGACCACCACGTTCTGACACAGCGCGGCCTGCACCGGCGGGATTCTGCCGGAGCTGGCGCGGTTGGTCAGCGACAGCAGGGCGAACAGCAAGCCTGAACCGATCGCCCAGAGCAGGCCCGTGGTGGCGCCACTTGCCAGATCGAAGTCCGGCGTCACCAGCACCAGCCCGACACTCACCAGTACCACCAACAGAATTTCATTGGCGCGGATCCGCTCCCGGAATATGACCCCTTCGAGGATCACGGTAAACGCCGGGAAGCTGGCGAAACCCAGGGTCGCTATCGCCACTCCGGCGACTTTAACCGCAATGAAAAAACTCACCCAATGCCCGGCCAGCAGCAAGCCACTGAGAAGCAGACGGCGCCAGTCCTGCGCTTCGAGTGTGTACCAGCGCGTCCTGCTGGCAAACCGCGCGAACACCGCCAGGGCGAGTACCGCAAATGCCGCGCGACCAAACACGATGACCGCGGGCGAGGCAGCAGCGAGTTTGCCGAACACACCGGTCAGGCCGAACATCAATGCGCCGATATGCAGGGCGCCAAGGGCGGTACGGGGAGTCATTGCGATCCTTAACAACAAGACAAACAGAGGGGGACATTGAACCGCGCCATACTCGTTGAGTCTGTCGGCAGACTATCGACTTTTGTCGCCAGCCTCGCGCCGCAGTTCGCCCGGAGTCTTACTAAACTCGCGCAACACCGCTGCGGCAAAGGCACTCTGCGAACTGTAACCGACCCGACTGGCAATCTCGCCGATGGGCAATGGCGAATCGCGCAGCAGTCTTACCGCACTATGCAGCCGCCGGCTGCGGATGTAATCCATCGGCGTCTGCCCGCACTCAGCGACAAACCGAGCATGCAATCGGGCACTGGACAGCCCGGCAACGCGCGCCAGGTCGGCGACCTGCAATGGATACGCCGCGTACTGATCGATATGCGCATTCAACGCCGCATATGGCAGACGGCGACCGCCCACGATTTCAGGCTTGGCGTTATTGAGGCTGGCCAATAACAGCACCGCGCCTTGCTGGGCAATCAACGGGTCACTGACCTGGCTGCCCGCCAGCCAACTCACCAATTGGCTTTGCCCGGCATCCAGCGGCAGGCGCCCAGCGTTGTCGAGCAAACGGCGGCTGGCGTCGGCGTGATCGCCAAGGGACTGCGAAACCCATTGGTCACTCGGTATATCCAGCACCAGGCAGCGGCTGCCATTGCTGCTGCCGCAGGCGTGATGAAAGCCCGACGGCACCACCACGAAACTCTGCTGAACCACTTGGCTACCATGCCCGTCGACCTCGAAGTCCAGCGCACCCGACAACCCGAACACCAGTTGTGCGTGGTCGTGGCTGTGGACGATCAGGTCCTTGGTGTATTGGCGCAGCGTGAGGATCGGTCTCATCGCAGGTCTCCCGGTCAAGATGCGGCCAGTCTACACCGGCCGGGCGTTGTCACAGGATTGACTCGCAGCTGTCATGGGCCATTAACCCGAACCGCGCAAGCTTGCCAAAACTTGTCCTGAGGGTTGCCAATGACCAGCGCCGAGCTCGCCAAACCCAGCCGTAAGCAACGTGTGCGGACCTTGTGGATTTCCGACGTGCATCTGGGCACCCGGGACTGCCAGGCCGAACACCTGTCGCAGTTTCTCAAGGGCTACCACGCGGACAAGATCTACCTGGTCGGCGACATCATCGATGGCTGGAAACTGCGCGGCGGCATGTACTGGCCTCAGGCGCACACCAACGTGATTCGCCGCCTGCTGACCATGAGTAAGCGCGGCACCGAGGTGATCTATGTCACCGGCAATCACGACGAATTCCTGCGCCGCTATTCGAAGCTGATCCTGGGCAACATCCAACTGGTGGACGAAGCGGTGCATGTGACCGCCGATGGCCGCCATCTGCTGGTGATCCACGGCGACCAGTTTGACGTGATTACCCGGTATCACCGCTGGCTGGCCTTTCTCGGCGACTCGGCCTACGAATTCACCCTGACCCTCAACCGTTGGCTGAATCACTGGCGCGCGCGTTATGGCTACGGCTACTGGTCGCTGTCGGCCTACCTCAAACACAAGGTGAAAACGGCAGTCAGTTTTATCAGCGACTTTGAAGAAGCCATCGCCCACGAGTGCGTCAAACGCGAGTTGCATGGAGTGGTGTGCGGGCACATTCACCATGCCGAGATTCGCAAGGTCGGCGGGGTGGATTACCTCAATTGCGGGGATTGGGTGGAGTCGTGCACGGCGTTGATCGAGCATTGGGACGGGTCGATCGAGTTGTACCGGTTGGCGGATGCCCAGGCGCGGGAGGCCGAATTGAAAGCCTTGAAGATCGCAGAGCCGGCATAAAAGTCAGCGTGCCTGGTCTGGCCCCATCGCGAACAGGCACGCGCCCACAATTTTGACCGTATTGACCTGAACGGACTCTGACACCTGTGGGAGCGAGCCTGCTCGCGATGGACCGCGCAGCAGTCCCCCCGGATCTGTCAGGCTGGCGAATATGCTTCCATCGCCGCCTTGTAGATCGAATGCTTCGGTTGCGCAAACAAGCGCTCCATCATTGGCTCAAAGAAGCTCAGCGGTAACGTCTCGTAAGCCGGATCAAACGCCGCCGCGTCATATTTGGCGCAGAACTCGATGGTCGCCTGATACTGCGGATGCCCGCTGAATTGTTCGCGCAGATGCCGATCCATTCCCAGGTGATGGAAGAAGTAATACCCCTGGAATATCCCGTGCTTCTCCACCATCCACAGGTTTTCGGCACTGACGAACGGCTTGAGGATCGCCGCGGCGATGTCCGGATGGTTGTAGGAACCGAGCGTGTCGCCGATGTCGTGAAGCAGCGCGCAGACCACGTATTCTTCATCCCGGCCATCGCGCCAGGCACGGCTGGCGGTCTGCAGGGAATGGGTCAGCCGATCCACCGGGAAGCCGCCAAAATCACCCTCCAGCAATTTCAGGTGCGCCACAATCCGTGACGGCAACTGCCTGGCGTAGGCACTGAAGTCGGCGGCGATGATCGCCCAGTCTTCCTGCGTGCCATCCTGCATGTGGGTGAATCGTGCATTGGCGTTCATCAGCTATCCTCTTGTTCTAATCGAAAGGGATGTCTTGAGTGTAGGACTTGGATCCAACATCGCACTGGCTGCGCAGGACGCTTTGATGGCCAGTGGAGCCTAGAAGGGCACGCGACCCAGAATCATGTCGCGGTACATGACAAAGTCGCCGAGCAGGCTATAAAGAGGATGCTGAAACGTGGCGGGACGGTTCTTCTCGAAAAAGAAATGCCCGACCCAGGCGAAGCTGTAACCCGCCAGCGGCAAGGCGAGCAACATCAACCAGGCACCTTTGCCGATGGTCAGCGCCAGAATGAAGATGACCAGGCTGGTGCCGATAAAATGCAATCGTCGACAGGTGCTGTTGCTGTGTTCACTGAGGTAGTACGGGTAAAACTCAGCGAAACTGTTGAAACGTTTGACGTTTTCCACGACTGCGATCTCTGTGGTTGTTGTTCTGATTGCAAGTTGTTCTGCGGGTAGCTTATTTGAGTCTAGAGTGATCATTGGCATCAGCCAGTGACAATGGGCGCCACTTTAGTATCCTTCGAAAACTTGCCGCGGTAGACGGCTCACAAAACAGTAAGAAAACGCCATGAGCGAACGAACGACTTCTGCAAGCTGGGCGATGGGGATTGTCAAAGCACTGGAGATGGACGGCCTGGATTGCCGGGTTCTGTTCAAGCAGCTGGGGCTCGACTACGCGTCTCTGGATGATCCGGATGCGCGCTTCCCGCAAGACTCCATGACACGCCTGTGGCAGCGCGCGGTCGAGCTGTCCGGCAACCCGGCGATTGGCCTGAACATGGGCAAGGTGGTGCGACCGGCGTCCTTCCATGTGGCTGGCTACGCACTGATGTCCAGTCAGACCCTGGCCGAAGGCTTTCAGCGGCTGGTGCGTTATCAGCGGATCATCGCCGAAAGTGCCGACCTGAGCTTCCGACTGCTGGATGAAGGTTATGCGCTGATTCTGACGGTGCATGGCGATCACTTGCCGCCGACCCGACAGAGCGCCGAAGCGTCGCTGGCCTGCGCGCTGGCGCTGTGTGGCTGGTTGACCGGGCGCACGTTGCAACCGCGCAAGGTGTTGATTCAGGGCGATCAGCCTGTCGATCTCGAACCCTATAAACAAGCGTTCCATGCGCCGTTGGTGTTCAACGCGCCCTATGACGCCTTGATCTTCGAACGCGCCGACATGGAGGCGCCGCTGCCGACGGCCAACGAGGCGATGGCGCTGTTGCACGACCGGTTTGCCGGCGAGTACCTGGCGCGGTTTTCCGAGAGCCGCGTGACCCACAAGGCGCGCCAGGTGCTGTGCCGTTTGCTGCCCCAGGGCGAACCCAAGCGCGATACGGTGGCGCAGACGCTGCACCTGTCGCAACGCACCTTGCAACGCCGTTTGCAGGAAGAAGGCACGAGTTTTCAAACCTTGCTCGACGACACGCGACGTGAACTGGCCGAGCAGTACCTGGCGCAACCCACCATGACCCTGCTGGAAATTGCCTACCTGTTGGGGTTTGCCGATCCGAGCAACTTCTTCCGCGCCTTTCGACGCTGGTTCGACGCCACGCCCGGCGAATACCGGGCGCGGCTGATGGAAACGCCGGCGCTGGTCAGTGCCGCCAGAACGCAGGAATACACAGAACAAACACCGTAATGATCTCCAGTCGGCCCAGCAGCATGCCGAACGAGAGAATCCACTTGGCAGCGTCCGGCAAGGTGGCGAAGTTGCCCGCCGGGCCAATGGTCTCGCCCAGGCCAGGACCGACACCGGACACGGTGCTGGCGGCGCCGGTCAGGGCGGTCATCCAGTCGACGCCGAGCAGCGACAGCAGCAAGGCAATCACGCAGATGGTGATGGCGAAGAAGAACGAGAAGGTCAGGATCGAACGCACGATCTCTTCGTCGAGACGATGGCCGTTGTACTTCTGCTTGATCACCGCGCGCGGATGAATCAATTGGTTAAGGTTGGCCTTGAGCAGGATGTAGGCGACCTGGAAACGGAAAATCTTGATCCCGCCAGCCGTCGAGCCTGAGCAACCGCCGACAAACCCCAGATAGAAGAACAGCATCAGCGAGAAGTTGCCCCAGAGGCTGTAGTCCCCCAGTGCAAATCCTGTCGTGGTGACGATCGAAGTCACGTTCAGCGCTACATGTCGCAACGCTTCAAGCCAATGCAGCTGGGTGGTCCACCAGTACCAGGTGCCGAGCACCAGCCAGGTCACCAGCAACATGCCGAGCAAGCCTTGCACCTGCTGATCCTTGATCAACGCTCGACGGTTACCGCGCAAGGTCGCCACGTACAGGGTGAATGGCAGGCTGCCGAGAATCATGATGACAATCGCCACCCAGTGCACCGCCGGTTGTGTCCACTTGGCCAGGGACTGGTCGGACGTTGAGAAACCTCCGGTGGAAATCGCTGACATCGCGTGGTTGATCGCATCGAACGGGCTCATTCCGGCCCACCAGAACGCCAGGCTGCCGAGAATAGTGATGCCCACATAAGCCGCGACGATCAAACGCGCCACCATGTGCGAACGGGGCATGACCTTTTCGGAACGGTCCGACGACTCGGTCTGGAACAGCCGCATGCCACCGATGCGCAGCAGCGGCAGAATGGCCACTGCCATGCCGATAAAGCCGATCCCGCCGATCCAGTGCAACAACGAGCGCCACATCAGGATGCCGGGGGACATGTCGTCGAGGTGGTTGAGTACGGTTGAGCCGGTGGCCGTGATGCCGGACATGCTTTCGAAGAACGAGTCGGTGTAGCTGATGTGCTGGGTCAGCAAGAACGGCAGCGCGGCAAAGACGCAGACCACCAGCCAGCTGCTGACGGTCAGCAAGTACATGTCTCGCGGGCGCAAGTGTATGTGTTCGGGCCGGCCGGGGATGACCAGGGCCAAACCCGCGACGAAGGTAATCATGCTCGCCCAGAGGAACGACGGCAGATCGCTCGTGCGCTCGAAAATCACCAGGGTGGCCATGGGCACGACCATGGCGATGGCCAGCGTGATCAGGAAGATGCCGATGATGAAACCAATAATCCGTAAGGTCGGCAACGCCATGAAGTCCGCTCGGGCTGAAGAAGGGAAGGCCGCTATTCTACCTGCGAGGCAGGGCATGTAAACCGGCATCCCCGCGCCAGATACCGCTAGAATAGCCGCACATATTTTTCAGGAGGTGGCCGATGCAGGCTCTCGACGCTTTGCTCAACCGTGTTTCCGTTCCACGACTGCTCGAACCGGCACCCACCGCAGAACAGCGCGAAGTGCTGTTTTCTGCCGCGATGCGTGCGCCGGACCACGGCCACCTGCAGCCTTGGCGCTTCCTGACAGTCGAAGGTGCGGCGCGCGAGCAAATGGGCGAGTTGCTGGCCGAAGCGGCGAAGCTGCAAGACAGCGAAGTGTCCGAGGCGGCGCTGGACAAGGCACGTAACGGTCCGTTGCGCGCACCGCTGGTGGTTGTGGTGATCGCGCGGTTGCAGGACCACGTCAAATACCCGAAATCCGAGCAATTGCTGGCGGCAGGATGTGCCGCTCACGGGATTCTGCTGGCCGCTTACGCGCAAGGCATTGGCGCGGTGTGGCGCACAGGGGATCTGGCCTATTCGGCGCATGTGGCCAAGGGGCTGGGGTTGGCGGAAGGAGAACAGGTGATCGCCTTCCTGTACCTGGGCACACCGCAGAAAGAACCGCGCGTGGCCGAGAAGGTTGACCTGGCCGAGTTCGTCAGCGCCTGGCCCGGTCAGTAAGGATCGTTCCTACGCTCTGCGTGTGAACGATCAGTGCCTCGATAGTGTGTTCGGCATAGGACCTGTAGGAGCGAGGCTTGCCCGCGAAGCTTTCAAGGCTGGACGACTGCACCGGGCACCAACGGTAATTCCAGGCTGGCGATGAACCCGCCTTGCGGGTGATTGGCCAGCACCAGGCTCCCGCCATGCCGTTCTGCCGCGCGTCGCGCAATCGCCAATCCCAAGCCATGTCCGGCCGCCGTCTGCCCCGGAGCCCGATAGAACGGCTCACCCAGCAGGTTCAAATGCTCGGCATCGACACCGGGCCCATGGTCCCTGACGCTGACCACAATCCGCTCGCCTTGGCGCACCGCCTGCATTTCAATCGGCTGCCCTGCGGGATTGAAGCGCTGGGCATTGCGCAGCAGGTTATCGACGGCACGCTCGATCATCGTCGGCCAGCCTTTGAGGTTCAGCTGCGGTTCGGCGTCGAGGTGAACGGTCTGCTCCGGTGAAGCCAGTTGCGCATCTTTTTGCAGCGTATTGAGCAGCGCATTCAGGTCCACTTCTTCAGCGCTGGCGTTGTCGGCATCGACCCGTGCCAGTACCAGGATTTCACTGATCAGGGCTTCTAGTCGATCGCACTCACGGGTCAAGCGTGGCGCGAGCTTCTCCCGTTCTTCGGGGGTGGCCCGTTCGGCCAGTGCCAAGGCAATGCGCAGTCGCGCCAGCGGTGAACGCAGTTCATGGGATACGTCGCGCAGTAACTGTCGCTGGCTGCCGATCAGACTTTGCAGGCGCGCACCCATGCGGTTGAAGTCGTTGGCCAATACACCAAATTCGTCGCGCCGGTTGGCCAGTTTCACCAGGCTGTTCTGCTGATAGGTGGTTTGCCCAAGGTCATGCACCGCGCCGCGCAAGCGGTTCAGCGGGCGAGTGATGGACAAGGTCACGAACAGGCTGAAGAGGGTCAGCACCACCAGCGCAATGCCCAGCGCACTTAGCGGCCAGAGCAGGCTTTCGCGGTGCCAGGCGTCCAGTTCCGGGTGCGGGATGCGGTAGATAAGCAGGTAGGTGTCGCCGGTCTTGGCGCTGGTGTATTCGTCGGTCAGACGTCGCCACGGCAGGCGGCGATCGTCGTTGTTCTGCCGTGCTTCGAAAGCCGCCGCACGCCGGGGAAAGGTACCGCGCACCACCGGGTCGCCGCTCTCGTTGAGCACCTGAACGTCAATGTGATACTGGCGCTTGCGCTGTTCCAGAATGTCCTGGGCCGCTTCCTCACCTTGGGCTTCGTAGGTTTGCGTCCACTGTTCGGCCAGGGTGTTGAGGCCCGGGTGGCGGCTGAGAATCCACGCGTCCTGGTTGAGCATGTGCCCCAACAGAATGGAAAGCCCTGCAACCAGAGTGATGGCCAGCCAGAAGCTGGCCAGGATACGCCAGAACAATGAGCGCACAGAAAATCCTCAAACGATCACAAATCCCATGTGGGAGCGGGCCGACCTGTAGGGGCGAGCGGTACGGCGATCCAACTTGCCCGCACCGCCAGGTCCTACAATGGCAAAAGACCCGACGGGGTTAGCCGTCGGGTCCGGGGTCAGTGCATTATTGCGCTTTTTGCGGTTGTTGCGCTTTCCACGCCTTGAATTCGGCCCATTCGGCGCGGCGCTCAGCCTTCTTCTTCTGGATCTCGTCGAATTTCTTCTGTTGATCCGGTTTCAGCAGGCCACGGACATCGGCTTCGGCTTTTTTGTGGTTGGCGGCCATTTCATCTTTCATGGCTTTCTGGTCGGCCGGCGAGAGTTTCTCCAGGTACTTCTCGACCACTTGCTTACGCTCGTGCATCTGCTCGCCCATGATTTTGCGGATCTGCTCACGCTGTTCGCGGCTCAGGTCCAGCTGGCTGTACGGGCCTTTACCGTGCATGCCGTGCATCTGACCGCCGTGGCGCGGGCCGTCCATCGGGCCATCCATCGGGCCGGAACCTTCAGGCATGGCCATGGCAACGGTCGGCAGGGCGGCAGCGAACATCAGAGCGATAAGAGTCTTGCGCATGGTGAATCTCCTTGTCTCGTTCCCGGTACGTTCCGGATGAGTTCAGAATACGCAGATCAAGGTCAGCGGCGGTCAGCGGAGCGTAAAGCTTGGGTAAAGACGATTTCGTGGCGTCCTTACAAACTTTGCTGGCAGTGACCTGTGGCGAGGGAGCTTGCTCCCGTCGGGCTGCGAAGCGGCCCCAAAAGAAGGCCTGCTGCGCAGTCCAGCGGGAGCAAGCTCCCTCGCCACAGGTTTGCTCCCATCCGGTTCTTCCAGGTGTTCAGAGGCTGTAGTAGTAACCGCGGCTACGCAGGGCAACGATGCGTGGGCGGCCGTCGGGGTGTGGGCCGATTTTTTTGCGCAGGTTGCTGACGTGCATGTCCAGGCTGCGGTCGTACAGGGTCAGCTTGCGGCCGAGGGCGATTTGCGCCAGGTCCTGTTTGTCCAGCGGCTCGCCGGGTTGCTTGAGCAGGGCTTCGAGCAGACGGCTTTCGGAGACGGTGAGGGTAAATTCCTGTTCGTCGATGCTGACCACGCCACGCACCGGGCTGAAGCACAGGTCGCCCAGTTCGAGCTGGCTGGACACCGCCGTCGGATGACTGCGGCGCAGTACGGCGCGCAGACGGGCTGTCAGTTCCCGCGGGTCGCACGGCTTGGCCAGGTAATCGTCGGCGCCGAGTTCCAGGCCGAGGATGCGATCCAGTGGTTCGCCACGCGCAGACAGCATCAGCACCGGCAGGTCCGGATGGTCGCTGCGCAATTGCTTGAGCAATTCCAGACCGCTGCCGTCCGGCAGCATCACGTCCAGCACCACGGCGGCGGGGGAGGTTTCGGCCAGCGCACGGCGAGCACTCTGGCCGTCGTGGCAGGCACGGACCTGAAAGCCTTCCTGGCTCAGCCAACTGCTCAGGAGCTCGCACAGCTCCTGGTCATCATCAATTAATAACAGCTCGCTCATTACTCACTCAATTTAGCCATTGCCGACGTTTTCTGGTGGCACCACTGGCGAAGATACCGCAGAGCAGGGCCAATAGCGCAACTCCACCACCGATTACGAACCATTGCTGCTGATCAGTCAGCAGACGTGGCAGCGGATTGCTCGCCTGGGCTTCCTTGAGTTGCAGCTTGAGGCGCTGGTTCTCTTGGCGCAACCGGCCCAGCTGAGCGCTTTCGCGTTCACTGTCGGTATTTTGCAGTTGTTTGCTCAGTTCTTCCCGTTGCTGCTCGCTTACCTTCAAGCGCTGCTGCAACTCGGTGATCTGGCTGCCGGCGCTCAGCGACAGCGGCGTCGTACTGCCGCCCTCGGCGCTTTCTTCACCATGGGCCGGCGCTACCATCGACAACGTCACCAACATCAGACACAACGGACCTTTGCGCATCGCAACTCCTGATTCCAATACGAGTATTGGGCAGGTTGTCGGCCGGCGAACGAGAATAATGAGCGTTGAGCGCGCGATGAACCGGCAAGGTTCATCGCGCGGGCGCGATTTACGGCAGGACTTGCTTGAACGGCTTGACCGAAACGTTGGCGTAGACGCCCGCAGCGATGTACGGATCCGCATCTGCCCAGGCCTGGGCGGCGCTCAGGGAATCGAACTCGGCGACGATCAGGCTGCCGGTGAAACCCGCCGCGCCCGGATCATTGCTGTCGACCGCCGGGTGCGGGCCGGCCAATACGATACGACCTTCGCCCTTGAGCACTTGCAGGCGCTCAAGGTGGGCAGGCCGAGCGGCCAGGCGGGCTTCCAGGGAGTTGGCGACGTCTGTGGCAATGATTGCGTAAAGCATGTCAGTCCTCGGTTTTTGGCGTGGTGGTATCGGCGTCGTGCAGGTGGCGGGACAGGTAAATGCCCTGGGCGACCAGGAACAGCAACGTCATGCCCAGGCTGCCGAAGACTTTGAAGTCGACCCAGTAGCTCTGGAACGTGAACGCGACGAACAGGTTGGCAGCACCGCAAAACAGGAAAAAGCCGATCCAGGCGATGTTCAGTCGCGTCCAGACCTGGTCCGGCAGGGTCAGTGCATGGCCCATGATGCGCTTGATCAGCAGTTGCTCGCCGATGAAGTGGCTGCCAATGAACGCCAGGGCGAACAGCCAGTTGACCACCGGCGCTTTCCACTTCAGGAAGGTTTCGCTGTGGAACGCCAGGGTCAGGCTACCGAAGACCAGGCAGGCGATGAGGGTCAGCCATTGGCTCTTTTCCAGCTTGCGCTGCTTGATGAACAGCGCACCGTAAACCACCAGGGAGCTGATGATCAGCATCGCGGTGGCGCTGTAAATACCGCCTACAGTCAGTTGATATCCGCCGATGTCGACGACCCGTGGATCAATTTTGAAAACGATGAAAAACAGCAGGAGCGGGATGAAATCGATGAATTGTTTCACAGTGGCAGCCAGAAGCAGGATGTGGCGGCATAATAACAAACATATGGGCGCGCGATAGCGCCAGCTGATTTGAGGTAACACATCCCCGTGAATGTTGATTTGCACTGCCATAGCACTGCCTCCGATGGCGCTCTCGCGCCTGCTGTCCTGGTGGCGCGTGCGTTCGAGAAAGGCGTGCGAGTCCTGGCCTTGACCGATCACGACACCCTCGAGGGCCTCGATGAGGCCCGCAGTGCGGCGACCTCGCTGGGGATGCAACTGGTCAACGGCGTCGAATTGTCCTGCACCTGGGGCGGCGCGACCATTCATGTGCTCGGCTACGGATTTGATGTCAATGCCGAACCGTTGGTCGAGGCGATCGCCAAATTGCACGATGGCCGCTGGCTAAGGTCCGAAGAAATAAGCCGCAAGCTGGCATTGAAAGGCATGCCCGGCGCGCTGGAAGGTGCCCGGGCGATCCAGCAGGAACTGGGCGACAGCGGCAATGCGCCGGCCCGTCCGCATTTCGCCGACTGGATGGTGCGTGAAGGTTTCGTCAAGGATCGCGCTGAAGCGTTCCGTAAGTGGCTGGGCGCTGGCAAGCTGGGCGACGTCAAGCAGCATTGGCCGACCCTGGAAGACACGGTCGAAACGCTGCGAGCCGCGAAAGCCTGGGTCAGCCTGGCGCATCCGTGGCACTACGATTTCACTCGCAGCAAGCGTCGCCGCCTGATTTCTGACTATATTCAAGCCGGGGGCCACGCAATTGAAGTGGTCAATGGCCATCAGCCCGCCGAGCAAGTGGGCAGCCTGGCGATTCTTGCCCGCGAGTTCGGTCTGCTGGTCAGCGCCGGCAGTGATTTTCATGGCCCTGGAGGCTGGTCCGAGATCGGCGAGTACCGCCCGCTCCCGGAGGATCTGCCACCACTGTGGTGTCGATTCAAACATGACCCAATTATTGCCGCCGTCTGAACAGGTAGAGAATGTGAGTCAATTTTTCCAGATTCATCCGGAGAACCCGCAAGCGCGCCTGATCAAACAGGCTGTCGAAATCATCCGCGGCGGCGGGGTGGTGATTTATCCCACAGACTCGTCCTACGCCATTGGTTGCCAGATCGGCGACAAGAATGCCGTGGATCGCGTGCGCCGTTTGCGTGGGCTGGATGAAAAGCACAACTTCGCGCTGATTTGCAGCGACCTGTCGCAACTGGGGGTGTTCGCCAAGATCGACACGGGCACCTTCCGCTTGCTCAAGGCGCACCTGCCGGGGCCTTACACCTTCATTCTCAACGCCACCCGCGAAGTCCCGCGGCTGTTGTTGCACCCGAAAAAACGCACCATCGGCCTGCGGGTGCCGAGTCATCCGATTGCCCTGGCGCTGCTGGAAGAGCTCGGCGAGCCCTTGATGAGCGTGACCCTGATCATGCCCGGCGACACCGATCCGATGAGCGATCCTTACGAAATGCGCCAATTGCTTGAGCATCAGGTCGACCTGATCATCGATGGCGGTTTCGGCGGGATCAAGGCGTCCACCGTGATCAACCTCGCCGACGGCGAGCCGGAAGTGATCCGCGTCGGTTGCGGCGACCCTACGCCGTTCATGGCCGAGGCGTAGATGTCTGCAGTAGAACCCGTTGTCGACAGTCAGGCCGGCGCCCAGCAAGAGCTGCCCTTCGCCATGGTCTATGGCCAGGCGGTCATGGAAATGCCGCTGGACCTGTACATCCCGCCGGATGCGCTCGAAGTGTTTCTCGAAGCCTTCGAGGGGCCCCTCGACCTGCTGCTGTACCTGATCCGCAAGCAGAACATCAACATCCTCGACATTCCCGTGGCGGAAATCACTCGCCAGTACATGGGCTATGTCGAGCTGATGCAGTCGGTGCGCCTGGAACTGGCCGCCGAGTACCTGGTGATGGCCGCGATGCTGGCCGAGATCAAGTCGCGGATGCTGTTGCCGCGGGCCGAAACCATCGAAGACGAAGAAGATGACCCGCGCGCCGAACTGATCCGTCGCTTGCAGGAATACGAACGCTTCAAGGCGGCGGCCGAAGGCATCGATGGCCTTACTCGCGTCGGGCGTGACGTGGTGGTGCCCAAACTGGATGCCCCGGAAGCGCGGGCGCGCAAGCTGTTGCCGGACGTGCGTTTGTCAGAGCTGCTGCTGTCCATGGCCGAAGTCCTGCGCCGTGGCGACATGTTCGAAAGTCACCAGGTCAGTCGCGAGGCATTGTCCACCCGCGAACGCATGAGCGATGTGCTGGACCGGCTCAAGGGCGGCGGTTTCGTGCCCTTTGTCGAGCTGTTCACCGCTGAAGAAGGACGCCTGGGGGTGGTGGTGACCTTTATGGCGATCCTCGAACTGGTCAAGGAATCTTTGGTCGAGCTGGTGCAGAATGAGCCGTTCGCGGCGATCCACGTGCGAGCCCGAGCCGAATAACGAGTTGAATCATGAACCTGACTGAACCCCGCGAGCTGGCGCCATTGCTTGAAGCCTTTCTGTTGGCCTCGGGAAAACCGCAATCGCTTGAACGCCTGTTCGAACTCTTCGAAGAGGGCGAGCGCCCTGAGCCGCCAGTCTTCAAGAAAGCCCTGACGATTCTGGCCAAGTCCTGCGACGGCCGCGCCTTCGAGCTGAAGGAAGTGGCCTCCGGGTATCGCCTGCAGATCCGCGAAAAATTCTCGCCGTGGGTAGGCCGTTTGTGGGAAGAACGCCCGCAGCGTTATTCCCGCGCCATGCTCGAAACCATCGCCTTGATCGCCTATCGCCAGCCGATCACCCGGGGCGAGATCGAAGACGTGCGGGGCGTGGCGGTCAACAGTCACATCGTCAAGACCCTGCTGGAACGCGAGTGGATTCGTATAGTCGGATACCGCGACGTGCCTGGCAAACCGGCGATGTTCGCCACCACCAAGGCGTTTCTCGACCACTTCAACCTGAAGAACCTCGACGATTTGCCGCCACTGGCTGAGTTGCGAGAGCTGGAGCCTGATCCGGTGCTCGATTTTGACGACGCGCCGGTACCGGCAGGCTTGCAGGAACTGGCGGATGCCAGTGCCGAACCGGAAGAACCCAAGGAGGAGACCAGTTTCCATACGCTGTTGCTGGAACTGGACACCATGGAAGAGGGGCTCAAGACCGACTTCGATGACATCCTGCGTGATAGTGCGGTGACGGATTCCGAAGAGGTGCTGGATCAGCCTGAGCCTGAAATCGAAGTTGAACTTCAAGTCGAGCCTGAAGCCACAGTCGAAGAAGAACCGGAAGAAGAGTTGGAAGATGACGTGCTGGGTGTCGCCGAAGCGCGGGAGAAACTTCTGGCTGCTGTGGCTGCCCTCGAACAGCACAACCCCGAACCCGAATTGAGCGACGAAGAGGCCGAAGCCCGGGCTCTGGCCGAAGCCATCGAAGCCGAACGCCGCGAATTCGACGACTGACCCGGACGCCGATTCCCCCTGAGGGAGTGAGCCTGTTCGCGATAGCGGTGGGTCAGGCAAAACGATGTCGATTGACACTCCCTCATCACGAGCAGGCTCGCTCCTACAGGGGTTCTGTGTTGCCTGGAGAATTTGATGAGCTCAACCAAAGACCCCTGCATCAGCGTCTGCAAATTCACCGATGACATCTGCCTCGGCTGCGGCCGCAGCAAGCGCGAGATCAGGGCCTGGAAGAAACTCGACAAGTCCGACAAGCGCACGGTGCTGGCCGAAGCGTCGCTGCGGTTGATCAAACTTGGCGCCGCCGGTCGGCGGAAAGGCAAGTAAGTCTCCAATCATCAGCTAGTCTCTGATGCGCGAACGCTTCCATGAGCGTATGATTCGCGACCCTTTGGCGATCCCTTTGTCAAAGTACCCAGTTTTACATCGCTTCAGGACGCTCAATTCAGGGCCGCCTGAACAGACCACACCGGGAGGTGCCCAGATGAGTATCAACGACCAGAAAGACGACCAGGAAATCGGCCCAGCAGGCGAAAAACTGCAGAAAGTCCTCGCCCGTATCGGCGTCGGCTCGCGCCGTGACGTGGAAGCCTGGATCAGCCACGGCCGCATCAAGGTCAATGGCAAAGACGCCACCCTTGGGCAGCGCGTCGACATGCATGACGCCATCACCATTGATGGCAAGGTGATCAAGCGCGAAGAAGCCGCCGAGTCGGTACGCCGCGTGATCATGTACAACAAGCCGGACGGCGAAATCTGCACCCGCCTTGATCCGGAAGGCCGTCCGACCGTTTTCGACAAGATGCCGCGCCCGAAAGAAGGTCGCTGGATCAACATCGGTCGTCTGGACATCAACACCACTGGCCTGCTGATGTTCACCACCGACGGTGAGCTGGCCAACCGCCTGATGCACCCTTCCTACGAAATGGACCGTGAATACGCGGTACGTGTGCGTGGCGAAGTCGATGACGAGATGATAGAGCGTCTGAAAGCAGGCGTCGTCCTCGAAGACGGCCCGGCCAAGTTCACCGACATCAAGCAAGCGCCGGGTGGCGAAGGTTTTAACCACTGGTACCACTGCGTGGTGATGGAAGGTCGCAACCGCGAAGTCCGTCGTCTGTGGGAATCCCAAGGCCTGGTGGTCAGCCGTCTGAAGCGCGTGCGTTTCGGTCCGGTGTTCCTCAACTCCGACCTGCCGATGGGCCGCTGGCGCGAAATGAGCCAGTACGAAGTCGACATTCTGAGTGCTGAAGTCGGCCTGACCCCAGTGGCCATGCCGCAAATGAACGCCAAGAGCAAAGACAAGCTCGACCGCATGCAGCGTAAATCGTCGCGTCCAATGGGCAAGACCGAGCGCGTGCGTTCGTTGCGTCCAGCCATCGGCAACCAGACCGCTGCTACGCCGCGTGACTCCCGTGAACCGCAAATCGAAGGCGAGCGTCCAGCCCGCAAACCAGCAGCGCCACGCGCTGATGGCGAGCGCGGTCCACGCACGCCGCGTCCGGCCAACGGTCGCACTGAACGTGGCGAAGGCCGTGGTGCTCCAAGTGGTGGTCGCAGTGATCGCGGTGCTCCAGCCGGTCGTGGCGAGTCTCGTGGTGAGTCGGGTCGCGGTACGCCAGTGGCAGACCGTCCTTCCGACACCAAGCGCCCGGCCAAGGCACCGGCGAAGAAGCGCCCAGGCATCGTTCTGGTCGACAAGGATGCGCCATCAGGCAAACGCCGTGGTGCGCCAGCCGGTTCGGGCCAGCGTCCGGGCTTTGGTCGTCGCAAGCCTGAGTAATCGGTAAGCACCGAATAAAAAACGCCAACCCTCGGGTTGGCGTTTTTTTTTGGTCTGGCAAAAGCCGGTCTTCAGAATGCAGATAAACCTGTGGTGAGGGAGCTTGCTCCCGTTGGGTCGCGAAGCGGCCCCAAACCCTCTACCCGGTGTGTCAGGCAAATCGTGGCGGCAGGTTTTGCGACTGCTGCGCAGTCGAACGGGAGCAAGCTCCCTCGCCACAGGGTTCATGTTGCTTAGAAAACAAACCGCCCATCAAACACCGGCTCATCATCCAGCGCCAACACGCCGCTGGAGAAGATCAGGTCCAGATGATGGCTGCCCTTGGCCCCACCACCCAACCCCAGATGCAGCCCGCAATGGCGCTCCTCGAACCCGGCATTTCGGGCATACAGCGCCTTCACGCCTTCATTGGTGCCGATTCCCAATTCCTCAATGCGCCGGTTCGACGGATTGGCCTCCAGGTACTTGTTGAAATCATGTTCCAGTCCCGGCACTTCCGTGGCGATCTTGTGGATGGTCGAGTTCTCGATCCACAACTCCAGCGGCGAATCCAGCACCCCGTACTTGCGGGCAAACGGAATGGTGCTGAGGAAGGTCCCCATGAACTTCACCCGGCCGTTGATCGCTTCGCTGTGCGTGGCAATTTCACCGGGGGCCAAATCAAAGTTGCCGATGCCGTTGATGTCGGTCCACTTCTTGATGCTGTTCAGCGGTGTTTCAAACCACGAGCCGTGATCATCTTTGAAACTCAACGTTGTCGCGTGAGACATGCGCTGGATCAAGTGGCTATTCAAACCCGCTATGCGCTGCGGAGTGACGCTGAAAGTGTCGTAGAAGTAATCGCCGTAATCCTTGAACAGCAGCGACTTCTTCCAGTTCTCGGCCATTACACCTTGCAGCGCACGGACAAACTCCGGGCCGTCGGGGCGAGGATTGGGCAGGGTGGAAGAGTCGTAGAAGAAAATGTACAGATCGCTTTCGGCAATCGCCTGGGCCAGCTTTTCTGTCGGCTCAATGTCCAGGCGCATGGTGCTGAAGCGGAAGGGCTGGCTGTCACTGGCCTGTTCGGCGATGGCGCCGGTCAGTGCCTCGTAATCAGCGGTGTGGCCGAGCAAGACCTTTGCCGGGTTGATGCCGGCAACGGCAGGGTGGTGTTCGAGGTAGTAAAGGAAATGCGATATGGCGCGTTGCTTATCCATGTAGTCCTCCCTGACAAACCGAGAAAAAGTGGCAGGCACAACCGGCCGGATCGTGCCTGCCGGGTGGGCCTTACAGAGGCCACATCGCCGTGCCGAACGGAACAACCGCATCGGCTTGCATCATTTCAACGGCGGCTTCATGGGTCGGTGCTTCAAACCAATCGTCCAGTTGCAGTTCAGTTTCCAAGTCTTTTTCAAGTGCTTGCATTGTGAATCTCCTAGATGACTTTTTCGGTAAGTGCAGCGGCGCGTTTTTCAGTCATTGAATAACGTGCCAACTTGCCGGTCGATGCGTCTCGGCAAGTCGCTGAAAACCTAGTCCAGAGCTTTTTAAATTGCAAAAAAATAATCAAATTAGATTTGTTTGAACTTTTTATTCTGTTTTATGAGGGCCTGTTTATCGATTAAAAACAAAAAACTAACTCGACCTTTTCCTTAGGAAGCTTCCTAACGTCAATTTGCAGTCGTCCTACGGATTGATCTGATTTGGAAAGTCTGCGTTACGGCTTGTAAAGAAAAGCTGACGGATTATCGCCTCTGAGCCCTTGGATTGACGTCCACGGAAGGTGTGTAAGGAAATCCTTCCGCAAACACGTCGTTCAACCACCCTGTAAGGCTCTGGCTCGCTTGTTTCAACGGCGCTGGCAGGGTGAGATGCGCTCCATGCCTGTCGTGCAGGTGCATAACAAGAAGGAGGCGCAATGAACGCCGTGACTCATCTCCACTTCTCCCCCGAGGGCGATTTGTTCGTCGTCCCCGTCGAAGACCCGCAAAGGTCTGACCCAGTTTTTGCAGCCGCCCGAAACCCTCGGGGCGGACACAGGCAATCCCGGCAAACGACGCGCTGATCCAGCGGTGTCTGGCAGCAGGGGGTTACAGGTGTACAATGCGCCGCGTTTTAACTGTGACCTCCTGCGCATCTGCGCAAACCTCAAGGCTATCCGCCTTGTTCACTCCGCCGCGCCACAAGCGTGTCGGGTTCGATTTCGTCACAGATAAAAACAAACAGGTGACGCATGACCGTTGTAAAAACGCTGAACTCCTTTTGCCTTCGCTGGGGTTTGATCGGCGCTGCTTGAAATCGCAACCGAGCAGCAACGTCTAACGAACATCATCAAACCTTGCGTGAGACCCTTTTCATGAGTGGACAAAACTCGCATTCAGGCGAACTGAAACGCGGCCTGAAAAATCGCCATATTCAACTGATCGCCCTCGGTGGCGCGATCGGTACCGGGCTGTTCCTGGGCTCGGCCGGTGTACTGAAATCTGCCGGCCCGTCGATGATCCTCGGCTACGCCATCTGCGGCTTCATTGCCTTCATGATCATGCGCCAGCTCGGCGAAATGATTGTCGAAGAGCCTGTGGCGGGTTCCTTCAGCCACTTCGCCCATAAATACTGGGGCGGGTTCGCCGGCTTCCTGTCGGGCTGGAACTGCTGGATCCTGTACATCCTGGTGGGCATGTCGGAGCTGACTGCGGTCGGCAAATACATCCACTACTGGGCGCCACACATTCCGACCTGGGTCTCGGCCGCCGGCTTCTTCGTCCTGATCAACCTGATCAACCTGGCCAACGTCAAAGTCTTTGGAGAGGCCGAGTTCTGGTTCGCGATCATCAAAGTCGTGGCGATTGTCGGCATGATCGCGCTCGGCAGCTACCTGCTGGTCAGCGGCCACGGCGGCCCGCAAGCCTCGGTGACCAATCTGTGGGCCCACGGCGGTTTCTTCCCGAACGGGGTTAGCGGCCTGGTGATGGCCATGGCGATCATCATGTTCTCCTTCGGCGGCCTGGAAATGCTCGGTTTCACCGCAGCAGAAGCCGACAAGCCGAAAACCGTGATCCCGAAAGCCATCAACCAGGTGATCTACCGGATCCTGATTTTCTACATCGGTGCGCTGGTCATCCTGCTGTCGCTGACGCCATGGGACAGCCTGTTGGCGACCCTGAACGCGTCGGGTGATTCCTACAGCGGCAGCCCGTTCGTGCAAGTGTTCTCAATGCTTGGCAGCGACACCGCCGCACACATCCTCAACTTCGTGGTCCTGACGGCGGCGCTGTCGGTGTACAACAGCGGCACTTACTGCAACAGCCGGATGCTGCTGGGCATGGCCGAGCAGGGCGATGCGCCGAAAGCCTTGGCGAAAATCGACAAGCGCGGCGTGCCGGTGCGTTCGATCCTCGCTTCGGCGGCGGTGACGTTGATTGCGGTGTTGCTGAACTACCTGATCCCGCAAAACGCGCTGGAACTGCTGATGTCGCTGGTGGTTGCCACCCTGGTGATCAACTGGGCGATGATCAGCTTCTCGCATTTCAAGTTCCGCCAGCACATGGACAAGACCAAGCAGACGCCGCTATTCAAGGCCCTGTGGTACCCATACGGGAACTACGTCTGCCTGGCGTTCGTGGTGTTCATTCTCGGCGTAATGCTGTTGATCCCGGGCATCCAGATCTCGGTGTATGCGATTCCGGTTTGGGTCGCGTTCATGTGGGTGTGCTACGGCATCAAGAACAAGCGCAGCGCTCAGCATGCGTTGCAGGCTGCAAACGCGAAGTAAGCGCAGCTCGCAGAAACAACAAACCCGGCCAATGTGCCGGGTTTGTTGTTTTCAGGCCTCACACAACCCCCTGTAGGAGTGAGCCTGCTCGCGATGGGGTCGTGTCAGGCAACAAAGATGTCGACTGACAACACTGCTATCGCGGGCAAGCCTCGCTCCTACAGGGACCGCATGCTTTCAGTTCATTCGCGGTATCCTGCGCGTTCTGAATACGGACGCTTTTCCATGCTGGTGATTTCCAACAATGTGCATCTGCCGGATGCCGAGATCGAGTTGACCGCCATCCGCGCGCAAGGCGCCGGTGGGCAGAACGTCAATAAGGTCTCCAGCGCCATGCACCTGCGCTTCGACATTCCGGCCTCGTCCTTGCCCGAGTTCTACAAGGAACGGCTGCTGGCGCTGCGTGACAGTCGCATCACCAGCGATGGCGTGTTGATTATCAAGGCCCAGCAATACCGCACGCAGGAAGCCAATCGCGCCGATGCGCTGGAGCGGCTGGTCGAGTTGATCCTCAGCGCCACCAAAGTCGAGAAGAAACGCCGCCCGACCAAGCCGACCCTCGGTTCGAAGAAACGTCGGTTGGAATCCAAGACCAAGCGCGGCAGCATCAAGGCCGGGCGCGGCAAGATCGATTTCTAGCGAGCGTCGCGCCCTTCGCGGTACTTTTCACTCAAGTGCTTCGGCGCCTGCCGGTACAAATAAACGCTCAGCGCCAAACCGCTCAATGCAGCAATCGCGGCGAACAGGAAGATCGAGGCAAAGCCAAACCCTGCAGCAATCGCACCGGCCAGCGGCCCGGTAATCCCCAGCGACAAATCGATGAACAGCGAGTAAGCCCCGACCGCAGCACCGCGACTGGAGGCCGGCACCAGGTTGACCGCTTCCACGCCCAGCGCCGGGAACACCAGCGAGAAGCCGAAACCGCTCAATGCCGCACCGGCCAGTGCCCAATGTGCATCCGGCGCCAGCCACAGCAGCAGCAGCCCCAGGGTTTCCACCGACAGGCAGGCAATCGCCACGCGAAAGCCGCCGAGGCGGTTGATCAGGTTGCCGAACAGCAATCGCGCGCCGATGAAACTGGCGCCGAACAGGCTCAGGCACAGCACCGCGTTGTCCCAGTGCTGTGTGGCGTAATACAGCGTGATGAAGGTGGCGATGGTGCCGAATCCGATCGAGCCCAGGGCCAGGCCGGAACCATGGGGCAGCACCCGTCCCAGCACATGCATGAACGGCAGCCGTTCACCGACCACAATCGGCGCGGCGGTTTTTGGCCAGGCCAGTGCCAGGCCAAGGACGGCCAGCAGCACGATGCTCACGCCCATGCTCCACAAGCCCAGTTGACTGACCAGCAACACACCCAACGGCGCGCCGACTGCCAGTGCGCCGTAACTCGCTATGCCGTTCCAGGAGATGACTTTGGCGGTGTTCGCCGCGCCGACCCGGCCGATGCCCCAACCAATCGAGCCGGAGCCCACCAGGCTTTCCGCGCTGCCGAGCACCAGGCGGCCGATCAGCAGGCTGATCAGGCTCAGCATCGGCAGGCTTTGGGTCCAGGCTGAAATCAGCATGAACACGCCGCTCAAACCGCAACCGGCGAGACCGTACATCACCGCGAGTTTGCTGCCCTTATTGTCGATGATTTTCCCGGCATAAGGGCGGCTGAGCAGGGTGGCCAGGTATTGCACGCTGATCACCAGCCCCGCGATTACTGCGCCGAAGCCGAGATCGCTGTGGACGTAGCCGGGCAATACGGCGAGGGGAATGCCGATGTTCAGGTAGCCGATGAAGGTAAAGAGAACGATGGAAACGACTTGCAGCGTGACCGCCAGGGGGCGCTGGTTTTCAGACATGGGTAAAGGTCCACGGGAAAGCAGGATAGATAGGCAGCTTATGATAGCGGCGCGAGCGTCCGTGGGGCGTGGAAAAGTAAAACTATTTGCCGTGCGGGGGGTTAATCAGGGTTTTTCGGGGGCGACCAGTTGCGTCGTGACCAGGGCGGCCAGGGCGTTTTCTTCGGTGCCGAAACGGGCGAGCAACGCGGCTTGTTTCTCGGGGGAGAGGCGATTCCAGATCTCGATCATCTTCTCGGCGGTGCCGATCAGGACGCTGGCCTGGGTCTCTGTGAAGTCGTCGGTCATGGTAGGCAGCTCAAGGGTTCAGGCGGTGTGGAAAGCGCATGTTAGCGCTTTCCACACGGTCTGGCATTGCAGGTGTTTCAGTCTTCGCTGTCGGCCTGGCGGCGTTCAGTGGCTTCTTTCGGCTCGGGCTGTTGGGCACCGGCTTGTTGCGTGGTTGTCTGCTCAGTTTCGTGCAGGCTTGGGAAGGGGAGATTAGGGATCTCGTGCATGGTTCGCGCTCCTCGCAAAGTCTGTTGATAGATCTGGTAGATCCGCGCTTTTAAAAAAGCTTGGGCAGGATACAGCAGGAGAAATGACAAACAGACTTTTATATCCATTTGTTTCGACGGATGGAGTTGTCTAGACAGGTCAGTAGCAGTGACACAAAACCAAGGTGCGAGCCTTCTCGCGAAGGGCCCGGCCAGACCTCACATTTTTTGGCAATGCCATAAAAAAGGCCCGCATGAATAACCATGCGGGCCTTTTGCATTCCAGTCGGTGATCAGTGCTTCGGCTCGTCGTTCGACATTGCCAGCAGCTGTTTTTCCTGATTCCAGTCGAAAGGTTCGTCGTTCTGTTCGGCTTCGAAACGACGCTCTTCCAGTGCCTGGTACAAATCGATTTCATCATCGGGCATGAAATGCAGGCAGTCACCGGCGAAATACCACAACAGGTCGCGCGGGACCAGGTGGGCGATTTGCGGGTAACGGGCGATCACCTGGCCCAGAATGTCCTGGCCCAGGTATTGGCTTTCGATCGGGTCGACCGGCAGCAACGCACGCAGCTCATCGAAGCGCTCCAGGAACAGGGCATGGCTTTCTTCGGGAACCTGTTCGGCCTCACCTACCGCGACCAGGATGCTGCGCAAGTGGTCGAGCAAGACAAGATGATCGGCAACGACGTTGGACACGAGATAAGTCCTCAAGAGCAAAACGGGCGCAGGAGTATAAAGCTCCTGCGCCCGTTTTTACAGGATCAGCGGACCTTTCCGTCGGCCAGTGCCAGTTCGTCTTTGTCGAAATCATCGACGTCGATGACCTTGCGCCGCGCTACTTCGGCATCACGCAGGGACTGCGCCTCACCCGCTTGCAACACTCCAGCCTCCAGCGCTGCATCGATGACCTGTTCCCCAGCCGCCGGTTTGACCTGACCGCTCTTGAGCGCCACGTGCAGTTTTTTCTGTAACGGCTGCGCCGCGTTCAACAGGTTGCAGGCGTGTTGCAGGGCACCGACCGCGTCGTCTGCCGATTGCGGGCGGTAGCAACCGCCGAGCAATTCTTCGAGGGTTGGATCGCCCTTGGCGCGTCCGATCACTGCGGCGACTTCGGCGCCGAGTTTGTCCGATGGACCTTTGTGGCGACGGCCGAACGGGAACACGATCACCCGCAACAGGCAACCCAGCACCTTGTTCGGGAAGTTGCTGAGCAATTCATCCAGCGCACGCTCCGACTGGCCAAGGCTTTCTTCCATGGCCCACTTGAACAGCGACGCCATGTGCTCCGGCGAATCGAGGTCGTGGTAACGCTTGAGCGCGGCGGAGGCGAGGTACATGTTGCTGAGCACATCCCCAAGACGCGCCGACAGGCGTTCGCGACGTTTCAGTTCACCGCCCAGCAACATCATGCTGAGGTCGGCAAGCATGGCAAACGCAGCCGCCTGTCGATTAAGCGCACGGAAGTAACCCTGACTGAGCTTGTCACCCGGCGAATGTTCCAGGTGCCCGAAGCCGAGGTTCAACACCAGCGTGCTGGCGGCGTTGCTCACGGCGAAACCGATGTGCTTGAGCAGCAGGCCATCGAATTCGGTGAGTGCCTGATCCTTGTCTTCACGGCCGGCGAGAGCCATTTCTTTCAGCACGAACGGATGGCAGCGAATGGCGCCCTGACCAAAGATCATCAGGTTGCGCGAGAGGATGTTCGCGCCTTCCACGGTGATGAAAATGGGCGCGCCATTCCAGCTGCGACCGAGGTAGTTGTTCGGCCCCATGATGATCGCCTTGCCGCCGTGAACATCCATGGCGTGGCTGATGCACTCGCGGCCGCGTTCGGTGAGGTGGTACTTGAGAATCGCCGACAGCACCGACGGTTTCTCGCCCAGGTCCACCGCGTTGGCGGTCAGCATTCGGGCGGCGTCCATCATCCAGGCGTTGCCGCCGATGCGTGCCATGGCTTCCTGAATACCTTCGAACGCCGACAGTGGAACGTTGAACTGCTCACGAACCTGTGCGTACTGACCGGTGACCAGGCTGGTGAACTTGGCCGCACCGGTGCCGACCGCCGGCAGGGAAATCGAACGCCCGACTGACAGGCAGTTCATCAGCATCATCCAGCCCTTGCCGAGCATTTCCTGGCCGCCGATGAGAAAGTCCAGCGGCACGAAGACGTCCTTGCCGGAGTTCGGGCCATTCATGAAGGCGGCACCCAGCGGCAGATGGCGGCGGCCGATCTCGACACCGGCGGTGTCGGTCGGGATCAGCGCCAGGCTGATGCCCAGGTCTTCCTTGTCACCCAGCAAATGGTCCGGGTCATAGGCCTTGAAGGCCAGGCCGAGGAGGGTGGCGACCGGGCCCAGCGTGATGTAGCGCTTTTCCCAGTTGAGGCGCAGACCGAGGGTTTCCTTGCCTTCCCATTCACCTTTGCAAATGACCCCGGTGTCGGGCATGGCGCCAGCGTCGGAGCCGGCCAGTGGGCCGGTCAATGCGAAGCACGGGATATCGTCACCCCGGGCCAGCCTTGGCAGGTAATGGTTGCGTTGTTCGTCGGTGCCGTAATGCAGCAGCAGTTCGGCCGGGCCCAGCGAGTTAGGGACCATTACGGTCGACGCGAGGTCGCCACTGCGGGTTGCCAGTTTCATCGCCACCTGGGAGTGGGCATAGGCCGAGAAGCCCTTGCCGCCAAACTCTTTGGGGATGATCAGCGCGAAGAAGCCGTTCTCCTTGATGTGGGTCCAGGCTTCGGGCGGCAGGTCCATGTCTTGCCCGATCTGCCAGTCGCTGACCATGGCGCAGAGCTCTTCGGTCGGGCCGTCGATAAAGGCCTGTTCCTCTTCACTGAGCTGCACTTTTGGATAGGACAGCAACTTGTTCCAGTCCGGGCGACCGCTGAACAGTTCGCCATCCCACCACACGGTCCCGGCGTCGATCGCATCGCGCTCGGTTTGCGACATTGGCGGCAGGGTTTTCTGGAACCAGCTGAACAGCGGCGCGCTGAAGAATTTGCGACGCAGGTCGGGCAGCAACAACGGCGCCGCGACGGCTGCAATCAACACCCAGAAAACCAGCAGCAGCCAGCCTGGCGCGCGACTGAAGGCCCCCATCGCGACGATATAGGCAGCGACGATGCACAGGGCGGGCAGGGGGGCGATGCGACGGTGGGCTAAATAAGCTATCCCGACAACCAGAACCAGTATCCACAACAGCAGCATATTTAATCCTCCGTGAACCAGGGCAAAACCAACCTTCAGAGCTTAGACGGCATCCGCAAAACAGGGTGGTCGGAGCGAGGTGATTGAATTCGTGGGAAACCATCGATGAGTTTTGTAGGTTGGGTTGGCAACACGCCCGGGAAATCGTTCGTTTCCTACGCGGCAATACGCCCATGTTTGGCCGAAACGTCGTTATCTCTGTGCTGAAGGTGTCGTTAGACTCGTGGCTTCCCCAGGAGATTGTTCTCATGCACGAGTATCTGAGTCCCGGCCGCTTCATCGATAGTGACCACCCCTCGGTGGTGGAGTTCGCCGAAAAACACCGGGGCGCCAGTCGCGATCCGCTTGAGCAGGCGATCAATCTCTATTACGCGGTGCGCGAGGCCGTGCGCTACAACCCCTACACGTTCAGTCGCGACCCGGATACGTTGCGCGGCAGTTATGCCTTGGCGGCCGGGGAAAGTTATTGCGTGCCCAAGGCCACGCTTCTGGCCGGTGCCGCGCGACATTGCGGGATCCCTGCGCGGATCGGTCTGGCGGACGTGCGCAATCACCTGTCGACCCCGCGTTTGCTCGAGTTGCTCAGAAGCGATGTGTTCGCCATGCACGGTTATACCGAGCTGTATCTGAACGGTCGCTGGGTCAAGGCGACGCCGGCCTTCAACCAGCAACTCTGCGAACTGTTCAATATCGCGCCGCTGGAGTTCGACGGCATCAACGACAGTGTTTTCCATCCCTTCAACCGTGACGGCGAGCAGCTGATGGAGTACCTGGTCGACCACGGCCAGTTCACCGACGTGCCTGAGACGTTCTTTTTCGAGCACCTGGAAAAGTGCTACCCGCATCTGTTCAGCGACACATTGCCGGCGTTGCTGGGTGACATGCAGAGTGATTTGAGCCGCGCCTGATCCGGCGTATGCTGCCTGCGCATTCATCCATAAAGAGGCGGTCATGCTGAAGATCTGGGGTCGGAAAAATTCGTCGAATGTCAGAAAGCCATTGTGGGCCGCCGAGGAGTTGGGCCTGGCCTATGAAGCCATCGATGCGGGCGGCGCGTTTGGCGTAGTCGATACGCCGCAGTATCGTGCGATGAATCCCAACGGTCGTGTGCCGGTGATCGAAGACGACGGCTTTGTGCTCTGGGAATCCAACGCCATCGTGCGTTATCTGATGGCCAGTCGCGCCAATGGCACCGCGTGGTACCCGACGGATCTGAAGGCTCGCGCCGCTGCCGACAAGTGGATGGACTGGACCACCTCCAGTTTTGCCGGCCCGTTCCGCACGGTGTTCTGGGGCGTGTTACGCACACCTGAAGACAAGCAGGACTGGACCGCCATCAACGCCGCAATCAAGGAGTGCGATGATCTGTTGGCGATGGCGAACCAGGCGTTGGCGGCCACACCGTATCTGTCCGGCGACGAAATCGGCATGGGCGACATTCCCCTTGGCAGTTTCATTTATGCCTGGTTCGAGATGCCGATCGAGCGTGCACCGCAGCCGCATCTTGAAGCCTGGTATGCACGACTGAAACAGCGTCCGGCGTATAAAAAAGCCGTTATGACCGCGTTGACTTAATACTCACTATCGACACACTTGACTGTACTTGTTTGGCGGCGACAAGCACCATTGCGCTCGTGCGCCGCGGTTGCATTGCTCGCCGCCCGCCCATAGTTATCCCTTTCTTCCCTTCTTGGTGCGTAAATCCGATATGAGTTCCGCTCTGTCCATCCGGCAGCTAACCAAAACCTACGGCAACGGTTTCCAGGCCTTGAGTGGTATCGATCTGGACGTCGCCGAAGGTGACTTTTTCGCCTTGCTCGGCCCTAACGGTGCCGGCAAATCCACGACCATCGGCATTCTCTCGACCCTGGTGAACAAGACCAGCGGCACGGTGAATATCTTCGGTCACGACCTGGACAAGGAGCCGGCAGCGCTCAAGCGTTGCATCGGCGTGGTGCCCCAGGAATTCAACTTCAACCAGTTCGAAAAAACCTTCGACATCGTCGTGACCCAGGCCGGTTACTACGGCATCCCGCCGAAGATCGCCAAGGAACGCGCCGAGCAGTATCTGACCCAGCTCGGGCTGTGGGACAAACGCGATGTGCCATCGCGTTCGCTGTCCGGTGGCATGAAGCGTCGCCTGATGATCGCCCGCGCACTGGTCCACGAACCGCGCCTGCTGATCCTCGATGAACCGACCGCGGGTGTGGACATCGAACTGCGTCGCTCGATGTGGACCTTTCTCACCGAGCTGAACCAGAAAGGCATCACCATCATCCTCACCACTCATTACCTGGAAGAGGCTGAGCAGTTGTGCCGCAACATCGGCATCATCGACCACGGCACGATTGTCGAGAACACCAGCATGAAACAGCTGCTCGGCCAGCTGCATGTGGAAACCTTTCTGCTTGATCTCAAGAACACGCTGAACGTCGCGCCGCAGTTGCTCGGTTATCCGACCAAGCTGCTCGACAGCCACACACTCGAAGTCCAGGTCGACAAGGCCATGGGCATCACCGCGCTGTTCACCCAGTTGGCGCAGCAGAACATCGAAGTGCTGAGCCTGCGTAACAAAACCAATCGCCTCGAGGAGTTGTTCGTGTCCCTGGTGGAGAAAAATCTGTCGAAGGTGGCGGTATGAGTTCCGAGCTGCAACCCAACCTCGTTGCCCTCAACACCATCGTTTACCGCGAGGTGAAGCGCTTTACCCGGATCTGGCCGCAGACCCTGCTGCCGCCGGCCATCACCATGGTCCTGTACTTCGTGATCTTCGGTAACCTGATCGGTCGACAGATTGGTGATATGGGTGGCTTCACCTATATGGAATACATCGTGCCGGGCCTGATCATGATGTCGGTGATCACCAACTCCTACGGCAACGTGGTGTCGAGTTTCTTCGGCAGCAAGTTCCAGCGCTCCATCGAAGAATTGATGGTGTCGCCGGTATCGCCGCATACGATTCTGATTGGCTACACCCTGGGCGGCGTGCTGCGGGGCTTGATGGTCGGGTTGATCGTGACGCTGTTGTCGCTGTTCTTCACCGAATTGCAGGTGCATCACCTGGGCGTGACCATTCTGGTGGTGGTGCTGACGGCGACGATCTTCTCGCTGCTGGGCTTCATCAACGCCGTGTTTGCACGTAACTTCGATGATATTTCGATCATCCCGACCTTCGTGCTGACACCCCTGACGTACCTGGGCGGGGTGTTTTACTCGATCAGCTTGCTGCCGCCGTTCTGGCAGACCGTGTCCCTGGCCAACCCGGTGCTGCACATGGTCAACGCCTTCCGTTACGGCATTCTTGGCGTTTCGGACATCAGGATCAGCGTGGCGATTACTTTCATGTTGGTGGCGACCGTCGTTCTATACATCGGTTGTGCGCGGCTGCTGGTCAGTGGGCGCGGGATGCGTACCTGAGAAAGACCGCGTCGCCTGCTTCGCGGGCAAGCCTCGCTCCTACAGTTCACCATCAGACCTGTAGGAGCGAGGCTTGCCCGCGAAGGCGTCAGCTCAAACACCATAAAAAAACGGCCTCCAACAATGGAGGCCGTTTTGCATTTACTGCATCCGGTTTCTCTTGCGCCGCTTCCACTGCCGCCCAACCCACCAGCGCCAATACATCATCACCAGGCAATAGGCGAGGGCGCCCAGCACCAGTCCCGTCACCACTGAACCCAGCAAAAACGGCTGCCACAAGGTGGAAAGCTCGCCACTGATCCATTCCCACGTCAGCTCGTCCGGCAAATGCCTGGCCGGCACGTCCATTAACCACGCTCCCGTCTGATAGGTGCAGAAGAACACCGCTGGCATCGTAATCGGGTTGGTCAGCCAGACCAGGCTGACGGCGATGGGCATGTTGCCCCGCACGACGATCGCCAGAATGGCAGCGACCAGCATCTGCAACGGAATGGGCAGGAAGGCCGCGAACAGGCCCACCGCCATGGCCCGTGCGACGGAATGACGATTGAGGTGCCAGAGGTTCGGGTCATGCAGCAGGGTGCCGAGAAAGCGTAAGGATTTGTGTTCCCTGATGCTGGTCGGGTCTGGCATGTAACGTTTGAATAAGCGCCGGGGCATAAGGCTTCTCGGTCGGTTAAGGCGGCAAGTATGTCTGGATTCTATGAACCGCCCATTCAGACTTTGTGACAATTAATAACCGTGTGCGTGCAGTCGGGCAGCTATGCCTAGGGTGGGACTCTCAAGGACGGGCTTATGCGCACAGGGATGATGGCGCTGGCGTTGGGTTTGCTGGCCCTGCGTTTTTTACCGGTTTTACCGCCGGTCTGGTTATGGATGTTGCTGCCGGTCGTGGGTTTGATGCTGTTGCCGTTTCGTACTCACCCGTTGGCGTTTTTTCTGTTCGGCTTCAGTTGGGCGTGCGCGAGTGCGCAGTGGGCGCTGGATGATCGCCTGTCGCTGACGCTCGATGGCGAGACTCGTTGGATCGAAGGTCGGGTGACGGGCCTGCCGCAGAATGCCGAAGGGGTGGTGCGCTTCGAGTTGACCGACAGTCAGTCCCGAAGCACCCGGCTGCCCCGGCATCTGCGCCTCGCCTGGTATGACGGACCGCCCGTCAACAGCGGCGAACGGTGGCGGCTGGCGGTCAAGTTGAAGCGTCCTGCCGGGCTGCTCAATCCGCATGCCTTTGACTACGACGCCTGGTTGCTGGCACAACGCATCGGCGCTACCGGTACGGTCAAGGATGGCCATAGGCTGGCCGCCGCCCAATGGGCCTGGCGTGACAGCATTCGGCAGCAATTGCAGGCCGTCGATGCCCAAGGCCGGACGGGGGCGCTGATCGCATTGGTGTTGGGCGACGGCGGCGGGCTGAGTCGCGAGGACTGGCAAGTGCTGCAAGACACCGGCACGGTGCATCTGCTGGTGATTTCCGGGCAGCACATCGGGTTGCTGGCGGGGCTGGTGTATCTGCTGATCGCCGGGCTGGCGCGCTATGGTCTGTGGCCGAGCCGTTTGCCCTGGCTGCCATGGGCCTGCGGACTGGCGTTTGCCGCTGCGCTGGGTTACGGGTTGCTGGCCGGTTTTGAGGTGCCGGTGCGCCGGGCCTGCGTGATGATCGGTCTGGTGTTGTTGTGGCGGCTAAGGTTTCGGCACCTTGGCGCCTGGTGGCCGCTGTTGCTGGCGCTCAATGGCGTTTTACTGCTCGACCCGCTGGCGAGCCTGCAACCGGGGTTCTGGTTGTCCTTCGCAGCGGTGGCGGTGTTGATCTTCACCTTCGGTGGGCGTCTGGGGCCGTGGCGTTGGTGGCAAACGTGGACCCGTGCGCAATGGCTGATCGCGATCGGACTGTGCCCATTGCTATTGATACTTGGCTTGCCGATCAGCGCCAGCGGACCAGTGGCCAATTTGTTGGCGGTGCCCTGGGTCAGTCTGGTGGTATTGCCGCCAGCCTTGCTCGGGACGTTGTTACTGCCCGTCCCTTATGTGGGCGAGGGGTTGCTGTGGCTGGCGGGCGGTCTGGTCGACCTGTTGTTCAAGGGGCTGGCCTTGATGGCCGGGCGATTCCCCGCCTGGGTGCCGGTCGCGGTGCCGGTGTGGATTTGGGCGCTCGGTACGCTGGGGGCCTTTCTTCTATTACTGCCTAAAGGGGTGCCGTTGCGCCCGTTGGGTTGGCCGCTGCTGCTGTTGCTGGTTTTTCCACCTCGCCCGATGCTTGCCGAAGGCGTCGCCGAAGTCTGGCAACTGGACGTCGGCCAGGGCCTGGCCATCCTGGTGCGCACCCGCCATCACACCTTGTTGTATGACGCCGGGCCGCGTTTTGGCGATTTCGACCTCGGCGAGCGGGTGGTGCTGCCGTCATTGCGCAAACTGGGCGTGTCCGGGATCGACCTGATGCTGCTCAGTCACGCCGACGCCGATCACGCCGGCGGTGCACGTGCGGTTGCCAACGGATTGCCGGTGGCGCGGGTCCTGAGCGGTGATCCCGAGGCGCTGCCAGCCGAATTGCGCGCCGAAGGCTGTGAAAGCGGCCGGCAATGGACCTGGGACGGTGTGGACTTCCGGCTCTGGCAATGGACATCCGCCGCCGACAGCAATCAAAAATCCTGTGTCTTGCAGATCGAAGCCAATGGCGAGCGATTGTTGCTGACCGGTGATATTGATGCGGCAGCCGAGCGGGCATTGCTCGACAGTCCGCTTGCCGTGCCGACCGATTGGCTGCAATCGCCTCACCACGGCAGTCGCAGTTCCTCTTCGATGGCGCTGCTCGCCGCGTTGCAACCCAGGGCTGTGCTGATTTCCCGGGGCCAGGGCAATTCCTTTGGCCACCCGCATCCCACCGTCATGGCGCGCTATCAAAAACGCGGCATGGCGATCTACGACAGCGCCACCCACGGCGCCATTCGTCTGCAACTGGGACGGTTCAAGCCGCCATGGACGATGCGTCTGGATCGGCGTTTCTGGCGCGATCCGCCACCGTTGGGCCCATAACCGCCAGTTATGAAAGCCCGACCGGATGCGACATCACGGTCTTCGGTGCATCCGGCCCCTATGTTAGAGTGGCGCACTTTTTCGAGGGGGCTGTCACTGTGTGGGAATTGGTCAAATCCGGCGGCTGGATGATGCTGCCGATCATTCTGAGTTCCATCGCGGCAATGGCGATCGTCGCCGAGCGTCTCTGGACCCTGCGAGCCAGCCGTGTGACCCCTGAGCATTTGCTCGGGCAGGTCTGGGTGTGGATCAAGGACAAACAGCTCAACAAAGAAAAACTCAAGGAACTGCGCGCCAACTCACCGTTGGGCGAGATCCTGGCGGCGGGCCTTGCCAACTCCAAACATGGTCGCGAGATCATGAAAGAGTGCATCGAAGAGGCCGCCGCACGGGTGGTTCATGAACTCGAACGCTATATCAATGCGCTGGGCACCATCGCCGCCATGGCCCCATTGCTGGGCCTGTTGGGTACGGTGCTGGGCATGATCGACATTTTCAGCGCGTTCATGGGCACGGGCATGGGCACCAATGCCGCGGTGCTGGCGGGCGGTATCTCCAAGGCGCTGATCACTACGGCCGCTGGCCTGATGGTCGGTATCCCGGCAGTATTCTTTCACCGATTCCTGCAACGCCGGATCGATGAGCTGGTGGTGGGCATGGAGCAGGAAGCGATCAAACTGGTCGAAGTGGTTCAGGGCGACCGTGATGTGGACCTGGCCGAGGGCAAAGCGTGAAATTCCGCCGCAAACCGCGGGAAACGGTCGACATCAACCTCGCGTCGCTGATCGACGTGGTGTTTATCCTGCTGCTGTTTTTCGTGGTCACCACTACGTTTACCCGTGAAACCCAGTTGCGCGTCGATCTGCCGGAAGCGGTCAGCGGTTCGCCTGCCGAAGACCAGCAGGTCAAGCACCTGGACGTTGCCATCAGTGCCGAAGGCGCGTTCTCGGTGAACAATCAGCTATTGCCGAAGAACGACCTCGCGACGCTGATGGAGGCGCTGCAAAAAGAATCCAATGGCGACACCAACCTGCCGCTGTCCATCAGCGCGGATGGCAAGACTCAGCATCAGTCGGTCATCACCGCCATGGACGCCGCCGGCAAGCTGGGTTTCAGCCACCTGCGCATGACCACGGTCGAAGCGGCACCGCCCGCGCCCTGATGGCCATGTCCGATCGCTTGCTCGCCGCGTGGTACCAAGGTCATCCGGCCCTGAAACTGTTGCAGCCACTGGAGTGGCTGTACCGGCGCATCGTCATGAACAAGCGCAAGCGCTTTCTGGCGGGCGAGGGCGAGATCTATCAGCCGCCCGTGCCGCTGATCGTGGTCGGCAATATCACCGTCGGCGGCACTGGCAAGACGCCGCTGATTCTGTGGATGATCCAGCATTGCCAGCGCAGTGGTTTGCGGGTCGGGGTGGTCAGTCGCGGTTACGGCGCCAAACCGCCGCAATTGCCGTGGCGCGTCGAGGCCGATCAAAGCGCGGACATCGCCGGCGACGAACCGCTGTTGATCGTCCAGCGCACGGGCGTGCCATTGATGATCGACCCGGATCGCAGCAGCGCCGTCAAAGCGCTGCTGGCGAGTGAACCGCTGGATCTGATCCTCTCTGATGACGGCATGCAGCATTACCGGCTGGCCCGGGACCTGGAACTGGTGTTGATCGACGCCGCCCGCGGCCTGGGCAACAAACGCTGCCTGCCGGCCGGTCCCTTGCGTGAACCGGTCGAACGCCTTCAGAGCGTCGATGCCGTGCTGTACAACGGCGCCGCCAATGATCGCGAAAACGGTTTTGCCTTCCAGCTGCAACCTACCGAACTGGTCAACCTGCAAAGCGGTGAGCGTCGCCCCCTCGACCACTTCCCCGCAGGTCAGGCACTGCACGCCGTGGCCGGGATCGGCAATCCGCAGCGTTTCTTCACGACCCTCGAAACGCTACACTGGCAGCCAGTGCCGCATGCGTTTGCCGACCACGCCGAATACAGCGTTCAGGCCTTGAATTTCACACCGTCATTGCCGTTGGTGATGACCGAAAAGGACGCGGTGAAGTGCCGTGCCTTCGCCGCCGCCGATTGGTGGTACCTGGCGGTCGATGCTGCGCCATCGCCGGCTTTCGTGGCCTGGTTCGATACGCAGCTGATGCGCCTGTTGCCGGCTCGTCTTTTGCCTTAACTCCGTTCTTACCCAGGGAATGCTCATGGACACCAAATTGCTCGACATCCTCGCTTGCCCGGTCACCAAAGGCCCCCTCAAACTCAGCGCCGACAAGACCGAGCTGATCAGCAAGGGCGCCGGCCTGGCTTACCCGATTCGCGATGGCATCCCGGTGATGCTCGAAACTGAAGCCCGCACCCTGACCACCGACGAGCGCCTGGATAAATGACCACAGCCTTTACCGTTGTCATTCCATCGCGTTATGCCTCCACCCGTCTGCCGGGCAAACCGCTGCTGCTGATCGCCGGCAAGCCGATGATCCAGCACGTCTGGGAGCAGGCGAGCAAAAGCAGTGCCGAGCGTGTCGTGGTCGCCACTGACGACGTGCGCATTGTCGAGGCGTGCAAGGCGTTTGGCGCCGAAGTGGTGCTGACCCGCGAAGATCACAATTCCGGTACCGATCGCCTGGCCGAAGTCGCCGCGAAACTGGGCCTGGCCGCCGACGCCATCGTGGTCAACGTCCAGGGTGACGAACCGTTGATTCCGCCGAGTGTGATCGATCAGGTGGCTGCCAACCTGGCCGCCCACGCCGAAGCGCGCATGGCCACCCTGGCCGAGCCGATCGAAGACGTGGAAACCCTGTTCAATCCCAACGTGGTCAAGGTTGTCAGCGACCTTAATGGCTTGGCGCTGACCTTCAGTCGTGCCACGTTGCCGTGGGCCCGCGACGCGTTCGCCAAAAGCCGCGAGCAATTGCCGGAAGGCGTGCCGTACCGCCGCCACATCGGCATCTATGCCTACCGCGCCGGTTTCCTGCATGACTTCGTCAGCTGGGGCCCGTGCTGGCTGGAAAATACCGAATCCCTGGAACAGCTGCGTGCCCTGTGGCACGGCGTGCGGATTCACGTCGCTGACGCACTGATCGCACCGCCCACCGGTGTCGACACCGTCGAAGACCTCGAGCGCGTCCGTCGCCTGCTGGAGGCCTGATGCGCGTTCTGTTCGTGTGCCTGGGCAACATCTGTCGCTCCCCGACGGCCGAAGGCGTGCTGCGGCATAAATTGCGCGAGGCGGGGCTGGCCGATCACATCGAAGTCGCCTCCGCCGGCACCGGTGACTGGCACGTCGGCAAGGCGCCGGACAAACGCAGCCAGGCCGCCGCCAGACTGCGCGGTTACGACCTGTCCGCCCAACGCGCACAGCAAGTGACCCGCGCCGATTTTTCCGCCTACGACCTGATACTGGCGATGGACAACAGCAACCTGCGCCACCTCAAGGCCCTGCAACCGGCCAAGGGCAAAGCCGAGCTGGACCTGTTCCTGCGTCGCTACGAGTCAGAACTCGATGAAGTGCCGGATCCGTACTACGACGGGGACCAAGGCTTCGAGCAGGTGCTGGACCTGATCGAACGCGCCAGTGATCGACTGGTGATCGAATTGAAGGGGCGGTTATGAGTTTGCAAGTTCAACCCCGGGTTTCGCTCAAGTCGTTCAATACGTTTGGTGTCGACGTTCAGGCCCGGTTGTTCGCCGAGGCCCACAGCGACGCCGATGTGCGTGAAGCCCTGGCGTATGCGTCGGCCCATGACGTGCCATTGCTGGTGATCGGTGGCGGCAGC
This sequence comes from Pseudomonas sp. SJZ077, assembly GCF_007993905.1. Taxonomy (NCBI): domain Bacteria; kingdom Pseudomonadati; phylum Pseudomonadota; class Gammaproteobacteria; order Pseudomonadales; family Pseudomonadaceae; genus Pseudomonas; species Pseudomonas sp. SJZ077. The sequence goes on from NZ_VIUJ01000007.1 coordinate 174,822, forward strand.
AACTTGCTGCTGACAGCTGATGTCCAGGCGCTGGTGCTGCGCATGGCTACGCGCGGGATTCGGATCCTGAGCGATAACGGCAGCAAGGTCGTGATCGAAGCCGAGGCGGGCGAGCCTTGGCATCCGTTCGTGCAACACACCCTGGCGCAGGGGTTGTCGGGGCTGGAGAACCTCAGCCTGATTCCCGGCACCGTGGGTGCGGCGCCGATGCAGAACATCGGTGCCTATGGCGTCGAGATCAAGGACGTGTTCGCCGGCCTGACCGCGCTGGATCGCCAGAGCGGCGAGCTGCGGGATTTCACCCTGGAAGAATGCAACTTCGCCTACCGTGACAGCCTGTTCAAACAGGAACCGGGGCGTTGGTTGATCCTGCGCGTGCGTTTCACCCTAAACCGCGCCGCGCACCTGCACCTGGAATACGGCCCGGTTCGCCAGCGCCTGACCGAGCAAGGCATCGATCAGCCGACTGCCACCGACGTCAGCCAGGCGATCTGCAGCATACGCAACGAAAAGCTCCCGGACCCGGCAGTACTCGGCAATGCCGGCAGCTTCTTCAAGAACCCTCTGGTGCCGACCGCGCTGGTCGCGCAGCTGAAAAGCCGATACCCGGACCTGGTGGCCTACGCGCAACCCGATGGGCAGATGAAACTGGCGGCGGGCTGGTTGATCGAGCGGGCCGGCTGGAAAGGCTTTCGCGATGGCGATGCCGGCGTGCATAAGTTACAGGCGCTGGTGCTGGTCAACTATGGCAGCGCCACCGGCCTGCAATTGCTGCACCTGGCGCAGCTCATTCAGAAAGACATTTCCCAGCGTTTCAACGTCGACCTGGAAATGGAGCCGAATCAGTATTGAGGCTACGCTTTAATGGCTGATCTCAAAGCCCTGCACACCTTAAACTGTGCAGGGCTTTTTTGTTAATGCTGGGTTAACTTAGCCACCTAACGATGCAAGCATTTGCTCCACCAAAGGCCCGATGCAGACGTTTCCGTCCGCGTAAGAGAGCCTCTTAGCCTGAGCCGATCTGCATGATGCCAACCGCCAAGTCTCGGCGGCAGATTGCTCGACCCCATAACCTCCAGAAATATGCGGGCGTGCCCATGATTACCCTGAAGCTCAATGGTCAAGACCATCAACTCGACGTCACCGAGGATATGCCGCTGCTCTGGGCAATCCGCGACGTGGCCGGTTACAACGGCACCAAATTTGGCTGCGGCATGGGCCTGTGTGGTGCCTGCACCATTCATATCGAAGGCGCTCCGGCGCGCAGTTGCATCACGCCGATCGGTTCAGTGGTCGGCCAGAACGTCACCACCATCGATAACCTGCACGTCGACCCGGTCGGGCAAGTCGTGCAGCAAGCCTGGCTCGACAGCGCCGTGGCTCAGTGCGGTTTCTGCCAGGGCGGGCAGATCATGTCAGCGACGGCGTTGCTCAAGACCAACCCGAATCCTAGCGACGCACAGATCGAAGAGGCGATGGTCGGCAATATTTGCCGTTGCGGCACCTATAACCGCATCAAGACCGCCATCCGCCAGGCATCCACTCACCTGAAGGAGGCCAAGGCATGAGCCAGTTACCGAATGATTTTGCGCTGAGCAACCTCAGCCGCCGTGGCTTCCTTAAAGGCGTCGGTGCGACCAGTGCGTTAGTTCTGGTAGCGAGCTGGGGCTGGCAAGACGCTTTTGCCGAAGAAAAAGAGAAAAAATTCGGCGCCGACGGCATGCCCAATGGCTGGATCGATGATCCCAAGGTTTACATCAGCATTGCCGCTGACGGCATGGTGACCGTGGTCTGCAACCGTTCGGAAATGGGCCAGGGTGTGCGCACCAGCTTGACCATGGTAGTGGCCGATGAACTGGACGCCGACTGGGCCATGATGAAAGTGCAGCAGGCGCCGGGTGACGAGGTTCGCTTCGGTAACCAGGACACAGACGGTTCGCGCAGCATGCGTCACTGGTACGAGCCGATGCGTCGTTGCGGTGCCGCCGCGCGAACCATGCTGGAACAAGCGGCTGCCGAGCAGTGGAAAGTGCCGGTCAGCGAGTGCCATGCGCAGCTGCATAAAGTGGTGCACCAACCGAGCGGTCGTGAACTGGGCTACGGCGCTCTGGCCGCCGCGGCGGGTGCGCTGGCAGTGCCGGCCCGTGACAGCCTGCGGCTCAAGCAACCGTCGGAGTTTCGCTACATCGGCAAGGAAGGCACCAAGGCGATCGACGGTGCCGACATCGTCAACGGCCGCGCCATTTACGGGGCCGATGTGCATTTCGACGGCATGCTCTACGCCGTGATTGCGCGTCCGGCGGTTTATGGCGGCACGGTCAAATCCGTCGACTCCAGCGCGGCGATGAAGGTCCCGGGCGTGATCAAGGTCGTTCAGATCGAAGGCCGTCCGCTGCCATCCGAGTTCCAGCCATTGGGTGGCGTGGCCGTGGTGGCCAGCAATACCTGGGCCGCGATCAAGGGCCGCGAAGCGCTGAAAATCGAGTGGGATGACGGCCCCAATGCCAGTTACGACTCGATCGCCTACCGCAAAGAACTGGAAGCCGCGTCCCTCAAACCCGGCAAAGTGGTGCGCAATACCGGCAACATCGACGACGCGATGAAAGGCGCCAACAGTACCCTCGAAGCCTCGTATTACCTGCCGCACCTGGCGCAGGCGCCGATGGAACCGATGGTCGCCATCGCCCGCTTCCAGGACGGTGTGTGCGAGGCCTGGGCCCCGAGTCAGGCGCCACAGGTCACCCGGGAACGGATTGGCGAACGCCTTGGTATTCCGTTCGATAAGGTCACGTTCAATGTCACCTTGCTTGGCGGCGGTTTCGGTCGCAAGTCCAAGCCGGACTTCGTCATCGAAGCGGCGATCCTCGCCAAGGAATTCCCCGGTAAAGCGGTGCGGGTGCAATGGACCCGTGAAGACGACATCCACTGCTCCTACTTCCACACCGTGTCGGCCGAGTACCTGAAGGCCAGCCTGGACAAGGATGGGCTGCCCTCTGGCTGGTTGCACCGCACCGTGGCCCCGAGCATTACCGCGCTGTTCGCCCCGGGCATGAACCACGAGGCGGCTTTCGAGCTGGGCATGGGCTTTACCAACATGGCCTACGCCATCCCCAACGTGCGCCTGGAAAACCCCGAAGCGGCGATTCATACCCGGGTCGGCTGGTATCGCTCGGTGTCGAACATTCCCCACGGGTTTGCGATCCAGAGCTTTGTCGATGAGCTGGCGCACAAGGCCAAGCAGGACCCGCTCAAGTACCAGATCAAACTGCTCGGCCCGGATCGTCAGATCGATCCGCGTACCTTGAGTGAAGAGTGGAACTACGGCGAATCGCCCGAGCGTTATCCGATCGACACCGGGCGGATGCGCACGGTACTGGAAACAGCCGCCAAGGCCGCCGGTTGGGGGCGCGAGCTGCCCAAGGGCCGAGGCCTGGGCCTGGCGGTGCATTACAGCTTCGTCAGCTATGTGGCGGCGGTGATCGAAGTCGAAGTCAAAGACGACGGCACGTTGATCGTGCACAAGGCCGACATCGCGGTGGATTGTGGTCCGCAGATCAACCCCGAACGGATTCGCGCTCAGTTCGAAGGCGCGTGCGTCATGGGCCTGGGCAATGCCGTGGTCGGGGAAATCAGCTTCAAGGACGGCAAGGTGCAGCAGGACAACTTCCACATGTACGAAGTGGCGCGCATGTCGCTGGCGCCGAAGGAAGTGGCGGTGCATCTGGTGACGCCTCCGGGCAATGTGCCGTTGGGCGGAGTCGGTGAGCCAGGCGTACCGCCGATTGCGCCTGCGCTGTGCAACGCGATCTTCGCTGCCACTGGCCAGCGCATCCGCAACTTGCCGGTTCGCTTCCAGCTGCAAGGTTGGCAGAAGGCGCAGGCCTGATGGACAGCGCAGACCTGAACGTCCTGCGCAGCGTGCTGGAATGGCGTCGCGCCGGTCGGCGGGTGGTGTTGTACAGCGTGGTCCAGACCTGGGGCACTGCGCCCCGGGCACCTGGCGCGATGCTGGCGTTGCGTGAAGATGGCGTGGTGATCGGCTCGGTGTCCGGCGGCTGTGTCGAGGATGATCTGATTGCCCGGCTGCACGATGGGCGGATTCCACCTGACGGGCCGCCGGTGCAATTGATCACCTACGGCGTCACCCGCGAGGAGGCCGCACGGTTTGGTTTGCCCTGCGGTGGCACCTTGCGCCTGACCGAGGAGCGGGTCGGCGATCCAGGTTGGGTCGCCGAGTTGCTGGAACGCTGCGAGGCCCATGAAATAGTGGCTCGTTCGCTGGATATTGCGACCGGTGAAGTGATTTTGCAGGCGGCGAACAAAAGCGATGTGCTGAGCTTTGACGGCCACACCCTGCGCGCCATCTACGGTCCGCGTTGGCGGCTATTGCTGATCGGTGCGGGGCAATTGTCCCGGTATGTCGCCGAAATGGCGCGACTGCTGGATTTCGAAGTGCTGATCTGCGATCCGCGCAGCGAGTTTGTCTACGGTTGGGAAGAGCAGCACGGCCGTTTCGTCTCGGGCATGCCGGATGAAGCGGTGCTGACCATCGAGACCGACGAACGCACGGCCATTGTCGCCCTGACCCATGATCCGCGCCTGGATGATATGGCGTTGCTGACCGCTCTGGATTCCAGGGCTTTTTATGTCGGCGCCCTCGGCTCGCGGGTCAACAGCCTGAAGCGGCGGGAAAACCTGGCTCAGCTAGGCTTGTCATCACAGGCCATCGAGCGGCTGCACGGCCCGATCGGTTTGCACATCGGCAGCCACAGTCCCGCGGAAATCGCCTTGTCGCTGCTGGCCGAGATTGTGGCGATCAAGAACGGTGTCGAATTGAAGCAGAAGAAGCCGTTGCAGGAGGTTGTATGAGTGAACCCATCGGCGTCATCGTGCTGGCGGCGGGGCAGGGCAGACGCTTCAGGGAGGTGGCGGGAGCGGACAAGGACAAGCTGCTGGCCGACTGCACGGGGCGAGATGGCGCGGTTCGGTCGGTGATCGAGCACGTGCTGCTGAGTGTGCCGGCCAACCTTGGGAAGCGTGTGCTGGTGACGACCGAAGATCGCCCACAAGTGATGCGCATGGCTCAGGCGTACGGTTTCGAGAGTGTGGAGATCGGGCCTGCCGGGATGGGCGATAGCATTGCCGCCGGGGTGGCGGCGTGTCCAGAGCTCAGTGGCTGGTTGATTGTGCTGGGGGATATGCCGTTTATCTTGCCGTCGAGTATCGAGCGGGTGGTGGCCGGGATTGCGGACGATTGCGTCAGCGTTCCGGTCCGTGCGGGGAAGTACGGACACCCGGTTGGGTTCGGTCGCAGTTTTGGGCCGGGGTTGATGGCGTTATCGGGTGATCATGGGGCCAAGCCGTTGTTTGCGCAGGGCAGGGTGGTTGAAGTGGCGGTGGATGATGCCGGGGTGTTGTGGGATGTGGATGTGCCTGCGGCATTAGTATTTTCCTGACACACCGTCTTGCCCGCGAAGAACGATAACGCGGTCTACTTGCTTTATCTCAGATGTAAAAAAGCCCCGCCTGGATCACCAGGCGGGGCTTTTTAGTGGCCGATGGAATCAGACGAGGGGTTTAGGCTCGTGTTCTTTTTCCAGGGCTTGTTCGTGTTGCTCGACCGCTTCCTGTACGGAGCGCGGTGCTTCTTCGATGACCGATTCGGCAACAGGTGCCGCTTCGATCACTTCAGCCACAACCGGTGCAGGCTCGTCAGCGACAATCGCTTCAACCGGAGCAGCAGCGGCAGCCAGTTCGGCTTCCTTCTGCAGACGCTCTTCTTCACGCTTGCGACGACGCACTTCACGTGGATCGTTCGGTGCACGGCCGCTTGGCGTCAGGGCGCTGACAGGGGCGGCTTCGACTTGCGGTGCAGCCACTTCGGCAACGACCGGCGCCGGTGCTTCAACGACTGGAGCAGGTTCGGCAGCCACAATCACTGGCTCGGACACCATGGCTTCAGCAACCTGAGCTTCAGCAACCGGAGCAGGCGCTTCAACCGCAGCCGGCTCGGCAACCCAGTTGAACGCGGTTTGTTCTTCACGAACTTCGCGGACAGCTTCGGTTACGGTTTCGCTGGAGGTTTCGGCAGCTGGCTCGGCAGCAAACACTGGCTCGGGGGCCGCTTCAACTTCAGGCTGTGCTTCACGAACCGGTGCCACTTCGATTTCCGGAGCCGCAGTGGCTTCTACCGGAGTCGTTGCTTCCACCACTGGCGCTTCGACCGAAGCCGTTTCCAGGGTGGCGGCCGTTGCGCGTTCGGCTTGCTCGTTGGCTTGGGCTTCAGCAGGCGCGCTGATCACGGTGCTGGCAACGGCTGCGGTAACAGCCAGGCCGGCGGCCAGATCGGAAGTGCTTGGCGCTTCGTTGCTTTCGCCCGCTTCGCTGCCTTCGGCGGATTCGGATTCTTCCGAACCTTCGATCACGTTGCCGTTGGCATCGCGTTGACGCTCGCGACGGTTGCTGCGACGACGCTGGCCACGGGAGCGGCGGCGTGGACGATCGCCTTCGGCGCCTTCCTGACCGTCTTCCTGCAGTTGCTCTTCGTTGGTTACCAGTTCTTCTTCGGCAACCGCGGCAGCGGCTTGCTCGGCACGTGGCTGACGTTCTTCACGCGGTGGGCGCGGAGCGCGTTCTTCACGTGGCTGGCGAGCTGGACGCTCTTCAGCGGTCGCAGCAGCGGCTGGAGCGGTTGCATCCAGAGGTTCGCGCAGTTCACGCACGCGTTCTTCACGCTCGCCACGTGGCTTGCGGTCTTCGCGAGGTGCGCGCGGTGCACGTTCTTCACGAGGGGCGCGTGGTGCGCGCTCTTCACGTGGAGCACGTTCTTCGCGGGCGACTACCGGGGTTTCTTCCCGGGTTTCGCGTGGTTGACGCTCTTCGCGTGGCTCACGTGGTGCGCGTTCTTCACGCGGTGCACGTTCCTCACGAGGCTTGCGCTCTTCATCGCGGCGACCGTTACGGTTGCGGCTCTGCTGACGACCGTTGCGACGCTCTTCGTTACGGGCCGGGCGCTCGGTGGTCGCTGGTTTTTCAACCACAACCGGAGCAGCAGGCTCTTCCTTGGTAGCAAACAGGCTGACCAGCGACTTCACCAGGCCTTTGAACAGGCTTGGCTCTGGCACGGCGATCGGTGCAGCAACAGGTGCGGCTGCGACGACTTCGGTCGGAACCGGAGCGTTGGCGCGGGCCGGCGCGGTCTTGACTGCGGCTTCCTGACGAACCAGGGTGCGGGTCGCGGCGGCTGGCTGGACTTCTTCGACTTCGGCAGCGGCTGCTGCGATTTCGTAGCTGGACTGGCCGACTGCGGCTTCCGGGCTGTCATCACGCAGACGCTGAACTTCGAAGTGCGGCGTTTCGAGGTGATCGTTCGGCAGAATGACGATGCGGGCACGGGTGCGCAGTTCGATCTTGGTGATCGAGTTGCGTTTTTCGTTGAGCAGGAAGGCTGCGACCGGAATCGGCACTTGGGCGCGAACTTCGGCGGTGCGGTCTTTCAGGGCTTCTTCTTCGATCAGGCGCAGGATCGCCAGGGACAGCGATTCAACGTCACGGATGATGCCGGTGCCGTTGCAACGCGGGCAAACGATGCCGCTGCTTTCGCCCAGGGATGGACGCAGGCGCTGACGGGACATTTCCAGCAGGCCGAAGCGCGAGATGCGGCCGACTTGCACGCGAGCGCGGTCGGCTTCCAGGCATTCGCGGACTTTTTCTTCCACGGCGCGCTGGTTCTTGGCAGGGGTCATGTCGATGAAGTCGATGACGATCAGGCCGCCGATGTCGCGCAAGCGCAACTGACGGGCGATTTCTTCGGCGGCTTCAAGGTTGGTCTGCAGGGCGGTTTCTTCGATGTCGCTGCCTTTGGTGGCGCGTGCCGAGTTGATGTCGATGGACACCAGGGCTTCGGTCGGATCGATAACGATGGAGCCGCCGGAAGGCAGTTCAACGACGCGCTGGAAAGCGGTCTCGATCTGGCTTTCGATCTGGAAACGGTTGAACAGCGGAACGCTGTCTTCGTACAGCTTGATCTTGCTGGCGTACTGCGGCATCACCTGGCGAATGAAGGTCAGGGCTTCGTCCTGGGCTTCAACGCTGTCGATCAGCACTTCGCCGATGTCCTGGCGCAGGTAATCGCGGATGGCGCGGATGATCACGTTGCTTTCCTGGTAGATCAGGAACGGCGCGGAGCGATCCAGCGAAGCTTCTTTGATGGCGGTCCAGAGTTGCAGCAGGTAGTCGAGGTCCCACTGCATTTCTTCGCTGCTGCGGCCCAGGCCGGCAGTACGAACGATCAGACCCATGTCGGCTGGTGCAACCAGGCCGTTCAGGGCTTCACGCAGTTCGTTGCGCTCTTCACCTTCGATGCGACGGGAGATACCGCCGGCACGCGGGTTGTTCGGCATCAGCACCAGGTAACGACCGGCCAGGCTGATGAAGGTGGTCAGGGCAGCGCCCTTGTTGCCACGTTCTTCTTTTTCGACCTGAACGATGACTTCCTGGCCTTCGCTCAGGACGTCCTTGATGTTGACGCGGCCTTCAGGGGCTTTCTTGAAGTATTCGCGGGAGATTTCTTTGAGGGGCAGGAAGCCGTGGCGCTCAGAGCCGAAATCGACAAAGGCAGCCTCAAGGCTTGGTTCGATGCGAGTAATCCGGCCTTTATAGATGTTGGCCTTCTTCTGCTCGCGTGCACCGGATTCGATGTCCAGGTCGTAGAGGCGTTGGCCATCTACCAGTGCAACACGCAACTCTTCGGGTTGAGTTGCGTTAATCAGCATTCTTTTCATGTAGTACCGTCGGTTTCCGGGCTGCCGGAAACGGCGTTCGGCACACACGACTTCTCATGGTCGGTGTCAGGTGCGTCGGGAGTGGTTGGCCATTCCCGTGTCCAGCGATGTCTGGCCAATTGGGCCGTTATCGCGACTTACGCGTCCTGCTTGCTGTGGCTACTTAAGCACTCAGTCAGGAGGAGGAATCAACCAGCGGCTGTGGACGAGATGAAGCGTCTTGATAAAGCCTATTGCTACACAGTCCAGCGGTTGTGCATCTCCACCCTACACGTATCCCTGATAATTCGGGTGCTGCCGCGCGCAGAATCCGCAGCGGGTTGGCATTTACCGTGAGCTCCGAAGGGGGAGGTCACGCATCATGGCTAATTTAGGCGTTGTTTCCGAAGCGTTCGCTCGGGGTCGTCCTTAGCTGACTGCACTTTGTGAACTGGCCATGAATATTGGCTCGCAAGGGGAGTGAAAACTCTGCTTTGCGGCTTGATTCAGGCCTCATGTCACCTGCGCTTGTTACAGCTGAAAACTCCACCGTTACGTAGCGAAAGCCCCGTAGGACGGCCTCGCGTCCTGGTGAATTGCGTTGGTCAGGGCCGGTTTTTGACCGTTAGTCCGCTGTCCAGGCCGCTTTTGGCGGCGTTCGCGACTATAGCAGCAATGATTAAGTGCTTCAATTCCATAAAAAATTGTTATCATCCGCGGCATGACGACTACTGCCCCTTCGACCCCAGCCGTACAACTGCTGGAGGTCTCGCCGGAATATGCCGGCCAACGTATTGATAACTTCCTTCTCGCTCGGCTCAAAGGCGTGCCCAAGACCTTGATTTACCGCATTTTGCGCAAGGGCGAAGTGCGAGTGAACAAAGGTCGGATCAAGCCCGAATACAAGCTGCAGGCGGGCGATATCGTGCGCGTGCCGCCGGTTCGCGTGCCTGAACGCGACGAGCCGGTGCCGCTGGCCCAAGGCCTGCTGCAACGCCTCGAAGCCTCGATTGTGTTCGAGGACAAAGCGCTGATCGTGATCAACAAGCCTTGCGGCATTGCGGTTCATGGCGGCAGCGGCCTGACTTATGGGGTGATCGAAGCCTTTCGTCAGTTGCGTCCCGATTGCAAGGAGCTCGAACTGGTTCACCGTCTCGACCGTGATACCTCCGGCCTGTTGATGATCGCCAAGAAACGCAGCATGTTGCGCCACTTGCACACGGCCTTGCGCGGCGATGGCGTCGACAAGCGCTATATGGCGCTGGTCCGTGGTAACTGGGCGGCTTCGATCAAGCAGGTCCGCGCGTCGCTGGGCAAGAGCAATCTGCGTTCCGGCGAGCGTATGGTCGAGGTCGACGAGGAGGAGGGCAAGGAGTCTGTGACCGTGTTCAAGGTCCTGCGCCGCTTCGGCGACTTTGCCACCCTGATCGAGGCGAGGCCGATTACCGGCCGGACCCACCAGATTCGCGTCCATACCTTGCATGCCGGGCATTGCATCGCTGGCGACACCAAGTATGGCGACGAAGGTTTCAGTAAGGAAATTCGCGATTTGGGCGGCAAACGCCTGTTTCTGCACGCCTACCTGCTGACTGTGCCGCTGCCCGATGGTGGCGAGCTGAAATTGCAGGCGCCGGTGGATGAAATGTGGGCCAAGACCGTGGAGCGCCTGAGTGCACCCCTCTGATTACAAACTGCTGATTTTCGATTGGGACGGCACGCTTGCTGACTCCATTGGTCGGATTGTCGAGGCGATGCATGTCGCGTCCGAACGGTCCGGGTTTCAGCTGCGCGATGATTTTGCCGTCAAAGGCATTATCGGTCTGGGTCTGCCTGAGGCCATTCGCACGTTGTACCCCGATATTGGCGATGCCGAGCTGATTGCGTTCCGCCAACACTATGCGGATCACTACATCGCCGCAGAGGCTGTGCCTTCACCGCTGTTCGAGGGTGTGCTCGAGTCGATGGAGGCGTTTCGCGCCGAGGGTTATCATCTGGCTGTGGCCACGGGCAAGGCGCGTCGCGGGCTGGATCGGGTGCTGAAAGCCCATGGCTGGGAAGATTATTTCGATATCACCCGCGCCGCCGACGAAACCGCCAGCAAGCCCCATCCGCTGATGCTTGAGCAGATTCTTGCGCATTGCGAGGTTCGCCCGCAGCAGGCACTGATGGTGGGCGATTCGTCCTTCGACCTGCAGATGGCGCGTAACGCCGGTATGGATTCGGTGGCAGTCAGTTATGGCGCGCAATCGATCGACGCGCTGAAGCTGTTCGAGCCGCGACTGGCCATTGATCGTTTTTCAGAATTGCATGCCTGGCTGGGTCAGCGGGCTTAACGGGTTTTTGCTGGGGTAGATGTCATGACCGACGAATGGAAAGCGCCCGCCAAGGCGAGCGCAGAGAGCGGTGACGAAAAAAGCTGGAAGCTGCTGGAAACGACCCTGCTGGCCAGTGTCCAGGAGCAGCGCCGGTCTCGTCGCTGGGGTATTTTCTTTAAATTGCTGACCTTTGTGTACCTGTTTGGCGCGTTGATTCTGTTCACGCCGCTCATGGACATGGAAAAAAGCGCGACCCGCGGTTCCCACTACACGGCGTTGATCGATGTAACCGGCGTGATCGCCGACAAGGAGCCGGCCAGCGCCGACAACATCGTTGGCAGTCTGCGTGCTGCCTTCGAGGATGAGAAGGTCAAGGGTGTGGTTCTGCGCATCAACAGCCCGGGCGGCAGTCCGGTGCAGTCGGGTTATGTGTATGACGAGATCGTCCGTCTGCGCGGCTTGCACCCGGATACCAAGGTGTACGCGGTGATCTCTGACCTGGGCGCTTCCGGTGCTTACTACATCGCCAGCGCGGCGGATCAGATTTACGCCGACAAGGCGAGTCTGGTCGGTTCCATTGGTGTGACGGCGGCCGGTTATGGTTTCGTCGGCACCATGGAGAAGCTTGGCGTCGAGCGTCGGACCTACACGTCCGGCGAGCACAAGTCGTTCCTCGACCCGTTCCAACCGCAGAAGCCTGAGGAAACTCAGTTCTGGCAGGGCGTTCTGGATACCACGCACCAGCAGTTCATCAACAGCGTGAAGAAGGGCCGTGGCGACCGTCTCAAGGATAAAGAGCATCCAGAGTTATTCTCCGGGCTGGTCTGGAACGGTGAGCAGGCGTTGCCGCTGGGTCTGATCGATGGCCTGGGGAGTGCCAGTTCGGTGGCGCGCGATGTAATTGGCGAGAAGGAGCTGGTGGATTTCACCGTTCAGGAATCGCCATTTGATCGTTTCTCGAAAAAGCTCGGTGCCAGCGTGGCTGAGCAACTGGCGATGTGGATGGGCTTCCAGGGGCCTTCGTTGCGTTGATTCTTTGGTTGCACCAGAAAACCGGCCTCAGTGGCCGGTTTTTTGTGTTCAGGGAATTTGCACGCCCTCGGTCAGTAGCATGTCGATCAGGCGAATCAGCGGCAGGCCGATCAGGCTGGTGGCGTCAGGGCCTTCGGTGCTTTGAAACAGGCTCACCCCCAAGCCTTCGGCCTTGAAGCTGCCAGCGCAGTCGTAGGGCTGTTCGGCGTGCAGGTAGCGCTCGATGCGTGCCGGGTCGAGGGTGCGCATGTGCACGGTGAAAGGCACGCAGTCGACCTGGCAGTCGCCGGTCTGGCTGTTGAGCAGCGCCAGGCCCGTCAAGAAGGTCACGCTGGCACCGCTGGATGCCAGTAGTTGTTCGCGGGCCTTCTCGAAGGTGTGGGGTTTGCCGATGATTCGATTGCCGAGGACGGCAACCTGGTCGGAGCCGATAATCAGATGAGCAGGATGGCTGCCGGCCAGTGCCCGGGCTTTTTCTTCGGCAAGGCGTTTTACCAGTTCGATGGCCGTCTCGTCGGAGCGATGGCTTTCATCGATATCCGGCGAGCTGCAGGTGAATGGCAGCTGCAAGCGGGCCAGCAATTGCCGGCGATAAACCGAGCTTGAAGCGAGTAATAAAGGCAGCATGCGTATCTCCGGAAGACAGGCGCGAATTCTACCGAGGCTTCCAAGTGACGGACAGGGCTGAATTTCCTTTGACATGGCTGGGTGCATCCCTATAATGCTGCGCCTATGTTGAATGACCCGATTCCACCTCACGTTGACCCGCGCAAATTGGCTGACCGTGGCACCACCCTTCAAGGTGAACTGCTGCTGGCCGATTTGGAGAGACTCTGCGACCCGCTTTCCGATACTGTCGGTACGGTGCAGGCTAAATTCGTTTTTGAACGAGATGAACGTAAGTCTGTGGTAATCCACAGTTTTATCGACACCGAAGTCAAAATGGTTTGCCAGCGTTGTCTTGAGCTGGTCACCCTGCCGATCCATAGCGAATGCAGTTATGCTGTGGTGAAGGAGGGTGCGAATACCCAGTCGTTGCCGAAAGGTTATGACGTGCTGGAACTGGGCGAAGATCCATTGGATCTGCAGTCACTGATCGAGGAGGAGCTTCTGCTCGCCTTGCCCATTGTGCCTGCTCATCATCCGGAAGAATGCCAGCAGCCGGCGGGTCTCGATGAGCCCGAACCGAGCGAGGACGAGGTAACGCGGTCCAACCCGTTCAGTGTATTGGCGCAGTTAAAGCGTGACCCAAACGTTTAGGAGTTAATCAATTATGGCTGTTCAGCAGAACAAAAAATCCCGCTCTGCCCGTGACATGCGTCGTTCGCACGACGCCCTGACGGCAAGCACTCTGTCTGTAGAAAAAACCACCGGTGAAATTCACCTGCGTCACCACGTATCGCCAGAAGGCGTATACCGTGGCCGTAAAGTGATCGACAAGGGCGCTGACGAGTAATCACTTGTCTGCTCAAGTCATCGCGATTGACGCAATGGGCGGGGACTTCGGTCCCCGCAGCATTGTTCAGGCCAGCCTTGCTTGTCTGTCTGCTACGCCCTCGCTGCACCTGACCCTCGTCGGTCAACCCTCTCTTCTTGAAGAATTGCTCTCTGGCCAATCGGCTGTGGATCGCTCGCGCCTGTCGATTGCTCCGGCGTCCGAAGTCATCGCCATGGACGAAAAGCCTGCCCAGGCCTTGCGTGGCAAACCTGACTCGTCGATGCGCGTGGCGCTAGAGTTGTTGCGTGATGGCAAGGTTCAGGCCTGTGTCAGTGCCGGCAATACCGGTGCGCTGATGGCGTTGTCGCGGTTTGTGCTCAAGACGTTGCCCGGCATCGATCGGCCGGCGATGGTGGCGGCGATTCCAACGCAGAAGGGTTATTGCCAGTTGCTCGACCTCGGCGCCAACGTTGATTGCAGTGCCGAGCATTTATTGCAATTTGCGGTGATGGGCTCGGTGGCGGCAGAAACCCTCGGCATTGTTCGCCCACGGGTGGCCTTGCTGAACATCGGCACCGAAGACATCAAGGGTAATCAGCAGGTCAAGCTGGCGGCGACCTTGTTGCAAAGTGCTCGCGGCATCAACTACATCGGCTTTGTCGAAGGTGACGGTTTGTACCGGGGCGAGGCGGACGTGGTGGTGTGTGACGGCTTTGTCGGCAATATCCTGCTCAAGTCCAGCGAAGGCCTGGCGACCATGATTGCCGGGCGCATCGAAGCCTTGTTCAAGAAAAACCTCGCCTCGAAAATGATCGGCGCGCTGGCGCTGCCCCTGATGAAGCGTTTGCAGGCCGATCTGGCGCCTGCGCGACATAACGGCGCAAGCTTCCTGGGTTTGCAGGGGATTGTGGTGAAAAGCCACGGTTCGGCCGGGGTTCAGGGTTTTCAGAGTGCCATTTCCCGTGCGCTGATCGAGATCCAGGAAAACCTTCCGGAACGCATTCACGGTCGTCTGGAGGATTTGTTGCTTTAGGCGTTTTCGTCGGACAATGCTTAAATGTGACCGCTCAGTTCAATTGGCCATCCAACTGTCAGTTTCTTGCGTCCCCCAAGCGGGACGTCAAATTCTCCGACGACAAGATCATTAGGGGCTTGTTACATGTCTGCTTCCCTCGCATTCGTCTTTCCAGGACAGGGTTCGCAGTCCCTCGGCATGCTGGCCGAGTTGGGCGCACAACATCCGGTTGTCCTCGAAACATTCAAAGAAGCTTCCGATGCTCTGGGTTACGACCTGTGGGCACTGACCCAGCAAGGGCCGGAAGAGCAACTCAATCAAACCGATAAAACCCAGCCGGCCATTCTGACTGCCTCGATCGCCTTGTGGCGTCTGTGGCTGGCGGAAGGCGGCGCGCGTCCGGCTTACGTTGCCGGTCACAGCCTGGGCGAGTACAGCGCACTGGTCGCGGCGGGCAGCCTGAGCCTGGGCGCCGCCGTCAAGCTGGTGGAGCGCCGTGGTCAGTTGATGCAGGAAGCGGTTCCGGCCGGGCAGGGCGGCATGGCCGCAATCCTGGGTCTGGAAGATGCTGACGTGTTGGCCGCCTGTGCCGAAGCGGCGCAAGGCGAAGTGGTCAGCGCGGTCAACTTCAACTCCCCGGGCCAGGTCGTGATCGCCGGTGCCAAGGCTGCGGTCGAACGCGCCATCGAAGGCTGCAAGGCTCGTGGTGCCAAGCGTGCCATGCCGTTGCCGGTCAGCGTGCCGTCCCACTGCGAATTGATGCGTCCGGCAGCCGAGCGTTTCGCCGAGTCGATCGCTGCCATTGACTGGCAGGCTCCGCAGATCCCTGTGGTGCAGAACGTCAGCGCCAATGTGCCGGCCGATCTGGACACCCTCAAGCGCGATCTGCTTGAGCAGCTCTACAAGCCTGTACGCTGGGTAGAGTCGGTCCAGGCGCTGGCCGCCAAGGGCGCGACCCAGCTGGTCGAATGCGGCCCTGGCAAAGTACTCGCCGGCCTGAACAAGCGTTGCGCCGAAGGCGTGTCGACATCCAACCTCAATACCCCAGACGCTTTCGCTGCCGCCCGTGCAGCGCTGGCCTGAATCAGGAGAAACTTGCATGAGTCTGCAAGGTAAAGTTGCACTGGTCACCGGTGCGAGCCGCGGTATCGGCCAGGCCATCGCCCTGGAACTGGGTCGTCAGGGCGCTATTGTTGTCGGTACCGCGACGTCCGCTTCCGGCGCCGAGCGTATTGCCGCTACCCTGAAAGAAAATGGTATTCAAGGCACTGGCCTGGAACTCAATGTCACCAGCGACGAATCCGTTGCTGCGGTGTTGGCGAGCATCACAGCACAGTTCGGTGCGCCGGCGATCCTGGTCAACAATGCCGGTATCACCCGCGATAATCTGATGATGCGCATGAAAGATGACGAATGGCATGACGTCGTCGATACCAACCTGAACAGTCTGTTCCGCCTGTCCAAGGGCGTTTTGCGCGGTATGACCAAAGCCCGTTGGGGACGAATTATCAGTATTGGCTCGGTTGTGGGTGCCATGGGCAACGCAGGCCAAGTAAACTACGCAGCCGCCAAGGCCGGTCTGGAAGGTTTCAGCCGTGCACTGGCGCGTGAAGTCGGTTCGCGTTCGATTACGGTAAACTCGGTGGCCCCTGGGTTCATCGACACCGATATGACCCGCGAACTGCCTGAGGCACAGCGTGAAGCCTTGCAGACGCAGATTCCGCTGGGCCGTCTGGGGCAAGCTCAAGAGATCGCGTCTGTGGTCGCTTTTCTTGCATCCGACGGTGCGGCTTACGTTACTGGGGCTACAATCCCGGTGAACGGCGGGATGTACATGAGTTAAATGTGACGGATTGCTTCAAAAAAATGTCATACGAGCTGTCTAAAATCCGTTATAAAGCTGCAATCTATTTATAGGCAGAGGGTCGTCGGGTTTGAGGAGTGAAGCTTTCAGTTGAAAAACTGAAAAGTCTTTCTATACACTTACCCACTGGCCAGCTGCCTGAATTTGTCCATTAGGAGTGAAAACAAGGTATGAGCACCATCGAAGAGCGCGTCAAGAAAATCGTTGCTGAGCAACTGGGCGTTAAAGAAGAAGAAGTGGTCAACACTGCTTCCTTCGTTGAAGACCTGGGTGCCGACTCCCTTGACACCGTTGAGCTGGTGATGGCTCTGGAAGAGGAATTCGAGACCGAAATCCCTGACGAAGAAGCTGAGAAGATCACTACTGTACAAGCCGCAATCGATTACGTTACTAACCACCAGGCTTAATAGCTTGTAATCGTTGCTTGCTGTCATGGAAAAACCGCACTGCCATCACGGCGTGCGGTTTTTTCTTTAGGCCTGATGCAAAGTCGTCATTTGAAAAAGGAGAGTGCTGTGTCGCGTAGACGCGTCGTAGTCACCGGTATGGGTATGTTGTCGCCACTGGGCACGGATGTGCCAAGCAGTTGGCAGGGCATTCTGGCTGGCCGCAGTGGCATTGGTCTGATCGAACACACCGACCTTTCTGCCTATTCCACCCGTTTTGGCGGCTCGGTAAAGGGCTTCAATGTCGAGGAATACCTGTCGGTCAAGGAAGCTCGAAAGCTCGACCTGTTCATTCAGTACGGTCTGGCCGCAGGTTTTCAGGCTGTACGTAACGCAGGCCTTGAAGTCACCGACGCCAACCGTGAACGCATCGGCGTGGCCATGGGGTCGGGTATTGGCGGTCTGACCAATATCGAAGAAACCAGCCGCACCCTGCATGATTCCGGGCCACGACGGATTTCTCCGTTTTTCGTGCCTGGCTCGATCATCAATATGATTTCCGGTTTTCTGTCCATCCACTTGGGTGCACAGGGACCTAACTACGCCATCGCCACCGCGTGTACCACCGGTACGCACTGCATTGGCATGGCTGCGCGCAACATCATGTACGACGAAGCCGACGTGATGATTGCCGGCGGCGCCGAGATGGCGGCTTGCGGTCTGGGCATGGGTGGCTTCGGTGCTTCCCGTGCGCTGTCGACCCGCAACGACGAGCCAACCCGTGCCAGCCGTCCATGGGACAAGGGCCGTGATGGCTTCGTTTTGTCCGACGGTGCCGGCGCCCTGGTTCTCGAAGAGCTGGAGCACGCCAAGGCGCGCGGCGCGACCATCTATGCCGAGCTGATCGGTTTCGGCACCAGCGGCGATGCCTACCACATGACTTCGCCTCCCGCCGATGGCGCCGGTGCTGCCCGTTGCATCACTAATGCCTTGCGCGACGCCAGGATCAATGGCGATCAGGTCCAGTACATCAACGCCCACGGCACCTCGACCTCGGCCGGCGACCTCGCCGAAGCCTGTGCGATCAAGTCGGTGTTCGGCGATCACGCCTACAAACTGGCCGTCAGTTCGACCAAGTCCATGACCGGTCACTTGCTGGGTGCAGCAGGCGCAGTCGAGGCGATCTTCAGCGTGCTGGCGATCAACAGCCAGGTAGCGCCACCGACCATCAACCTCGATGAACCGGACGAAGGCTGCGATCTCGATTTCGTGCCGCACACCGCGCGCAATATGGATATCGATGTGGTGCTCTCCAACTCCTTCGGATTTGGCGGTACCAACGGCTCGCTGGTGTTCCGCCGGTTCGCTGACTGATGGACAGCTGGGTCGACGGTCAGCCGGCTGACGCTTTGTCGCTGAAGGATCGCGGCCTGGCTTACGGTGATGGTCTGTTCGAGACCATCGCCGTGCGTGGTGGGCAACCCTTGTTGCTGGACCGACATCTGTCGCGTCTGGCCGATGGCTGTTCACGGCTGGCGATCACTGCCGATCACGAGCTGATCCGCAGTGAGCTGCTGGCCTATGCCGCCGCACTGGGTCAAGGTGTGCTCAAGCTCATCCTCACCCGCGGCGACAGTCTGCGTGGTTACGCTCCCGATCCTTCGGCTCAGGCCCGACGTATTCTGCAAGGAAATCCACCCGCTGCTTATCCTGCCGTTCATGGCGAGCAGGGCGTTCGCCTGTTCCCGTGTGCGACGCGACTGTCCAGGCAACCACTGCTTGCCGGCCTCAAACACCTGAACCGCCTGGAGCAGGTCATAGCCCGTTCCGAATGGCAGGACACCGAGCATGCCGAAGGCTTGATGCTCGACAGGACAGGGCGGGTGATCGAAGGCGTATTCAGTAATCTTTTCCTGGTGCGCGATGGCGTGTTGATCACAGCCGATTTGAAGCGCTGCGGCGTGGCGGGTGTGATGCGTGCCGAATTATTGTTTCAAGCCGAGTCATTGGGGATCCCCACGCAAATCACCGACATCAGCCTCGATCAGCTGCAATGGGCCGATGAAGTCTTTGTCTGCAACAGCGTGTATGGCGTTTGGCCGGTGCGCGCCTATGCTGCGCTGAGCTGGCCGGTTGGGCCGCTCACCCGTAAACTCCAAACCATTGCCCATGCGCTACTGGATGCTTGATACGTGAGACGTAAATTGTTGCTGCTGCTGGAAACCGGATTGGTTCTGGCAGGGCTGTGTCTGGGCGCCTCCGCCTGGAAGATTCATACGGCGCTGAATCAGCCGCTGAACATCACCCAGGAAGAACTGCTGGAAGTGCCTAAAGGCACGACACCCACCCGCACCTTCTATCGACTCGAAGCCGATGGCGTCATCAAGGACGCTTTCTGGTTGCGCGTGTATTGGCGATTCAATCTGGCCGGACAACCCTTGCACAAGGGCGAATACCGCATGCAGCCCGGCATGACCGTCGAAGGGCTGATCGACCTGTGGAAGCGTGGGGACATCGTTCAGTACAGTCTGACTCTGGTCGAAGGCTGGAATTTTCATCAGGTCCGGGCGGCATTGGCCAAGGATGAAAAACTCGAGCAGACCCTCAACGGCTTGAGCGATAGCGAAGTGATGACCAAGCTGGGCCATACCGGGATCTTTCCCGAGGGCCGGTTCTTCCCCGACACTTACCGCTTCGTGCGGGGCATGACCGACGTCGATCTGCTGAAAAAAGCCTACGATCGCCTCGACGAAGTCCTGGCCAGGGAATGGGAGCAGCGCGCTGCTGATTTGCCGTACACCGAACCCTATCAGGCGCTGATCATGGCCTCGCTGGTTGAAAAGGAAACCGGTGTGCCCCAGGAGCGCGGGCAGATTGCAGGCGTGTTCGTGCGACGCATGGCGATGGGCATGCTGCTGCAGACTGATCCGACGGTGATCTACGGCCTGGGTGATCGCTACAGCGGCAAGTTGACCCGCGCCCACCTCAAGGAGGCCACGCCGTACAACACCTATATGATTTCGGGCCTGCCACCCACCCCGATTGCCATGGTCGGCCGCGAAGCGATCCATGCCGCGTTGAACCCGGTGGCAGGCAACAGCCTCTACTTTGTGGCTCGCGGTGACGGCAGCCACGTGTTCTCCGATGATCTGGACGCCCACAATAATGCGGTGCGCGAGTTCCAGCTCAAGCGTCGTGCCGATTATCGGTCCAGTCCGGCACCGGTCTCCGCACCAGAAACTCCGAGTGCCGACACACCGGGTACCGAAGCGCCGATTCCGGCCGCTTCGCCCAATCCCGATCCCGAAGCTTTGCCAGAAGTAGCGCCACAAGACGTGCCGCAAGAACCCGCTCCGGCGCCCGAACCCGTGCCCGAGCCGGACACACCGGCTCCGCAAAGCCCGCAATGACTCTGATTAAGGACTGCCCGTGACTGGCTTGTTTATTACCCTGGAAGGCCCGGAAGGCGCCGGCAAGAGCACCAACCGCGAATACCTGGCCGAGCGCCTGCGCGCCGCCGGTATCGAGGTGGTGTTGACCCGCGAGCCGGGTGGTACGCCCTTGGCCGAGCGGATCCGCGAGGTGCTGTTGGCGCCGGTTGATGAAGTCATGAACCCTGACACCGAGCTGCTGCTGGTGTTCGCCGCGCGCGCCCAGCATCTGGCCGAGGTGATTCGCCCGGCGCTGGCCCGCGGCGCGGTAGTCTTGTGTGATCGCTTTACCACGACGCTATTTTTTAATGGAAGAGAATGTAAACGTGCAAAGGGGGTGGGACAAAATCGGGGATTAATAGGGCAATCCACTGTATCTAGGGAGCTTCAGGCCGCCTAGTACCTGCCCGCTAAATCTATCTTAGCACTGATCCCGAAAAAAAAGTAAACCCCCTCCATTTCGCGCCTTTCGAACCCCCGAATGTAAACCTGGTTTCACTGCATTCGCCCTATAGCGTGCATCTCGAAATCGAAAAATCTCTCAATCCCGCGAGTTTCTTAGCTTTTCAGGTTGACATTCTCTCTTTCTTACCCTTCCATACGCCTCAAAAAGCTCGTTGAAACGGTGGCATTTAGCTAGCCAGAAATTTTTGTCAGATAGCGCTGCACGGTCGATTTCGAGACCCCCAGCTGCTGGGCAATCTCAGAATTTGACATCCCGGACTGTTTGAGGAGAGGTGCGCGTTCGAGCGCCTTCTGCGCGTCACGAGCCACGGGGCGACCGGTTCTAGGTTCGGGTTCGTAGATGATCCGCTCGAGGGCTCCTTCACGTTTGAGAGAGTCGAGCTTAGTAGAGATGCGCTGCAAGGCCACATCTGCAGGTTCGCCAGACTGCAGTGAGTTGGCGAGGAGGATGATGAGGGCGGAATCAACATGAAGCATTTCGGCGATCTTTGAAATGGTCTCCATCGTCGCGTTAGCCTTGCCTCTTTCAACGCGATTTCTTTGAGAGCGACCGATCAAAGTTAGGTCGTCCTGCGTCATATTCGAACTCTGTCTCAGGGCTCTGACAACCGCTGCAAGGGCCTCGCTAAGAGACATAATTGCCACCTGTAAAAATACAGGATGAGGCCACATTGCATCGACCCATAACACCCCCTATACTGCCCGATATGGGTTTGCCCCGATTACCCCGCATACCCATAGGTGTGGCGCGGTGCCTCTACGTCTTAAAGAATGAAGATGGTTAAACATATGCCATATATTGACGGAAGTTAGGTTCCCGCGGAGATGGCTGAGTAGAGGAGAGTTGATTACGATGACGGCAGATCAAGGTCAGATTGGGGCGTGTCAAGTCGCTGCATGATGGGTAGGGCGTGCTGAGGAATTCGTGCGTATTAATATTACAGAAGGGGCGGAAATGTTTAGTAGTCATGAGTTTTGGAGTTCTAGTGCCTCTGTACTTTTAGGGGATGGTCACACCTGCATGACAATTGTTGAGTGGCACAGTAATTATCACTGGTATCAGGTTGTTGTGAGCGAAATTGAAAATGGAAAAAAGGTGTCGCGCACGTTCTTAATAAGCGATGTCGATATCCTAGACAGTGTTCTCGAAAAACAATGTGACGACTTTAAGGTTGCCGAAGTTCTTTTGGTAAGCCCAGCTTGGATGAATGGCACCAGTGGCTGGGCCCTGAATAAGCTATTGAGTTTGATTGTTGGGCGCAGCCAGTCCGGTGGGAAGGTTTGTTTGCATAAAGTAGCAGATGGTGTGGTTTACACTTCGCCAGCTGGGGGTAAGATTGATACGTTAGAGGAGGGTGGATTTAAAGTCATTATCTAAGTGCGCGGCTGATATGTCGGATCATATTTCCGAATTAATATCTAGCGTTAAAAACAGGCGCGCTGCGCACTTTTGCGTAAATGGGCTAAATTCCCGTATTCGGACGATCTATAAACACTCCAAGACTGCACATTCAGCAGAGAAGGAAAGTGCCGAGCACTCAACAAAACGGTGACTCCGATGAAACTTCAAATCTATTCAGATCTGCACCTGGAGTTCGCTCGGTTCGATCCAGCACCAAGCGATGCGGATGTGGTCATCCTGGCCGGTGACATTGATATCAAATCGCGCGGCGTAGCTTGGGCGAACGACACATTCCATTGCCCGGTGATTTACGTTTGCGGAAATCATGAGTTTTACGGCGGTCACATCGATCGCACGCTTCGAAAAATGAAGGACGCCGCAGCGCCACATGTTCACGTCCTCGAAAACGAAGTCTTGATACTCAATCAGAGGAGGTTTTTGGTCACGACTGCATGGACAGATTACTCGTCGACCGGAGATGTCGTTGCCGCGAAACGAGTCGCGTGGGACTGGATGAACGATTTCACTGTGATCAGAACTGATGCAAATTTCCGGCGTTTACGTCCTGATGACTTGATCGCTAAATCTCAGGCGGCGTACGCCTGGCTAACTGGCGAATTGGACAAGCCCTTCGCGGGTAAAACTGTTGTCGTCACTCACCATGCCCCCGCTTTGGAACACGTGAGTGAGGATTTTCCTGCACACCTCAGTGCTGCGTACGCAAACAATTGGCCTGAGCTTCTAGAGAAGGCCGATCTTTGGGTGTACGGGCATACCCACATCGCTGCGGATTTCGTTAAACGAGGCTGCCGAGTTGTGTCAAATCCTCGCGGATACCCGACCGAAGAGACCGGTTTCGACCAGGATTTTCTGATCGAGATTTGATGAGCTGTCTCTCAGTTATGAACCTTAGCGAACTGAATTTCGCTGCGTACGAATTCGAGAAAATTACATGGTCACGTTAGAAGAAATCTCGCAGCTACTTTACGGCGCAGGCGCGGAGATGGCTGGCTGGTTGGGGTCTGAGGAAGACCTGATCTATTTAGCAGCAAAGTCATTCCCAGGCAAAGCATTCTGCGTTGTTCGGCAGTGGATTTTGATCGACCTCACGGTCAATTCAGATGAGAAAGAAAAGCTCATCGGACTGGGTTTACTGCCCGCGACTCTGTATGCGCATGAAGTTGTTTTTGATAACCGAAATCGATTTCAGGCAGGCATGTGGGTACGCAGCAATTTTGGCGTGTCTTTTAGCCAGGGTTGCATGTTTGAAACCAGGAGTACGGTCTACCTCCTGCTGGGATCGGGCGTAAGAAAAAATGCCAGCATAGGTGCTGCTTTTTCAATGAAAGCGGATTGAGCAATGACTGGCGCAAAATACTACTTGAGTCATTTGGAGATGGACGGATGCCTGAAATCATCGAAGTCGAATTTCATAGTAAGTATCTCAGTGACTTCCAGCTGAACCGTCTTGTACAAGCGAGTCTTCAGAAGTACACAGTAGCCATAACGGCTTTTATCAGCGATGTGGTGATCATAGAGGACAGGTGCCTTGGAGTGTCTTTCGATCACCTGCAGCAAGACGACGCGTATCGGACAGCCAATGGCGGAATTATTCGCACAGAAAAAATCCAAAGGGCATGGAAAGAAGGGCGTTTTTGGCTTATCGAGACGCGAGAAGGAAATTACCTCATTGGTAGCTTCAAACGTGGGGGTGGACGACGTAGTTTTCTTGAGTTGCTTCGTTCCGGTGAACGTCTCCAATCTGAGGATTGAATGTTCTGGTGGAGTGGAACTGCATGGCAGCTGATGAACGCTGGACAGTTGCTCGGGCAACGAGAAATTTCGATGAGTTGCTCGAGAAGGTGATCATGATGTGTAAACCGGTTTTTATCGATGGTCAGCAAAGGAGTGCTGTGCTGATCTCGATAGAAGAGTGGAACGCCGTCCAGGATGAGCTCCGTGCCCGCGTTCTGTCAGACCTATGAGACATCGCTTGCTAGGCCTCATACGGTTTGAATTAGCAGCGCTCCGAGTTAGCCGTGCGGAGCGCTTCAAACTGCCTCTATCCCGCGAAGCTCATTTTGCCGTCGGAAGGATTCACAGCTCACCTCTCAGTAACCGTATTCGTTCAGCAGTTTCTGCAAAAACTCCCGCCTCCGCTGGACGATACTCAAAATGAGATAGTCACGCTCGGTGTCCCTCGTCGATAAATGCCCCGCGTCCACCAATCCGTGAATGTAGCCCTCGGCCTTACCTCTTGCTTCGAGTAATGCATTGATGGACGTGCTTTTGTAGATGTCTTCAGCGATGAGCTGCCACCGCTTCATTTGACGGCGTCCAACTGGGTCGTCCGAAAATTTTGGTGCACTAATCAGTGCGTTGAAATCGTTGGATACGCTGGTTGTGCTCAAGGTTGACTCTCAGAACAGTGATGTCTGAGCCGAGGCTAGCATGCGCACACTTAGTCGCCTGTTGCTGGTGGGTTTATAGCTCAACGATCTTTCCTATTGAGCGCACAACACAGCTAGACAGTCACAGCGGTCACTGGGATTCAGTGACTGCTTTTTTATGTTGCGGGCCTAATTGTCGGGTTCAGTTTCTCGCTTGCTCACGTGCGACTTGAGCCTGGTGAGCTGCAGTTTCCAGACGCTCCTGATGGCGTTTGTTGTCTTCTGCAGTAATCGCAGCAGATTCGGGGACGCTGTGATGCTGGAGCCACTCAGTGCTGAGCTTCCCGGTCAGGTGGAGCGCAATCAAGGGCTTCACGTCGCGCTGGTTGTACAAAACGGCAAGCAACTCACCGCCTGGAGCGTAGACGTAGGGTCTATAGGGGGAACGAGTCGGCCTTCCGTTAAAACCACGGTCTAATTGAAAGGCCCCGATGCGATATCCCACCGATATTCTTTTTCGAGCCAAGTCGTTGGCATGAGCCAATTGCTGGCAGCCGTAGACGATTGCGTACAAGGGGAAGACAGCCACGGCAGAAAGGGTGGACAAAACCCATGAAGGAACATGACTGGTGCATAGCACGAGAAATAAGACCAGGAAAAAACAGGCGTTCGATGCGATGAGAAAACCGCCCAGGCGCTTCAATAACCCAGCTCGTCCTTCGTCTTCGACAAGCTTTTTGAGGATGTCGTTGCCGTTGTAATTGATGTCCATGCCACTCATGGCAGCTCAATCCCTAACCGATCCTTCAGCACCTGCTTTCCGTATGCTTTGCCGATTTCCAGCATTACCGCCAGGCTCACCCCTCCAGCTTTTTCAGCACCTGCCTTCGTTAAACGCCATACCTCTCGATCTCGAATAGTGTCGAGGAACTCGTGGCCCCTGATGGTCAGGCGTTTTGGCCGCCAATCAAAATCACTCATGGAGCAAAGGTCTTGCGCAACGATGAACCCAGCCTCGTGCAGCAGCATGACGTGGTAGGAGACTTCATCCTCGCTATGACTTTCGATGGTGAGATCGATCCAGGAGTCAGGTGTTTTGTCGCTGGCTTCAATGGCCAACAGGATCTCGCGTACTAAGTCTTTGTCGAGTTTCATTGAAGTGTCCGTCCTGGATGTGATGAGGACATTATCACGCAGTGAAAGGCCATTCGTGCAAAACTCAAAAGTGGAGCGGATATCCGACTGACGATGTTCGTTGATAACCAAGGCTGCTGTGGACGCAGTGGGTCGAGTATTCCGGCCAGGGTTCAAGTACAGCAAGGCTGAGGTACTCCTACTCAACCTTTGCCAACAAGGTGAGTACACCGATGACCTGTTTTCAATTTCCCAGCCGGTCGCCACTGAGAAAGTCATGAGCGTGCTGGACTCCATCAATGAGCGATGGGGTAGGGGAACACTGTGCTTGGCGAGTGTGCCAACCAATCCGGATTGGGGTATGCGAAGGGAGATGATGAGTCAGAGCTTTACGACGCGGGTTGATCAGCTGTGGACGGTGTACTGCAGGTGATTCGAGTTTCACCAGCGCTGGGGAGGCCGCAAAACTGGATTAATCCAAATTATGGCTCAGCCATAATTATTGCTGAGCCATAATTTCTCAATTTCAAAAGCTTCAGTTCAGACATCGGAGCAACACTCCGACATCAAGAGTGATGGAACATCCCGCAGTTGCTGCAACGCCGAACTGCAGATAAGGTATGGGTCATGAATGATCCGCGTATCCCCATGACTTCTACGAGGCGTGTTCAGAGCGAGACCGCGCCGGTGCTTACTGAACCGATGGAAGCTCATCACTCCGTATCCCAAACTCTCGAACTATTGGCTACTGACATGAATGCGCATCCGGAGCACATTCGGCCCGTAGATTCACTTCTGGTCGATCGCATCATTGCGCTAGTCGGTCAGATGGATGTCGACCTCAATACGCCACTCTTGGCGGAGGACGAATAAATCAGGCCAGCGAACCTCGACGCGCATTCACGTGGCTTCCTTACTCTAAATTCAAATTCCTATTTATGGTGTATTGTTAGGGTACTAACTACACAGAGATCCCCCATGTCTAAGCTCGCAGAATTCCGTCAACTCGAAAAACATCTAGCCGAGCAACTCCAGGCCCTTGAAGCTTTAAAGGGTGATGCCGGCCTGAAGCAAGAAATCGAATTCGAAACCAAGCTTCGTGCCCTGCTTGCCAAGTATGGCTACAGCTTGAAAGACATCATCAACCTGCTTGATCCACAGGCAGGCCGTCGCGCTCCAGCCGTCGAATCAAAAACTGGCAGCCGTAAGCCCCGCCAGGTGAAAGTCTACAAAAACCCTCACACCGGCGAAGTCGTCGAAACCAAAGGCGGCAATCACAAGACGCTGAAAGATTGGAAAGCGCAGTACGGCTCCGCCACAGTCGAGTCCTGGCTGACCAAGTGAGTTTGGTTTGAGTACAAGAGGGCCCTTCGAGGGCACTTTTCAATGAGGGGTCACCGTTCTCACCTTCAACGAGGCGACGAGTCTAGATCTCATAACGGGCCTCCTTTGAAGGCGGGTGGCCGAAGTAGGTGCTGTAGCACCTGCTGAAGTGACCAGCTGAGACGAACCCACAGGCGATTGCAACATCGATGATCGCTAGCCTGGAGTTTTGTATGAGGCGCTGGGCCTCCCTGAGCCTCAACTCCAAATAGTATCTTTGGGGAGGAATACCGACCTGATCTTGAAAATATCGTTGGATCTGACGCCTGGAAAGTTTGACGCAGTCTGCGAGTTGATCGAGGTCTAATGGCTCTTCAAGGTTAGACTCCATCAGCGTGATGATTTCTCGCATGGGCGCGGTCACCTTCACGTCTCGGGTTATAGCAGTAGTACGAAAACGCGACTGGTCATAATCCAGTAAGTCAAACACAGCGTCCGCTACCTTCGGATCGAGAACCTTATAGAGCCACTTGATCATGACTTGAAACGCCCCTGCGGGCGTCGAAGCCGTGAGCCGGTCTCGATCAAATACCACGGCGTCCAAGCTCACGTTGGTGTTTGGGGAGTATTCAGCCAGGGCAATTCTTTGTTCTGCATGAATGGCGCAGCGGTAGCCATCCAGAAGTCCGGCCTTGCCAAGATACCAGGCACCATTCCATAGCCCGCCCAGTGCCATAGGTAGGCTTGCGAGTTTTTGTAGAAGGCTTGCCAGCCAGTTCGGCACTACACGTGGTGTGCGTAAACCACCGCATACCACCATTAAATCCAAATTTGAGATCCTAATCTCGGTCAGTGGCGTATCCGGTCTGATAGGTATTGCCAAGTCACTTATGACTTCAGCACCGTTTCGACTGAAAGTGTGTACTTTTACAGAGCCCGGCTGGATCAGATTCGCCGTCATCAGCACATCCAGGCACTGAGTGAAGCAAGTCAGAGAAAAGTTCTCTAGCAGAAGAAACCCTATGTTTGACACTTTGCGAGATTCCAATCGTGGATTTATTGACTGGAAGCCATCGTTCTGGGAGGTCACACTCAAATCCTCTTTTTAATTTTCATGTCGAACTATGCTGCCGGCCAATATGGAATGGATCTGCATTGAACATGATCAGGTGATCGCTTGAAGCAGCGATCACCCTGGGTTTTCTGTTAAAGCGCCTTCGAAGCCTCTCCAGCTTCAGTCATACGTCTGGCCATCAGTTCGCAATACCAGTCTATGAATTGGCAGACGCCATTCTCTACCAACGGCGAATAGGGGCCGGGCTGGTAGGCGGGCGAAGTCACGCCAACTTGAGCACCTTCCACCAGGCGACGATCCTGATCATTGGTTGCTATCCAAACTTTCGTGAGGCGCTCGAGATCGTAATCCACACCTTCTTGGGCATCCTTCGGCACCAACCATTTGGTGGTCACGACGGTTTCACCAGGGCCTCGGGGTAAGACACGGAAACTCAAAGCGTGATCGCCGAGAAAGTGGTTCCAAGTCGATGGATAATTGAAGTACAGCAGCGCGCCGATATTCTCTACGCCGCTGCGATCCAAGCGACGGCTAACCGCAGGCTTACCATCCATGGTGTAACTGCTAGCGCCGTGGTCGAGAGGAATTCGGGTCATACGGAACTGCCCGGCGGGATCCATGACAAGCCGACTGGCCAGTCCGCCAGCTTCACAAGTGCTCCAATACTCCGCTAGCTCAGGGTCTTCCTCGCCCTCGCCGCTGATCCCCTGAACTGATGCGAGCTCGGTATAAGACTGGAGCAGCTCTGGGTGCGTGCCGTCACAGTGGTAGCACTCACGGTTGTTCTCGAATACCAGCTTCCAATTGCCTTTCTCCACCAGGTTAGCTTCGAAGGCTACTTTGCAATCTTCCAGGTAGTGAGGGCCGATAAAAGGCGATACGGCGCTTCTAAATTTCTCAAAATCAGGTGCAACCTTGGCCACGCAGACATAGATGTAGCTGTGCACAACCTCGCAATGAGCAGGGAGTAGATCGTGGTCTGCATTGTTAAAGTCTGGGCCCATATTACCGGCAAACAAAAGCTTACCGTCCAGCTCGAATGTCCACTTGTGGTACGGACATACCAGTTTCGCAACTTTGCCCTTATCTTCTGTGCAGACCTTTGATCCACGATGGCGGCACGCGTTATGGAACGCTCGAATATTGCCATCTTTACCTCGCACCACGGCTATTGGGTAGTCGCCGATCTGCAAGGTCAAATACTGCCCAGGCTTTTCCAGCTCGAAAGTGTGGCCCGCAAAGATCCACTCACGATGCCAAATCTGCTCTAGATCTTGGCGATAAACATCAGGATCCACATACACAGCACCGGGAAGCCCGTGTTGCGCTTTACGTTGTTTGATCAGGTCTAATACGGTGGTGTGTTGATGCATTTTTTATGCACTCCTTAGTAGGGGCTTTTTTGCACTGACGGCATCACTGAGGGCTTGATTCGTGGACTGCTACAAGCGCGAATTGGCTTCTACGCTTCAGCCAATTCGGATAACCTGCGGCTATGCACGCCTCTCGATACGGTTCGCTGGTGCCGTGCGAACAGTCTAGGGCGAGGCCGGTAGTCTTAAGAATCGACATTTTATATGGGCTAATGATGACGTACTGTTATGGTTAAGCAGACCGAACCCGATCAGACCCTGATCAAGATGCCGTCCCTACGAGCCGTCAAAGCCTTTGTCGCGGCGGCCAAGTACCAAAATTTCACCCGTGCTGCCGAGGCCTTGTGCGTCACACAGGCTGCAATCAGTCGTCAAATACGTGAGTTGGAAGTCCATCTTGGTACGGAGCTTTTCGAGCGGGCTGGGCGGGCGGTAAAGCTCACCAATGCAGGCTCTAATTTCTATGATGTGGTGCAGTTGTCATTCTCGAGCATCGCTCAAGCGGCAGAGCGGATGCGGAGTGACACAAGCTCCAAGCATGTGGTCACGCTCTGTTGCTCACCTGCATTTACCAATTTTTGGTTGGGGCCACGACTCCCCGCTTTCTTCAAAGCGTACCCTGAGATTGACCTTAACCTGGTCGTTACCCAAAATTTTCTAACGATGGAGACTGGCGTCCATCCAGATATCATCATTTGCAAGATGATGAAGAGTCACGATGGTTATCACAGCCAACCTCTTGTTTGTGACGTGATCTATCCGGTGTGCACGCCGCAGTATTTGGAACAGCATCCAGAACTCGAATCCATTCATGGCATTCGCGACAGTGCGCTGTTGAATCTCAGTCCTTTTGGGCGCTCGCAGGTAGCGGAGCATGTGGACTGGTATGGATGGTTCGCTCACCACAACATCGACCTCAAAGCTCGATCCAGTGATGCGCCGCACTTCTTCAATGCGAATGACTACAACCTGCTGATTCAGCTTGCGCTTGGCCATCAGGGTGTCGCCTTGGGTTGGCATTATCTTGTAGCTCCCTTGCTTGAAAAGGGGTTGTTGGTACGCCCAGTCAAAGAGAAGCTGGTGCACAGAGAAACCCTGCATTACCTGAACTTCAATGAAGACAAGGCTCGTGATCCTAGCTGTTGCACGCTGAGGAACTGGCTGCTCGAGCAGTTCGAAGCAGGTTTGCTTGAGGATCCCGACGTCTCGGATACATAACGCCAGATCATCAATAGCTCAGCGTAAAAGTCGCTGTGTCCCGCTCCCGCTTGTCATTATTCTTTCACCATGAAATCTGAATACGAAATGCTTATTTCATGGTGACTGGATGAACATAACTTCTTGATCGTCTAGTCCCTATTCCAGATGCGTGATTTTCGTACCGTTAGGTCACGATAATTACTTTGGAATAGCGAAGATGAACCTACCGCTCATTAAGCGCTAAGCAAGCGCCAGGTAGAAGCTCGCATTTAATTTCGTTATTGCTGTCGATGGTCGCGCCCTGATAGATCAATGCGGGCTATGGAGTTGGCAGAGCTTTATAAAAACGATTTGGTTCGGTGGCTGCTATTAGTAGCTTCATTATCTCGAATCATTGCGCCCAGCTGAGAACTATCTGGCTGGATTTTTCCAGCTAATAACAAGATGAGGTTTGAATCAATGTCCGCATTCGCTTTTTCCGGCGTCAATCTGGCAATTACCACTCCATTTGATGCGCAGGGCAAGATTGATTATCCGCGCTTTGAAAGTTTGCTTGAACGCTACATCTCTGCTGGCGTGCATGGATTTGTCCTGAGCTCCGGCACGGGCATGCACGTATACCTGAGCAAGGAGGAGTCCAAGCAGCTCGTAGCTTTCGGCTCAAAGGTCATCAGGGGCCGTGCCCGAGTGATCGTGCAAACCTCTGCCTTGCTCGCAGACGAAGTAGTAGAACGTACGCGTCATGCAGCTGAGTGCGGTGCGGACGGAGTCATGGTGCTGCCTCCGTTTTTTGAAGGCCCGACCGACGACCAGGGCATCATCGATTTCTACTCTACTGTCTCCGAAGCCGGGCTTCCAATCATCGGCTACAACGTGCCTCAGGCTGTTGGTGTCGAAGTCACGCCCTCGTTGTTTCGCCAATTGAGTGAAATTCCAAATTTTGTATCGGTCAAAGACAGCAGCGGTGATCTTGCTGCGCAGGCTTCGCTAATCCGTACCGGCCTGCCGACAATGAATGGTGCTGACCCGCTGGTGCCATACGCTCTCTTCGCCGGCGCTGCTGGCCTGATTTGGGGGGGAGCGAACATGGCTCCCCGCTCTTGCGTTGCATTGGTGAATGCCGCTCGTGAGCAGGACTGGGTCGGTGCTCGGGAGATTTGGGATTCGATTGAGCCTGTCATGTCGTTGATATGGCAAGGTGACTACGTTCAGTCCGTTTATGCCGGTGCCGAAATTACTGGGTATGGCGCTGGAAATCCCCGTCGGCCATTAGCGCGTTTGTCCGCAGATAAGATCGGCGCACTCAAAGCTGCCCTCGAACCACTGATTTCTCTCGAGTCCAAACTCGCCTGACGACTTGGGAGTAGAAGTCATGTACGTAGCCACTAAATTCCCAAAAAACAGCAGTCGTTCAGCTTGGGTTGAAATGCTGCCTCCACGAGCACCGACCCCATCACTTCAAGGCGCCGTGACTGCTGATGTTGCAATCATTGGCGCTGGCTTTGCGGGTCTGTCTGCTGCACGACGGCTGTCTCAGCTCGATCCGACATTACGTGTTGCCGTGTTGGAAGCGGGCGTTGTCGGCGAAGGTGCCACGGGGCGGAATTCAGGATTCATTATTGATTTGCCCCATGAAGTCAGCTCGGAAGATTTCGGTGACACATCAACAGAGCGTGCTCGGCGGGACATTAAGCTGTATCGCACCGCGATTAGCTTGGCTACGGACATGGCGCAAGAAAACGGTTGGGGCAAGGAGATCATCGATCCATGTGGCCGCTACAGCGTAGCGATCAGTCCAAAGGGCGACGATCACATCCTTACCTATGCGCGCCAGCTTCAGGGTTTGGGTGAGTCCCATCAGATCCTTGATGCCAAGGGCATTTACGACGTGACCGGCAGCCGTATCTACACCTCCGGGTTGTACATGCCAGGGACAGTGATGGTGCAACCTGCAGCCTATATTCGAGCAGTTGCAGATAGCCTGAAAAGCCCGGTGACTCTGTATGAGAACTCTCCAGTTCTGTCCTTTGAAAAGCAGTCTGGTAACTGGTTACTGAAAACTTCCAAGGGCTCGGTCACGGCGAAGCGGATCATCCTGGCCAACAATGGTCATGCTCAGAGCTTCGGCCTCTTTCGCGGGCAGATGCTTCACGTCTTCACCTATGCGTCCATGAGCGAACCCTTCGATCCAAAACGCCTCAGCGGTAAACGCGATTGGGCGGCAACTCCAGCATTGCCTATGGGAACAACTGTCCGTCGCGTAAGTGGCGCCGCAGGCGACCGCATCTTGATCCGCTCGCGTTATTCCTACCACGCTGGACTGGAAATCAACGAAGGGCACGTACAAAGCGCAGGTCGGGTGCATGACGACAAGTTCGCGGATCGGTTCCCCAACCTCGCAGGACTTAAAATGCAATACCGCTGGGGCGGCCCGATGGCGTTGACCTGGAACAGCGTGCCGATTTTCGGAGAGATTGAACCCGGCCTGTTTGCCGCTTGCGCTTGCAACGGTCTGGGGGCCTCGAAATCGACGGCTGCTGGAATTGCTGCCGCAGAAGCGGCCCTGGGGATGAAGTCTGAGTTGGTTAAGATTTTCTCCAACTATGACTCTCCGAAAAACCTACCGCCTCAGCCGTTTTTAAGCATCGGTGCGAAAGCTGATTTGAAGCTGCGCGAATGGCGTGCTGGGCGTGAGTGACCCTTTAAAAATCAAGCGAACTATCGCACCTATCGTCGAGGAGACGAGCCATGAGTGATCTTTTGACGGTAGCCGAATACGCTGCCATTGCAGAGAAGCTGATTTTCCCTAGAGGCGCTTTCATCAATGGAGCCCTCCGTCCTGCTGCATCGGGAAAGACACTTGGCACCATCAACCCAGCGACCGGCGAGAAACTGACCGACCTGGCGGCGTGTGATGCGCAGGATGTAGATGATGCGGTAGCTGCGGCTAAAGAGGCTTTTGAAGATGGCCGGTGGCGTTTACAGCATCCTGCTGAGCGCAAGTCCGTGCTGTTGAAGCTGGCTCAGCTCATGGAAACCCATGCGCATGAGTTGGCAGTGCTGGAAAGTCTCGACAGCGGCAAGCCTATTCGTGAATGCCAGACGGTCGACGTTCCAGACACCATCAATACGATTCGTTGGCATGCCGAGCTAATCGACAAGATTTACGACAACACTGCTCCAGTCGGAAGCAATGCTCTGACAATCGTTGTACGCGAACCAATCGGTGTCGTTGGCTGTGTACTGCCATGGAATTTCCCTCTGCTAATGCTGGCATGGAAAATCGGCCCAGCGCTGGCCGCAGGTTGCTCTGTGATCGTTAAACCAGCCGAGCAAACATCGCTGACTACTTTGCGCGTGGCAGAGTTAGCCCACGAGGCAGGAGTACCAGCTGGAGTATTCAGCATCGTTACCGGAACAGGTAAAGAGGTGGGCGAACCCATAGGCCTCCATCCTGATGTGGACATGGTTTCCTTTACTGGGTCTACGGCTACGGGCCGACGCTTTTTGCATTATTCGGCAGATTCCAATCTTAAACGCATCGTTCTCGAGTGCGGCGGAAAAAACCCTGCAGTGGTTATGAATGATGCTGAAGATCTGGATCTAGTCGCTGAACAAGTCGTGAACGGTGCGTTCTGGAACATGGGCGAAAACTGCTCTGCGACCTCTCGCCTGATTGTTCATACCGAAGTGAAAGATGAGCTGCTCAAGCGCATCGCTGCTCGGATTGCCGAGTGGAAAATGGGCAATCCGCTAGACCCGCAAAATCGTCTCGGTTCGCTGATCAGTTCCGAGCATTTCGTGAAGGTAAGTTCATACTTGACCAAGGCACAGGATGAAGGGCTGAAGGTGCTCGTGGGCGGTAATACCGAGGCGGGCATTTTTGTCGAGCCGACAGTTATCGATGGCGTAGGCCGCGAGAGCAGCTTGTTCAAGGAAGAAATCTTTGGCCCGATTCTGGCGGTGACTTCGTTTACGTCGGTGCAGGAGGCCATCTCGCTTGCGAACGACACCGTCTACGGCCTGGCTGCGTCGGTGTACACCGGTAATTTGCGTACCGCAGTCAAATTGTCACGTGAGATTCGTGCAGGCGTGGTGACTGTGAACTGCTTCGGCGAAGGTGATGCCAGTACGCCTTTCGGTGGTTACAAACAATCCGGGTTCGGCGGACGGGACAAATCTGTACATGCACATGATCAATACACTGAACTTAAGACAGTGTGGATGGATGTGTCAGATCGCTCCGTGGACTAGGTCGGAAAAGTGAGGTTTATCAGGTGCCGGATGCACGGCGCCTGGTACCACTCTACCTCAGTGAAGAAGGTTGCAAATCGTTCAAACAAAACGCCTGAGAAGGCGCCTATAAAAACCTCTGAAGGGGAAACACCATGAAGACGATCTGGAAAGCGATGTTCGTGTTGCTGATGGTGATCGGCTCTATCTTGCCGGTGCAGGCCGAAGAAAAAAGTATCACGATGGGTACTATGGCATGGGAAGACATGTCGCCAATGGCTCTCATCACTAAGAAAGTTTTGGAAGATCAAGGTTATACCGTAAAGCTTACTGAGTTTTCTGAGTGGGGTATTGCCTACGCGGCGCTGGGCAAAGGTGACATTCAGTTACTGGTCTCTCAAGTTAACTACCTGGCTCAGGACTACTGGAATAAGAGCAAAAATCGTCTTGAGAGAATCTCCCCTGTTTCCGATGGCCTGTATCAAGGGATCGCCGTTCCGAAATACGTAACTGTCGACTCCATTGAGGAACTCAACGCTAACGCCGATAAATTTGGCGGTAAGATCATCGGTATTGAACCGGGCGCGGGCCTCATGCGCGATGCGAGCAAAGCCGTCAAGGACTACGGCCTTAAACTCCAGCTGGTTGAAGGCAGCTCCGCCGCCATGACCGCTGCCCTGAAATCCTCGATAGACCGCAAAGAGTGGATTGCAGTCACCCTTTGGGATCCATCCTGGATGTCTATGAAGTTTGACGTCAAATATCTTAAGGATCCGAAGGGTGTGTTTCCTCCGTCGCAAACTTACTACTGGATTGCGCAGAAGGGCTTTTCTGAGAAGAACCCCCAGGCTCGTGAAATCATCGCCAGTATTTTCATTCCTATCGCCGATATTCGCGCGATCAACGGTGAAATCAACGACGGTAAATCGGTAGATGAAGCTGCAAAGTCCTGGATGGCCAAAAATACTGATTTGATCGGGCGTTGGGCAAACAACAAGAAAAACTAAAGCGGTATTTATTCAGCTGCCGAACTTGAAACAACAATACCTGATAACAGGTTCGATAGGATTGCCATGATTACTCCAAAGTTAGACGTTAACGATGTGCTGGTAAGCTGCCAGTCGGTCTGGAAAATTTTCGGTGAGAATTCTGCAGCGGCTATGAAAGCCGTCGTCGAAAGGGGCCTGACCAAGAAGCAGATTCTTCAGGACTATAGCTGCGTCGTAGGCGTGTCTGATGTCAACCTAGAGGTTCGCCGTGGTGAGATTTTCTGCATCATGGGCCTGTCCGGCAGCGGTAAATCCACACTGATTCGCTTACTCAACAAACTGATCACTCCCAGCTCTGGCAAGGTGCTAGTTGGGGGCCGTGAATTATCGGCACTGAACGCTGCTGAATTACGTGCGGTAAGAGCCCGGCAAATCGGCATGGTGTTTCAGAGCGTAGCTTTGTTACCGCACCGTACCGTGCTGGAAAATACCGCTTTTGGACTTGAGGTACAGGGAGTAGCCAAGGCCGAGCGATTGAAGGTGGCCGAGGCAGCATTGACCAAGGTCGGCCTCGCTGACTGGATACATCGATACCCTGACGAGCTGTCTGGAGGGATGCAGCAGCGGGTGGGCCTGGCTCGCGCGCTTGCCGCTGATCCGCAGGTGATCCTCATGGATGAGCCCTTCAGTGCACTTGATCCGCTTATTCGTAGGCAATTGCAGGACGAATTCCGCCAGCTGACTAAAGAGTTGGGTAAGTCAGCGGTCTTTATTACCCACGACCTGGATGAGGCAATCCGAATCGGCGATCGTATCGCGATCATGAAAGACGGAATGATCATCCAGGTCGGAACGGCAGAAGAAATAGTGCTGAATCCTGCCGATGACTACGTAGCCGAGTTCGTCGCAGGCATATCGCGGCTTCACTTGGTCAAAGCCAAATCGGTGATGACTCCGGTTTCGCTGTACAAGGCGGCGCATCCGAATGTTGATGTCAGCCGATTACCCACTACACATCCAGACGCTGATCTTGATCAGATCATTGGGCTGGCTGTGGCCAATGATCGCGATGCGATTGCCGTTATTGAGGGCGGAGTTATCGCAGGTGTCATCACGATGCGTGACTTGCTTCGAGGTGTGCAGGGTACTGCGAATGAGTATTCGCAACCTGCGGGTGAAACGTTGGTGGAGGTGTCGTCATGAATATTGAAAATTTCCCCGACAGCTTTGACTCGACTGTAGACAGCGGACTCGCATGGCTTTCCGACAATGGCGCGGGGCTCTTCGACACGGTAAACGATGTACTCAAAGGCATTTACGAAGGCCTTCTCTGGCTGTTCAACCTGCCGCCGTATTACGTGGTTGCAGTGCTGATCGCGCTGTTGGGTTGGCGCCTGGCTGGGCCACGTTTCGCCATTGCTACGTTGATAGGGATG
Organism: Pseudomonas sp. SJZ077; assembly: GCF_007993905.1. Classification (NCBI taxonomy): domain Bacteria; kingdom Pseudomonadati; phylum Pseudomonadota; class Gammaproteobacteria; order Pseudomonadales; family Pseudomonadaceae; genus Pseudomonas; species Pseudomonas sp. SJZ077. The sequence goes on from NZ_VIUJ01000007.1 coordinate 212,085, forward strand.
CTGTTCTGCGCCTTTATCGGTTTGTGGCCAGAAACCATGGGGACGTTGGCTTTAGTAGTCGTCGCGACTTTGATGGCGCTCGTGGTAGCCATTCCGTTGGGTGTGATAGCCGGATTGCTGCCGGCGATGGATCGCATGATTGAACCCACTCTCGATCTCATTCAGACCATGCCGCCTTATATCTACTTGCTGCCCGCCATCGCACTCTTAGGCTACGGCACAGGCACAGCGCTGATCGCGACATTCATCGTAGCGCTGCCCCCCGCGTTTCGCCTGACTTCGCTGGGTATTCGCATGACTCCCAACGAATTCATCGAGCTGGGTAATGCAAGTGGTGTCACTGGTTGGCAGATGTTCGTGAAGATTCGTCTGCCCTTCGCAATGCCGAGCATCATGGCGGGCATAAACCAAAGCCTCATGATGGCATTCGGCATGGTGGTTATCGCCGGGATAGTTGGCTCTGGTGGACTGGGTGAGACTATTTACGGCGCGATCCGCACCCTCGACATTGCCAAATCGATCAACGCTGCAATCGCAATCGTAATACTGACAATGGTGCTCGACCGCTTGGCGCAGAGCGCTGCGGCTCAGCAAGGGGGTAAACGATCATGAGCGATCCAATCATTCAATTCTCCCCAGGCAAGCACATCGCTCCATTCGTGGACTGGTTCAACACCAATCTGCATGTCGTCTCTAAAGCCATAAGCGTGGCGGTGGAGGTCAGCTTGCACGCCATAGAAGGTGCGCTGCTGGCATTGCCTCCCTTGGCAGTTATCGCCATCGTCGCTATCGCCGTGGCGCTGATCGTACGCGTACGTGTCGCTGTGTTAGCGGCTGTGATGTTGGGGTATTGCCTGATCTCAGGTCTCTGGATTGCTTCGATGCAAACCATTGCGTTGGTATCGGTCGCCGTACTCATATCCGTATCGATAGCGTTTCCACTAGGCATCCTTGCCTCACGGGTAAAACGTTTTGATGCGGCAGTGCGCCCCGTACTCGATGTCATGCAGACCGTTCCACCATGGGTCTACCTGATTCCAGCGGTCATGATTTTCAGCCTGGGACGCGTCCCCGCCATCATTGCCACTGTGGTCTATGGGATTCCCCCGATGCTGCGGTTGACCACTCTGGCGCTTAACCAGGTACCAAAAGAAATGATCGAGCTAGGCAATGCCATGGGTGCGACCAAACGATCAATTCTTTTCAAGATTGAGATTCCCTTGGCCACTCCCACGCTGATGGTGGGGTTGAACCAGTGCATTTTGTTATCTCTCGCAATGGTGGTGTTGGCTGGCCTGGTCGGAGCCGGTGGCTTGGGCGCGGAGGTAACCCGAGGGCTCACTCGTATGGAAATGGGGCTTGGGCTGCGAGCGGGGCTGGCCATCGTTGCTGTGGCGCTGCTTCTAGATCGCGTCAGTCGTGGGTTACTGAACCGTAATCGTCGACTCGCTGGCACACGTTGAAGGGGTGAGAGATCGTTTTCCAACAGGGCACGTACATCGATTGCAGCGCCAACAGTCTGGAAGTTGGCCGTAGCAAATTTGATGTGAACGATCCCTGTTGGGAACATGCATTCTCATTTCCAAGTCGATCACTGTAGCAAGTGCCATCGTCAATCTGGGCATGATCTGGATTGACGATTCGATGGCACGCTGCGGCCTCGTTCCCAAGTGAATTTCTTTGAAATGGATTCAGCATGAGACGTAGCTTTTTTTGCATTGACTCACACGCGTGCGGCAATCCGGTTCGGGTAGTGGCAGGCGGTGGGCCTTTACTGCCGGCGGTTTCCATGGCCGAACGCCGAGAGATTTTCGTCCGCGATCATGATTGGGTCAGAACCGCTCTGATGTTTGAGCCTAGAGGGCACGACATCATGTCCGGAGTCATCATCTACCCATCCTCCCGTGAGGATTGTGACTTTGGTGCCTTGTTCATTGAAGTCAGTGGTTGTCTGCCCATGTGTGGGGCGGGCACCATTGGGCTGTCGACCGTTGTCATTGAAGAAGGCCTGGTTACACCTCGCGAACCTGGAAAACTTGCTATTGAAACACCTGCGGGACGGGTCGATGTCGAATACACCATGGGCGGCGAATTTGTTGAGTCCATTCGCTTATTCAACGTGTCCAGCTACCTGCACAGTGCTGATGTGGTCGTGGATGTGCCAGGTGTCGGCGCGTTTATGGTGGATATCGCCTACGGTGGCAATTTCTATGCGGTGGTCGAACCACAGGAGTGCTGGGCTGGATTTGACGGACAAACGACAGCTGACATAGTGAGGTTGAGTCAGAAGCTGCGCTCAGCACTGTCGGTCATTTGTGATCCTGTGCATCCAGAGAACAGCAGAATCAGTGGAGTTCACCACATCATTTGGTGTGACAAACCAAAGAGTGGAAACGTACATGGTCGCTGCGCGGTGTTCTACGGAGATAAGGCTATTGATCGATCTCCCGGTGGCACCGGGACATCTGCACGCATGGCTCAACTCTACGGAAAGGGACGGTTGAACGTAGGCGACACTTACCGACTTGAAAGCCTGATTGGCACAATTTACGAAGGCAAAGTCGAGGCTGCGACCAGTGTCGGCTCGTTTGACGGCATAAGGCCTAGCATCAGTGGTTGGGCAGAGATTACAGGGCACAACACCATCTTCGTAGATGACAAGGATCCTCTGGCCCATGGTTTCCAACTTGCGTAACTAGCTTGATCGTGGCGCGAGTGGTTGTTCTTGCGGATGCCAGGACTCAATCAAATCAAGCGCCAGATCCGCGTCAGTAAAGAAAATGTACGAGGCGAAAGGTGATCGAACGGCGAGATTTTAGTGGGTGCATGAAGGGGAAAAACCTTCGTTATCTGGAAGAGGTTCGGATAGATCCCATGCCTCATGCGCGGGTAGGTTTTTTACTTCTCGAGCATTTTTCACTACCTGCTTTTACACAGGTGCTCGACACCATTGTGACCGCAAACCTTTTGAGCCCGAACTTGTTCGCGTCACGAACGTTTGGGTTGCAGGATGGCGAAGTAAACAGTGACCTTGGCTTAGTCATTCGACCCGATGCACGTTTAGAAATGAGCGCGCTTAAACACCTTGATTTGCTGGTCATTTGTGGCGGTTACAGGACGGAACTCAAAGTCCATCACAAGCTGATTAGCATCCTTAAAATGGCATCGGAACTTCGTATCACGTTAGCTGGGCTCTGGAACGGGGCTTGGTTTATGGGCGTTTCAGGGTTGCTTGAGGGGTATCGCTGTGCGATCCATCCCGAGCAACGATCAGCGCTCGCAGAAATTTCTAAAGCAACCAACGTAACCAGTGAAGCGTTCGTCATCGATGGAGACAGGCTTACGGCATCCAGTCCAGCCGGTGCATATCACATGGCCTTGGCATGGATGAAAAGGCTACACGGTAAGGCGCTAGTCGATGGCATCGAAGACATTCTTTCGTTCGAAGAGTCGCGCTACCGGCGCATCAAACCGGCGCAGCATTTCTCGCTAAGCGCCCCCCTGCGTGAAGTGGTCAACTTGATGGACGCTAACCTCGAAGAACCGCTGCAAATGGATCAGCTCGCCATTTATGCCGGACGTTCTCGTCGGCAGATTGAGCGCCTGTTCAAAGAGCAATTAGGAACCACGCCTCAACGGTACTACCTCGAGTTGCGCATCACCGAGGCGCGCCGGTTACTTCAGCACACGGAGCTTTCGCAGGTAGAGGTTCTGGTCGCCTGCGGTTTTGTTTCGCCAAGCCACTTCAGTAAATGCTACAGCTCGTTTTTTGGTTACCGGCCTTCAAAAGAAACACGGCTAGTGAGGTGAGGAGCATTCATCAATCGTGTTTGTCGTAGTCGATTGCGATGCGTTTTCCCATAAACAAGAGCAAAGGGAGTCAGGCATGACGGAGATGCAGTTGAAGGGTGATCAAGAAAAGATTGCTAAGCAGTTAGCCATGCCAACTGCAGCGATTGCATCACAAGCCTCAAGACCTCTGCTCGGCATTATTTTATGCCTCCTTTCGATGCTGATTTTCGCCGGCCAGGACGGCGTCACCAAGGTACTCGTCAAAGACCTGCCGGTGGCACAATTGGTCATGGTGCGCTACTGGGTGTTCGTCATTTTCGCAATCGGATATGCGGCTTACCAAGGGAGCGTCAGGGAGTCTTTGCGCAGCAGGCACCCTTGGCTTCAAATCATCCGCGCGCTGATAGGCGTGGGTGAAATAGCGCTATTCGGGATTGGTCTGCGATATTTAGGGCTAGCAGAGATGCACGCGCTCTACGCCGTATTTCCCCTGATAACCCTGGGATTGGCGGGGGCCTTCCTTGGTGAATTCATAGGACTTCGTCGTTGGATTGCTGCCGCTATTGGTTTCACCGGCACGCTGATAATCCTGCGCCCTGGTGCCGGCGTCTTCGAGCTTGCAGCCTTGATTCCATTGCTGTCCGCATTGGGGTTCGCGGTATTCAACGTGCTGACACGCAAAATCAGCCAGAACGACACCTTCGCGACAAACATGTTTTACATGGCGGGCTTTGGAGCAATAGCAGTCACGATTGTGGGATTGCCTGGATGGGTCACACCCACTCCCATGCAGGGGATATTAATGGGCGTGCTGTCATTGACCGGGGTAATAGCGCAACTTGTCCTCATTCAAGCGCTGAAGTACGCCACTGCTGCAACTCTTCAACCCTTCAACTACGCGCTTCTAGTTTTCGCCACATTGATCGGCCTGATCATTTTCGGAGAGCTTCCTGATACCTGGACGGTTGTTGGAGCGGCCTTAGTGATTATCGGGGGCATGTACGCGATCAAGTCGAAGACGTGAAAGCCACCAGCTTTAGCCCATAAGCAGGGTGATGCCTCCGCCTGCTCCGAGAGACCCCGTCAAGTCCGTTGCTACCCCAGCTATCTGTCCCCGGGTTCCCGGGGCTAATCAACTGTTGCAGGAACATCCATGACCATAAAACAAAAACTAACTTGGGCATTCGCCAGCATTGCTTGTTTACCCGTAGTCATCACTACTGCGGTAATGATCGTTAATCTGCGAGGCCAAGCGCAGGGAGACTTCATTGAAAATAGCACCCGCGAGATCCGACAGATTGACAACGCCATGAACCTGTTTTTCGACGGCATCGCCCAGAACGTTGAATACTTGGCCAACATGCCGCAAATCACGGATCTCACTGATCTGAAGAACTACTCAAGCGCTGAAGCGGCACAGCTACCGCTTCCAACCAGTAATCAAGAGGTGTTGAAGCTGTTCACGAGCTTTGCCAGCAGCCATCCCAGTACAGCCTTCCTTTCCAAAGGCCAGGTGGATGGCGGTTACGCTACGTGGCCTGACGTCCCCAATATGGCCAACTACGACCCGCGCGTTCGCCCTTGGTACAAGACCGCCATGGCATCGCCTGGAAAGACAGTCCGCAGTGCTGCCTACTACTGGGCCGGAACCAACGTCACACTGATGGCAACCGCGCGGACAGTCAATAACGCCCAAGGCGCACCTGTTGGCGTGCTTAGCCTAGATGTATCTCTGAATGACCTAACCGATATGCTCAAGCGGATCAAACTGGGCCAGAGCGGCTACCTGATGCTGGTGGAAGCCAACGGTAACGTCCTGGTAGATCCGAGCAACCCCGAACACAACTTCAAATCATTGAGTGAGTTGGGCAGTAGCTACGCCGAGTTGGCTAATGCCAAGCAGAGCCTTATGCAAGTCGATCTCGATGGCGTGTCGTACATGGCCAACATTTGGTCGTCGGATAGGCTTGGATGGCGTTTTATTGGCCTCATCCAGCGAGACGAGGTGATGTCTAAGGCAACACATCTAACCTGGCTCATTGCTGGAATCGCATCAGTATTGGTGCTGATTTTTGCTTTAGTCGGCACAAGAGTCGCGGGGCTGATTGTGCGGCCAATTCGCAGCGTGGCCGGTGGATTGGAAAGTATCGCTCAAGGTGAAGGCGATCTGACCCGCAGCCTGGAAGTTCGCGGCCAGGACGAAACCGCCGTTCTAGCCCGCTGGTTCAACCAATTTCTCGGGGCGATTCGGCAGCTAGTTCAAAGCATCAGTTCTGCTTCCGGCGAGTTGCGGAAAGCCTCGGATAAGACAATTGAAGTCTCGCATGACATGAATAACGCTGCTGGCCGTCAACGGGAGGCGGTTGAACTGGTGTCTACAGCGTTCAATGAAATGGTGGCCACGGCCAACGAAGTGGCACGTTCCTGTAGTGCAGCCGCGACTTCGGCTAAAGCAGGCCATAGCCAAGTGCACAACGGCCAGTTGCGCATCGATGAGGCTACCGGCAGCGTTAGCCAGCTTAGCGAGAACCTGCTGAAGTCGACACAGGCCATAGAGTTGTTGGCCCAAGACAGTAAAAACATAAACACGATTCTCGATACCATCCGATCAATTGCGGAGCAAACCAATCTGCTGGCACTAAACGCAGCTATCGAAGCCGCGCGAGCAGGTGAGCAAGGTCGTGGTTTCGCTGTGGTGGCCGATGAGGTTCGCGCTTTGGCTAAGCGCACTGCTGACTCTACCGGTGAGATCGACAACCTACTCGGCGGCTTGGCGCAACGTACCCAGGAGGTGACCGCGCAGATGCAAAGCAGCTTGTTAATGTCGCAAGCCAGTGTTGAGCGCATCCATCAAGCGCGGGAAAGTTTCGAGCAGATTCGCAGTTCGGTAGACGATATCCGCAGCCAGACCACACAGATCGCTACCGCAGCTGAGCAGCAGCACCAAGTGGCGGAGGATATCAATCGGCACATCACCCAGATCCACGCCGATGCGCAGTTGGTGGAAGAGCTAGCGCAGTCCGCACGCAGTGACTCGGGCACATTGGCGCTATTGTCGGGCGAGTTGCACGGGCTGGTGGGGCGTTTCAGAACTTGAATCTAGGAGTGGGTAAGTACCCGATTTGAGGAGGGATTGCTCATTGGTGTGATCACATTGAGTGGGACAGCTTTAGTGCAGTTGTCCCACTCAATGAGGCTATGTTCACTCCGACCGAATTGAGCGTCGTCCAAGTCATGTACACCTAAACCGACAGCGGTAAAAACAGCGCCGAGCACACAAACTGCACTCCAGCCAGCGCATCTCCATGCCAAACTTGCTCCAGCCGAACGTATAGGAAACGATGGTGTTTGCGGCGGAGTACAGAAGCAGGGAGATAATCGGAAGTGTATTTCTTCGACCCAAGCTGCAGAGCGTAGAGGTTATGAGTAGAGTTTCCGCCGTGCTCACCCCATCAGATCAGAAGGCCTACTGGAACACCGCCTTAGCGTCATCAGTTTTCAAGAGATCCAACGTGGCCGTTTTTCCGGACAAATGTAGTGGTCAACAAATTACCCCTGCTTCGTGGAGAGAATCGCAGGCATCTGAAGATACCGGTAAATGGCCAGAAACCTCAGGCCAACGGTGAAAATCAAAGCGATCCAACCGGCGACCCAGTCCGACGGGAATATGTTGCGCAACACAACATACAGGGTGCATCCCAACAGGATTGGTGTGGCGTATATCTCCCGAGACATCAACAGTGAAACTCTTCCCGCCAGGACATCGCGTGCTATACCGCCTCCAATGCTGGTCAGCACACCCATCATCACTGCCAAAGGTGCGGCGAGCTGCAAATTCAGTACTTTCTCAGTCGCGGCCAGTCCAAACAGGGCAGCGGCCAAACCATCGAGATAGAGCAGCAGGCGGTAACGTCGTTGTAATCGTTGGGTCAGAAAAAACGCCAGCAGTGCGGCAACCAATGCAGCCCAAATGTAATTGAAATCTGCAATCCAAAAGATCGGTAGATTCAGCAACAGATCCCGTATCGTGCCGCCACCGATAGCGGTGATGATGCCGAGCACCACAGCACCGAATAAATCGACATCGGCTTTTTGGATAGCCAGTACACCGGTGATAGAAAATACGGCAATGCCAAGCATTTCCTGGAAGTAGAGCATCTTCTATTCCTTTCTCAGGTCAGTGTTCAATGCCATCAATCGTCTGTTGAGTACACACGGTTACGCGACGGAAAAATCACTAGATTGCTAGGCACCCAAGTTTTTCAGTGCCCACAATGCTCCCAGACCGACCACCAGCGTGAGCAAGGTGCTTTTGGTTCGCCAGGCAGCCAGGCCTGCCAGGATGGCGGCGGGAATTTGCGGGTTGCTCCAGTCGAACGCCGCCTGCCGATCCGGGTACACCACCGCCGGCAAGACCAGCGCGGCCAACACGCTAGCAGGCACGTACAGCAAGGCACGGCGCAGCAGCGGTGGAATGCGCAAGCATCCATAAAACTCGATAAACGACAGACGAATAGCGAAGGTGCCGGCGCCGATCAACAGGAACAGGCCCCACTGGGAGAGCTCACTCATGATGCCTCCTGTTCGGCGTCATCGCCGCGTGCGGTATTCAGGTCTTTTCGCAGGTGCTCGACGGTAAGCCCGGAGATGACCCCGCCAAGGGATGCCGTCAGCATGCCCAGGTTGTAGGGTAAATCGATTGCCAGCACCGCCAGCGCACCTCCCACCAGGGCGGCGCAGAGCGTTGCAGCACTACGAATGCTGGGGATCAAAAGCGCCAGAAATGACAGCGGAATCGCAAAGCCCAATGACCAGGCTTCGGGGATGCGCGCACCCAGGATGACACCCGCCAGCACCGCAAGCGTCCAACCGAGCCACATCGTGATCGCTGCCCCGACGTAGTAGTGAAAAGCGTAGCGTCCCAGTTCGCCAGAGGCGGATCTTAGGCTGAACAGCGCGAAAACTTGGTCGGCGAGCAGATAGGACAGAGGCCAGGTCTTGCGCCGGGGTAAGTGGTGCAGGTGAGGTGCCAGGGATGCGCTGTACATTAGAAAGCGAAGATTGATCACCAGAGCGGTGATCACCATGGTCACTGGCAGGGCGCCATTTTGCAGTAACTGCAGTACCGCTATCTGCGCCGAGCCGGAATAGAAAAGCAGAGTCATGCCCATGGTGGTGGTGAGTGACATCCCCATTCCGGCAGCGCTGACCCCAGCGATCAAGCCGAAAGGAATGACCCCGGTGGTGAACGGGGAAGCGGTGTGAGCACCGTGCATGAACGCATGTGTCCCACTTCGATAGTTCATTTGAATTCCTTGATTGTGATCAGACTGATGGCTGCGCGTTGCGACTCGCGTCAGCAAGGAAAGTCAGATCAAAATAAAGCTCGGGCTAACTGGGAACAACGGGAGATTTCTGAAATATTAGGCCTAGAAAAAATGAGGTTTACGACATGTATCTGGACTCGCCCGTAAGGCACACATTGCAACTGAATGCTCTGCGTGCATTCGAGGCATCTGCACGCCTTGGCGGCTTCGCCCGGGCGGCCAATGAGTTGAAGGTGACGCCAGGCGCCATCGCGGCACAGGTCAAGGCCTTGGAAAATGAATACGGCGCAGCCTTGTTCGAGCGCCATGCAAAGGGTGTCAGGCTGACGGCGCTGGGCGAGAGCATGAAGGAGCAATTCATCGAGGCATTCGATGCCGTGGAGGAAGCCGCTCGAACCCTTCGGCGACTATCTGCACCACAACGGGTACATATCGTCACTTCCCCCGCGTTGGCGGAGTTGTGGATTGGGCCGCGACTTCCCCGCCTTACCGAAATCCTGGCGCCCATAGAAATATCGGTCACCGCCGTCGATGAGCCTCCCAACCTTAAACGCAGCCCATTCGACCTGTGCCTTTTCTACACCGCGCAACTGGAACGCGGACAGCGGATGCTTGCCGTCGAGGAAGTGCTACCGGTCTGCGTACCTGCGCTGGCGTCACGGATCACCCAACCTAATGATCTTGCCAATGTCCGGTGTATCGCAGATGTGGGATGGAGTGACTGGGAGATATGGACTCGCTCAGTCATGCCTGGTCAGAAGTTCGTAGCCCGTGGGCCCGGTTTTTCCTTGTACTCCATCGCCGTGCAGCAAGCTTTGCTGGCAGCAGGGGTACTGATTGGCCGCCGCAGCCTCATACAGCGGTATCTGGACAGTGGTGAGCTTGTTGCGCCGATTGATCAATCGATACCACTTGGTATGGTCATCGCTGCCTGGAAGCTGCCAGGCGCCAAGGGCAATAGGATGGTGACTGAAGTGGAAGAAACGTTAATGCAGCTGGCATAGAGACTGAGTCGCGCCGACGCCTATGCACAAACCCTCTCCATGGAGAGGGAGTTGATGTTGGAAATTCCCTTTACCTAATCGAAGAGTACGTAGGTACCACTGGTTGCATCGTACTCAGTAAGAGCTCGTGAGCTCCTGATCGCACGGGTGAGTTGTTGGAGCGTGAGCAGCCATGAGAACGGCGCTCTTTCAAAAGGTGCGAAGTGAATTTTTTGTGTTCACTGATACAAGATCGGTATGGTCACTCCGGTGTCATGAGCACTGCGAGCGTCATATTCCGCGCGATCTTTGAGTCTTGGCTGACTAAGTGATCTTGTTTTGAGTAAAAAAGGCCCGAGACAGACTGTGTGAAAACACACTGACAGGCCTTAGACCAAACGCCCCGACTTGTTCGGGGCGTTTGTTTTTGTGCTGAAAAAGGCTCTTCAGCCCATCAGTTGCATCATTTTCTTGGCTCCCAGGACACTGATCGCCCGCTTGAAGTTGTAAGCGGTCACCGCCAGGGCCATTTCAGCTCTCGTCCCTTCAAGTTGCCGTAGCAAGAACCGCCCGTTCCCAAATAGCCATTGTTTGAGATTGCCAAACGGGTGCTCCACGATGGATCTGCGTCGCGCCATCATCTCTGGATGCAGTTGCATCCGCTGCGCCATACGCTCAAAGGCTTCCTCCTGTGCGTGACGTGAGACATAGCGGCGCTGAGCCGTTGTACATTGGGCTTTCAGCGCACATCCAGTGCAGTCGCTGACTGCCGCCTGGTAGATCCGGTCGCCTTTGTAGCGCTGCTTCAGGGTTAGCCATTGACCTGCCGGGCACTGGTATCGATCCTGTTCAGCGTCATAGGTAAAGTCCTGGCGCTCGAATAATGTCTCTCCGCCTGGGTTCGAAGTTCGGTTTGGCGGCACGTACACGGTAATGGAGGCCTCCTCGCACGCCTGGAATTGCTGGCCATTTGAGTAGCCCATATCGGCTGTCACGGTCAGCGTGTCCTGCCCCAGTTCGGCCTTGGCAGCTTTAGCTATGGGTTCAAGCTGTTTGCGGTCGTCACCATCTTGCGTCACCTCATGGTGCAAAATCAGACAGTGCTCTGCGTCCACGGCTGTTTGCACGTTATAGGCAACACGCGCCCCCTTTGGCGTGCGCATCATTCGGGCATCGCTTTCGTGCGTGTTGAATTGCTCCAGCCCCATCGACTTCATCAAAGCTTGGCAACTACGGTTGTCTTGCTGCTTGGCCTCAAGCTTCGCCAGTGCCGCCTTGATCGCAGTGCGATCGACCACTTGCTCGCCCTCTGCTTTATCAGCGGCATCCAGGTCAGCCAGGTATTGGGCAATCCGCTTATCCAGCTTCTCCTCCTGACGCTTGAGCTGATTCAAATTCAGGTGGCGTCGCGAGGAAGCGACTGCCTGAAACTTACTGCCATCGATCGCAACCAGATCACCCGCAATCAAGCCGACGGATCGGCAGAACTGCACAAAAGCTCGGCACGTCGTAACGAAAGCTACTTTGTTGTTCTTGCGAAAGTCGGCGATGGTCTTGAAGTCGGGTTTAAGCCGGTTGATCAACCACATCACTTCGATGTTGCGTTGGCACTCAGCTTCTAGGCGCCGCGACGAGCGAATGCGCTGAAAATAGCCATAGAGATAGAGCTTGAGCTGATCGGCGGGGTCGTAAGCAGGGCGCCCAGTGGCCTTGGGCTGAGCTTTCTCAAAACCGAGCTGGCCCAGATCGAGCTTGGCGACATATAGGTCGATGACCCGTACGAGGTGATCTTCAGGGATCAGTTCCTCCAGCGAGACCGGGAACAGGCTGGTCTGGCTACGGGACTCTCCTTGTATGTAGGCCATAACGAAAAAATGCTCCGTATCTTTCGATACGGAGCATTTTCTTAAAGGGCCGGACAGATTGCTAGGTTTTCACACAGTCTGGAGAAGGGCCTTTTTATTGATCAGCGGACGTTGATTCTAGAGTTGGTTTTCCATACTCAATAAGACAACTGGCTGACTTGGCTTTTGCGTATTTTCTCGGGCCAGCTCAATGCACTTCAATGCCAAAATGGTCGTCGGGTCGACCAATGCAACCTCATAATTTTTGATCATGTAGGATTCGCTATGCTCTAGTACCAGAGGTAACTCCGTGCAGCCCAGAATGAGCACGTCTGCACCCAGGTCACACAAGTGCTCTGCTGCGATCAAGAGCTGGTCTTTACAAATGCCGTCAGTGAAACCCGCTTTGATTCCGTGGTCTCCATAAATCGACTCCATCACCAAAGCTTGGTATTCCACACCAGGGGTGATGATTTGAAGTCCTGCTCTGCGGGCAGCCTCGTGATAGACCTGACTTTTGATAGTGCCGGACGTTGCTAACAGTCCTACCGTTTTGCCAGCACCGTACCGCTGCACGATAGCCTCAACCGTCTCGGTCAGCATATTCACTATAGGTACACGCAGGTGCGGTTGGATACGCTCTACGAAGGCGTGGGCCGTATTGCACGGAATCGCTATGGCATTGGCTCCAGCGCTTTCCAGTCGCTTGCACGTTGCGTACATCGCCATCGTCGGATCAGTTTCGTCATTCAGCAAGTTGGCTGTGCGATCAGGGATCTGGGGGTTTTGTTCCACCACCATTTTGATGTGCTCTTGATCGCGACCTGCCGGTGTGTGCGCCACAACCTTACCCATGAAGTCGACCGTTGCCGCTGGCCCAACTCCCCCCACTATCCCAAGCTTGAATGGCGGACGGGTCGACTGACCTTTCTCCAAGGTTGCGAAAGTGGCATAAATCTCGTTGATATCCAGGACAGTCAAGCCACGCCGTTGCAGATCACCGCAGACCAACGACAGCTCAGTCATGCCGGGCAGGATGATTGTGGCTCCTTGATCCTGAAGTGATAGGCAGGCCTGATAGACACATTCGAGTGGTACACCGTCAAGGAATCCATCTTTAATTCCATTAACCCCGTACATTGCGTCCATTAACCCAGATTGCTCGCTTTCGTTCGGGTAAACGAGATTGAAATCGGTGCCGAAATAGCGTTCAAACAACCCGGAGTGTCTGACATAGTCGGACGCGATTATGCCCAGTGTTGTGCCAGGTTCAGCGACATGATCCACGTGCTTGCGTAACGCAGCCATCATATCCAGGACTGGTATCCCAATTTCCTCCTGGATCTCCTCCCGAAATGTGTGACTGGCAAAACAAGGCAGTAATACTGCGTTGACGTCGCTTGCCTCAAACGTCTGGCAAACCTGAAAAACATAGAACTTTCTTGAGGTCATGCTGGCGCCCCGATCCAGGGGCATCAGGACGTCCTTGAAGGGATGTTGCTCAAACAGGAAGTGATAGCGGCCTTGATCCTCCAAAACCGCTCGGGATTTCACCAGCTTGTAGAAAAGATCGCCGCCGGCCAGTGATCCAAGTCCGCCGACGATACCTAGTTTGCGAGCAAACGATGAGTTGCTGGACGGCTTCGATTTACCTTTCATGTCTATGCTCTCAAGCGGTGGCTACAGTGGGGGTCGGGAGCGCAGATGTGGTGTCTGGCGCGTCTTCAACCTCTTCATGTGGTTCTGATTTGGCAACCACAGCCGTCGCGATGCTATTGCCAACCACGTTGGTGGCAGTCCTGGCCATATCAAGGAATTGGTCAATGCCAAGGATCAATAAAATGCCGGCTTCGGGGAGGTTGAACATGGGTAGCGTCGCCGCCACTACAACCACCGATGCTCGGGCTACACCTGCCATCCCCTTGCTGGTGATCATCAGCGTCAGCAAGATGAGCAGTTGCTGTGTGAAGCTCAAATCGACGTTGTAGGCCTGAGCGATGAACATGATGGCGAACGCTTGATACATCATTGAACCATCAAGGTTGAATGAGTACCCCAATGGAAGGACAAAGCTGGATACGCGCTTTGGCGCACCGAATTTCTCCAGTGCCTCCATCGTTTTCGGATATGCGGACTCGCTACTGGCGGTGGAAAATGCCAACAGAACAGGTTCGCGGATGAGCTTACCCAGGGCAAACACTGAGCGCCCTAAAAACAGGTAGCCAGCAGCGAACAACACGCACCACAAAATCACGATGCCCAAGTAGAACTCGGCAATCAGCTTTCCGTAATCAACAATCAAGCCGAGGCCTTGAGTGGTGATAGCTGAGGCGATGGCTGCGAAAACGCCGATGGGCGCGAAGGCCATGACGAAGTCCGTGACCTTGAACATCACCTTGGCCAGCTCCTCGATGCCATCGACGATCGTCGTGTAACCCGCTCGCTTCACACCTGCCAAGGCAAACCCGAAGAACAACGAGAACACTACGATTTGCAGGATTTCGTTGTTGGCCATTGCTTCAGCAATGCTGCGTGGAAACACGTGACTGATGAATACTTTGAGGCTGAAGTCCCCAGTGTTCACTACGGGAGTTGCCGCATGCTGGACGACTTCCATGTTCAGCCCTGCGCCAGGTTGGAACAGGTTCACCAGGCCCATGCCGATTGCCAGCGATATCACCGAAGCGGTTACGAACCAGGCCATGGCTCTTAAGCCAATCCGGCCAACGGAGCGGGAGTTACCCATACTCGCGATGCCGCCGACCAAGGTCGCGAACACCAGCGGCGCGATGATCATCTTGATCATGCGTAAAAAGATATCGGTGACCATCGAGAAGTAAGAGGCAATCTCTTTGGCGCTTTGTTCGCTCCCTGCGAAGTGGTGGCACGCCCAACCGACAAGCACGCCTAAGGCGATGCCAATTGCGATTCGACGTGGAAGTTTATTTTTCTTCACGGAGCTTTCCTCAAGTGGTTTTTTTGCTTTTTTTACTTGGCAGGAGTCAAGTGTCGTTCAGTCGAAGCTCTTCGGCCTCGCTTCTACGTTTTCGATTCTAGGGTCGGGTTTGTAGGGGCGTGATGAGTAATCCCGATAGGCTCATGCGTTTTTGGAATAGTTTTCGAGATCGCTGCTTCATACAGGCTGTGGGGCAGTAAACTGCGCATTCGGACATGAGGTGTCGGTATGCAAATCAAATGGCTGGACGATCTTCTGGCGGTCGCGGAGTGGAAGAATTTTTCTCGGGCTGCGGAGATTCGCTGTGTCACCCAGTCGGCGTTGTCGAGACGTATAAAGTCTCTTGAAGAATGGGTAGGTGCTGAACTGGTGGATCGTGGCACCTATCCAGTTCAACTGACCCCTGCTGGGCGCACATTTTGTGAAGAAAGCCGTGAGGCATTAGCAGGGCTCATGAGGTTGCGCTCAAGCCTGCGAGAGGTAGAGCGGATGCCAGGGCGCTCCATTCAAGTGACTGCCGGCCACAGCTTGTCGATGACGTTTCTACCTAAGTGGCTAACCCAGTTTCAGCAGCACAATGAGCAATTTAACGCCCGAGTCGTCGCTGCGAACATTCATGATGCCGTCATAGCTTTGGAGGAGGGGAGCTGCGATCTCATGATCGTCTATCACCATCCCTTGGCACCTATACTTCTAGATCCGGCAAAATTCGGCAGCCTGACGTTGGGACATGACGCCTTCATTCCGTTGTGTGCACCTGATAAGAAAGGGCAACCGCTGTATCGCTTGCCCGGCACGTCAGCCAAAGCAGTTCCACACCTCGCCTATACGGCCACAACGTTCTTAGGTCGCGTTGCTGACATCGTCATCAAAAATGGGCCAAGTGTTAGTGTGCTGGAGCGGTGCTACGAGGCTGACATGGCGATGCTTTTAATGCGAATGGCGATAGAGGGATACGGCGTGGCATGGTTGCCACAAAGCGCCGTTATTGACGAGCTCCAGCGAGGTCAGTTGGTGAAAGCCGGTGGTGATGAGTGGAGTACGCGACTGGAGATACGCTCCTACTGCTCCATAACCAACGAGAACCCTACGATGCGCAGCTTATGGAAAACCCTCGAGGGAGCGTCTCGCGATCTCCATGGCAAAACAATCAATTGATCGAGACCTGAAGGTTCGAACAGCATTCGCCAAGTTTTGTAATGACATCTATGTATTGGACTACCTCGAAGGTTCATCCTCCTTCCTCGACAGTTTTTTCGGCAACTGGACAGTGAGTAGGGGACGTCCTGATGATTGTCGACGGCATTGGTACAGCATCATGTTGTACCCAGCCGCCAGCATCACCAATGCAGTCCCTTCTTTTGGCCTGCGGTTAATGCGGTTCCCGTTCATTTTTTCAGGCGACGAGCATTATCCCCTTAGACCTGTCGAAATTACTTAGCGCCAGAGCTTGTCAGCCTCCATGAACGGCGACGAGCCGCTCTGACAACGACCAGAGCCGCTCGCCAGTCGCATCGTCTCTGGCGGCTCTACTCGGCTCAGCGACTTTGCAGTCGCTAAAATACTGGCCGGTGACAGCAGCAACGTCGGGGTGGGCGGCTAGGTAACATTGCGTTGCCGCGCCCTGCGCAATGGTTTTTGTGAACAGCCGTGCTATTGGCGTGACCGCTCGCATCATCACCCCCAAGTGACGAGACAAATTGGTATCGGCGATGACACCAGGATGTAGCGTATTCACGGTGATTCCGACATTGCTGAGACGGCGTGATAACTCACGGGAGAATAGAATTCGGGCAACATTTGACTGCCCATAAAAAACCCAGGGTTTGTAGTTACGCTCGCCTGAGAGATTGTCGAACTCAATGCCAGCTGTTGTCGCACGGGTGTGCGCACTACTTGCCAGAATCACGATTCGCGCGCCTGCATGCTGCACAACGTTGTCCAAGATGCCTGTGATGAGCATGAAATGCGCAAGATAATTGACGACGAATTGCTTTTCCAACCCATACAGCTGCTCTAACTGGGGCAATGCCATGATGCCGGCGTTAGCGATCACGATGTCCAACCGGTGGCCACTGGCACGGACAGTGGCGATGGCCTGCTTCACGGATGAGAGGTCACTTAGATCGCAGGCCAGCGGTGTGGTGATACCACCGACTTTTGCGCAAGCTTCTTGAGCTGTTTTGAGATTACGCGCCGCCGCGATGACGTGTGCGCCATGGCTGGTCATCTGCCGTAACGTCTCGAATCCGAGGCCGGAGTTGCAGCCGGTCAGCAGCACAGTTTTTCCAGTGAGATCAATACCTGTGAGAACTTCGTCCGTAGTGGAGCGGGCGTTGAACGATTTTTTCATTTTTGAATTCCAGAGAGCTAGGACTTTCATTAGGGCTGCACTGTTCCAACACCATCAAGTAAGAGATGGCATGGGTAGCGATAAGTTTTTTGACAATCGAAGGCGGCGGCCGGTAGTGACGATTGTGTTTGTAAGTGCATGTGGCGCGAGTGAACGATCAACAGTTCTATGCGGTGCTCATCGGCATAATTCCGCTTTCACACCAGTTTGGCGGCGAGGACGGCTCCCAGCACTTTCGGCTGTTGGTGGGAAAGTCGCTCGACATCACCTGTAACGATGTCGAACTTGCCCTTGATAAAGCCGGTTTTGATGTCCGTCATGGCATCGAGAATCATCTCAGGAAGGCCTGCACTAGCCAGCCCGGCACGGAGTTGCTCCACCGTGATGTAGATGTAGTTAATCGGTTTTTCTACAATCGCTGAGACGATGGCAGCCCGATCGGGCCCGGTGACGGCAGCCGGGCCGGTTAGGTTGTAGATTGCCCCGGCATGCCCTTCGCCAAGTAACGCACCAGCGGCAGCGCCAGCGACATCGTCACGGGACACGAAGGCTACACGCTCGTCACCCAAACCGGCCAGCACGCCGCTGTTTAATGACATTTTGATCTCGTCCGCCATCGACTCTGCGTAGTAATTCATACGTAAGATCGTCCACCGCGAGACCGTCTTAATGAGCTCTTGTTCACCAACCCAATATGCTTCCCCCAGTGAAGGAGCTATTTCCTCATAGGTGCCCACTGCAGACATCAAAAAGACGTGGCTAACTCCGGCGTGCTTGGCTGCATTGATGGCGGCTCTAAGTTGAGAGCCGCGCACACCTGGCGCAAGATCTGCGCTCGGGATGATCAATAAGCGGTCGAGGCCTTCGTATGCTTTTTTAAGCGAATCTGGACTGTTGTAGTCACCGAATCGACCTTCGAGAGGGGCAACAACATTCTGTGGAGACCGTGAGATACCTACGAATCGATGTTCTTCAGCGTGCTCGACAAGCAACGACGATACTTTTTGGCCGAGTTGACCACTTGCGCCACTGATTCCAATTTCCATGAGGTAACCTTTTAATCGTTAGGAACAAAATGTTCTTGTGAATGTGCGCGCGCTCATCTAGGTTCGCAAGAATGAACAGTTAAGTTCGTAGCGCACATCCGTGTTCCTAAGGTGCAAGGTGGGTCGTAGTTATGACATGTACTCAGAAGGTAGAACTGGCATCACCAAGCGGCGCGGACGATGATCATGCGCGGTGCAAAGCATTGGGCAGGGTATTGGATCGGATTGGGGATAAGTGGACGATTATGGTGGTCGGCGCGCTGTCTAATGGGCCAGTTCGTTTCAATGCCCTGCTGCGCTTGGTGGGAGGTGTCTCGCACAGAATGTTGACGTTGACGTTGCGCGGTCTTGAGCAAGACGGCTTGGTAAAGCGTACGGTCTATCCGACGGTTCCACCCAAAGTTGAATATCAGCTTACTGACGTTGGTCGCTCCCTCATCGAGCCATTGAGCGTACTTTGCTCTTGGGCAGAGACAAACCTTCCGGCCATAGAAGGTTCACGCAACAAGAGTGAGGATTGAAGGCCAAAGTGAGAGCGATGTGATAGGGATCGATTTGGGATGAGCAGGCGGGGCGAACAGTTCCTCACTACACTTATACAGCTACGATTTTTTTAAGTCGTGTTACCGACATCGTCATCCACACCCTACAACGCGCAGCTTGTGGAAAAAAACTCGAAGGAGCCTCTCGCGATATCCATGGAAAACAGTCAGTTGGTCGAATCTTCCAAGCTAAAAAAGCATTCCTCAAGTATGTGATGACGTCTGCGCATCGGGTCATTCTGAAACGTCATCACCCCTGTTTTTTTGCATGATAGTCTCGCCGCACTTTTGAGTTGGCACTCATCGTTCGCACGATGACGGCCACAGTGAGGATAGATTATGTCCAGAGTTTACCACCAAACATTGCGCCGTTCGTTTCGCGACCTGCTGGCTTCCAGTGAGTGTTTTCAGACGGCTTCAGTCTTTGATCCGATGTCAGCACGTATTGCCGCCGATCTCGGATTTGAAGTGGGTATTCTGGGTGGGTCAGTTGCATCTCTACAGGTTCTAGCTGCACCAGACTTCGCGCTGATTACCCTGTCTGAATTTGTCGAACAAGCGACCAGAATTGGTCGTGTGGCGCAATTGCCCGTCATCGCTGACGCCGATCACGGTTACGGAAATGCACTCAATGTCATGCGAACCGTCCAGGAGTTGGAGCGGGCAGGAGTAGCGGCGCTTACAATTGAAGACACTCTCCTTCCGGCTCAATTCGGATGTAAATCAACAGACCTCATTAGCATTGATGAAGGGGTAGGGAAAGTACGGGCTGCACTGGAAGCGCGCGTCGACTCGGAACTTTCGATTATTGCTCGAACCAACGCATCAGCTTTATCTGTGCATGAGATCGTTCACCGTACGCGCGCTTATCAACAAGCCGGCGCGGACGGAATTTGTATCGTTGGCGTACAAGACGTTGCCCACCTTGAACAGATCGTGGAGCACGTCTCTATTCCAATAATGTTGGTCACCTACGGAAACCCAAGACTCAAAGATAACGAACGGCTAGCGAAGCTAGGAGTGCGGATCATCGTTGCAGGTCATAGCGCATATTTCGCGTCTATCAAGGCGACCTATGACTGCCTTCGTGAACAACGACAGCTCACCCGCAGCACATCAAACTTAAGCGCTACCGAGCTGGCCTATACCTACACGTTGCCGGAAACATATTTGAATTGGGCTAAGGATTTCATGGACGTTCAGGAGTGATGAAAATCTCCTGATCAGCTCCCGCTGCTCTGTCTACAAGTTTCCTCCTGTTTGAATCCGCAAGCATGATTTGCGTGCCGAGAAGAGCTTTCGCACTCATGCGGTTTGGTCACCCTCGGTTGCGTATTCAGCAGTTTGCTTCCGGAGCGATCCGGGAGCTTTTTTCTTCTCAAATAGCGCTCGAAGCCCTAAGTATTTTCGTCTGCTCATTAGCTCTGAGCATGGGGGAGCGAAGTTTCTTTCGAGCCAGAAGAAGCGAAATAAGCGCTTATAGCCAGTAGTTGTCTGTCTTAAAGAGTAGCCATCGTTTGTGAATTCACTGATGGGTACAATCGATTGGTTTTAGCTGTCAGCGAGCGTTGTTACGCGCCGGAGATCTTCCAATGTTCGGGTCACAATCTGGGGCCGTTTCTATGCAAATCCTGATGCTTGAGCACAATGGCTGGGTTCCCAATAACCCACGCCTACCTGTACTCATATACCTCAACGCGATTGTAAGTCGGCGTATCGATTTGGCTTCACTGTTCGAGGAAACCTTCAGAGCTAATGGCTGGCTGCCCCAATGGCGTGACGGGGTATGCGGCCACCACCATTACCATACTGAAGGGCACGAGGTGCTTGGCATCGCCAATGGCCACGCTCGATTGATGCTGGGCGGCCCTGATGGCTTTGTAGTTCAGGTCAGGGCAGGTGATGCATTGTTGCTACCCGCCGGCACAGGTCACTGCAACTTGGACTCCAGCAACGACTTTCTGGTGGTCGGCGCTTACCCGCCGGGACAGCGCGCAGACATATGTCGTGAGGCACCAGACAAGTCGCAACTGGCGAGCATCGACATGTTGCCGTTTCCAGATCAAGACCCGGTGCAAGGCGTACATGGCGCCTTACGTAAATATTGGAAGTAGTACGTTCCCTGTCGAGGCGGATTGAGCAGGGCAGGTAACGCAGCCATTGGCCGCGATTAGCGCACACCTGCTTCAAAGCGATTCGAAGGCCAATCGGGCGGTAACACTTAAGGCTCAAACGCTTTTAGGTTTACGACCGCGTGAGCTTGGCTTCACCGGCACGCTGTTTCCATACTCACTCCACCATAACGCGAGTGCCTCCATCGTTGGCCCGAGCGCACGGGCCTTTGCCGTCATCTCATATTCGACGCGTGGGGGGACTTCTGCGAAGACTGTTCGCGATACCAGGCCATCGTTTTCAAGTTCACGAAGTTGTGCTGTCAGCATGTGCTGAGTGATGCCGCTGATCGCCTTACGAAGTTCTCCGAAGCGATAGATTCGCTGGTTCAACAACCACATGATTTCCAGCTTCCACTTGCCTGAGAGGAGCGCAAATGCACGGCGCATTTCCTCGTGCATGTTGATCTGATCGCCATCAATAGTCTGGTTTTCCATACTAAGCACCACTTTTTCATCCTACTTGTAGCTTTTCATATTAGACGACATCTTTGACCTAAGTCGACGCATTAAGGCTCTCTTAGGAAAATGCCCATGATTGAAATCTACATTTATTGGATCAGTACGACACTGCTGTCGTTGCTGTATTTGGCCTCGGCGACTCTGTACCTGGCCAAAAGAGAGTGGGTGCGTCAAGCACTCGCTGACCTCGGCTACCCCGCAACTTTAATGCCGCTGCTCATTGCAGTGAAGATCCTGGCGGTGGTCGCCATTCTTCTGCGCCTCAACGTGCCGCTCAGCGATCTTGCCTACGCTGGCATGCTTTATCACCTGCTGCTCTCTGCGTTTGCTCACATCAATGTGCGCAAGCCTAGTGGGGCGTTGCCGGCTGCTATTTGCCTCGTGTTGCTGATCACTTCTTTCGTCACTCAAAACGCCGCTCGTGACGTGCAGTCACCCTACGTGCAAGCACCAGCGGCACATTTAATAACCCCTGAATAACTGGAGATACATATGTCCCGACTCAATGGGAAAGTAGCCATCGTCACTGGAGCCGGTCGTGGTATTGGCCGCGCAACCGCAAAACTTTTTGCAGAAGAAGGCGCGAGGGTAGCCGTTGTTTCACGAACGGCTGAGAATGTTACTGGTGTGGTCGCTGAGATTCAGGCAGCGGGTGGTACTGCGCTCGGAGTAGTCTGCGATATTTCCGATTTGGATCAGGTCAGCGCCGCCGTGGAACAGGTCGTGGCTGAATATGGCCGCATCGATATTCTTGTGAACAATGCATTCGACCCCTCAGTCGTCTCTTCATCGGTTCTCGACCTATCGACCGAAAAGCTGCAACGCAATTTAGATATGGGGCCGATTGCCTATCTACGGACGATGCAAGCCTGCTATCCGCACCTCAAAGCCAGCGGTGAAGGGCGGGTCATAAATTTTGCATCGTTAGCCGGCGTAATCGGCTTGCAAGGTTATGCCCCTTACAACATGGCAAAGGAGGCGGTACGTGCTCTGACCCGCTCGGCGGCAAGGGAATGGGGGGCTGACAACATCACGGTCAACAATGTCCTGCCTGTCGCTGACACATGGGGCGTAGATGCTAATACGCCCGCGCCTACTAACGCACTTGGGCGTTATGGATCACCTGAAGGGGACATTGCGCCGGTTGTGCTGTTCCTCGCCAGCAAGGATGCACAATTCCTGACGGGTTACAGTCTGACACCGGACGGTGGCCAAATCATCGACAGCGCACGCTGACAGTCACCTCAATACGCCACTCTTGGCGGAGGACGAATAAATCAGGCCAGCGAACCTCGACTCGCATACACGTGGCTCCCTTACTCTAAATTCAAATTCCTATTTATGGTGTATCGTTAGGGGACTAACTACACAGAGATCCCCCATGTCCAAGCTCGCAGAATTCCGCCAACTCGAGAAACACCTCGCCGAACAGCTCCAAGCCCTCGAAGCTCTGAAAGGTGATGTCGGCCTGAAGAAAGAAATTGAATTCGAGACCAAGCTACGTGCACTGCTGGGTGAGTACAACTACAGCCTGAAAGACGTAATCAACCTGCTTGATCCACAGGCAGGCCGTCGCGCTCCAGCCGTCGAATCAAAAACTGGCAGCCGTAAGCCCCGCCAGGTGAAAGTCTACAAAAACCCTCACACCGGCGAAGTCGTCGAAACCAAAGGCGGCAATCACAAGACGCTGAAAGATTGGAAAGCGCAGTACGGCTCCGCCACTGTCGAGTCCTGGCTGACCAAGTGATTTGGGTTTGAGTACAAAAGGGCCCTTTTTTATGCAGAGTAGTGCTTCACTGTCCCTCCTGAAATCAAGGGCGAAGATCGGTCACTACCGTGCCTTGAGAAGTAGGCAGCTTTAAACCAGTTAGTTGTTCCATTAGGTGCGACTGTCTGTAGTGGTATTGTTTATGCGTCACACTCCAGAGTTCCGCATTTTGGGAAGGAAATAAGCTTTCGGATCAGCATGATGCAAATCCTAAAGACGGACGCTGGCAAAGGTTGATTCGTCGCGGGCGTCGTTGAGCGTCAACAACGCCCTGGACAATGGTGAAAGCACCAGGGATTGCGGCAACGGAATCATCGCTACGTGTTTCGCGGTGTTGGAGCTAAAGCGCTCTTCGCGTGGCGGAGTACCGTAGTATTCGCGGTAGCACTTGGAAAAGTGCGGCGTGGACACAAAGCCACAGATAGACGCAACTTCGATGATTGACATCGGCGTTTGCTTAAGCAGTTGCCGTGCGCGAACCAGGCGTAGTTTCAAGTAGTACCGCGATGGAGAGCAGTGCAGGTACTTCTGGAACAGGCGCTCGAGTTGACGGCGCGACACCGAAACGTAGACGGCCAGCTCATCCAGATCAATCGGCTCTTCCAGGTTGGCTTCCATCAACGCGACGATTTCCTGCAGCTTCGGCTGGTTGGTGCCGAGCATGTGCTTGAGTGGCACGCGCTGGTGATCTTGCTCGTTGCGGATGCGCTCGTAGACGAACATTTCCGAGATCGCCGCCGACAGTTCACGACCGTGATCGCGACTGATCAGGTGCAGCATCATATCCATTGGCGCGGTGCCGCCGGAGCTGGTGAAGCGGTTGCGGTCGAGGGTGAACAGCCGGGTGCTCATGTTCACTCGCGGGAAGGCTTCCTGCATGGCGGCCAGACATTCCCAGTGCACGCTGCAATCAAAACCGTCGAGCAGACCGGCGCAAGCCAACGCCCAGCTACCAGTGCAGACCGCACCAAGACGACGGTGCTGGCGGGCCTGGCTCTGCAGCCAGGACACGTGTTCGCGAGTGACGGTGCGCTGGATCCCGACACCACCGCAGACGACGATCGCATCCATGGGTGGGGCTTTGTGCATGGAGGCGTCGGGGGTGATCTGCAGGCCGTCACTGGCCCAGACCTGCCCGCCATCGACGGTGAGGGTCGTCCAGCGATACAGCTCGCGACCGGACAACTGGTTGGCCATACGCAGCGGCTCGACCGCCGAGGCCAGGGAAATCAATGTGAAATTGTCCAGCAGCAGAAAGCCGATGGATTGTGGCGCACGGTTCTGGGGTTGGGCCCCGGAGTTGAACGTCGTCATCGCGGTATCTCCTCACACAAAGCGAGTGGCGGCCCTAGGCGCGGGCTCTTTTTATTACCCGTCCAGCAAATGGCGGGCTACTGGTAATGACCCAATTAGGCAGCGCTAGTGGGTACTTGGTTATTCTCTGGCGTCAGTCGAGCGGGATCTCCCAGCCAGACCATCAAGCACGTCCCAACCAAAAGAATTGCTGCCACTGCGAAGAAGGGCATTGAATAGCTATGGGTGGCATTTTTTATTAGGCCAATCACGAAGGGGCCAGTGAAACCGCCGAGGTTGCCGATTGAGACAATCGTTGCAAGGCCTCCAGCAGCGGCGCGACCAGTGAGAAAGGTTGATGGGATTGCCCAGAACGTCGCTTGGAAGGAAAGGATGCTCGCGACAGTTAAACAGAGGCAGGCAATCTTCAATACTGAATGCTCAATCAATGCAGCAGCGACAAGACCCGCAGCAGCCATTGCCAGAGCCCCCACAACATAAGGTAAGCGTAGACGGCTTTGGTTGGCTAGGCGAGCCCATAAAGTCATGGCAATCGCACCCAGCAGATAGGGGAGGGCCACGACCAGTCCTACCATACCGCTGGCGATGCCGAGGCTTTTGATGATTTGCGGGAGCCAGATACCGATACCAACAGAGCCTACGATGCAGCAGAAATTAATCGCCGGTACTCGGTGCCGTGTGAGCGGGTCGGTCAGTGGGTCAGCAGCCGTTTGTATCCCACACGTGTGGTCATCGCCGATGAAACGATGATTGCCAGTCACGAGCGACTGTTTGATCGAGATCAGGTCAGTTTTGACTGGCAGCCCTACATCCCGCTCATCGAACGCAAGCCCGGTGCGCTGCGCAATGGCGCTCCGTTTGCCGATGTGCCGAAGCCGTTGCAACTGCTAAAACGCGGTCTGAGGCGGCACACCAATGGTGATCGAGTCATGACGCAGGTACTGGCGGCTGTTCCCATCGCCGGGCTCGACGCCGTATTGGTGGCTGTGGAGTTGGTACTGGAATCAGGCAGCTTGAGTGCTGACCACATCCTGAATGTCCTGGCTCGACTGACATCGACAGCAGCCCCTCCGTCTGCCGAAACCAGCCTTCAACTCAAGATAGTGCCTGTCGTCAATACGGCACGCTACGACCGGCTCCGTACCACCGATGAGGAGACTCGCAATGCGTGATCTTAAGGCGGAACTCAAAGAACTGCGTCTGCATAGTATGGCCAGCGCCCGGGAAGAACTGGCCTCGCAAGACGAAGCCTCAACGACCTCATTGAAATTGCTGCTTGAGCATTCGCACTGGAATGTTCAATCCTGAAGAAGCAAAGTACGCTAACGGTGTCTTGGTCGAGTTGCCATATCCAACTGACGATGTTCGTTTGATGACAAAGGCTGCGGTGGAAGCGGTGGATCGCGTGTACCGGACTGGTTTCAAGTACAGCAAAGCCGAAGTTCTCCTGGATAACCTTTGTCAGAAAGGCCAGACCTTTTTTCAATCTCTCAACCAGTGGCCACTGAAAAGGTCATGGGCGTGTTGGACGCAATCAATGGCCGATGGGGAAGGGAGACGCTGCGCGTGGCGAGTGTGCCGGCTGACCCGGATTGGGGGATGCGTAGGGAGATGATGAGTCAGAGCTTTACGATGCGGGTGGATCAGCTTTGGACTGTGTACTGCAAATGAGCAGTGACTTGGTAAAGCACTATCCATTCTCCTTGCCTGCATGATGGGTGTGCGCCTGCAGCGAATCCGGAACCCCGATTCGTATCAATCCCCCTCCTTCAATCCACGTTTGGGTCGAATGATACGCGCGCTGCAGCAGTTGATCGGTCTGGCTGAAGTCGAACACCGAGGCGTCCAGTGGGCACAAGGGGGCGACGACATGGATAGAGGCGCGCGGGGAGTATAGTTCAATGTCGCGCACCAATTGGCGCATGCTCATCAGGTTCAGTGTGTGCAGGGCTAGCGCCACGAGCCCTAGGGGCGGTGTCGGGCAAGCACAACCGAAACCGGTGGGTACCACCACGATCCGCGTTGCCCCTAGGGCAACCGCACTGGCAATTGGCGTATTGCTGGCTACGCCGCCGTCGATCAGGAACTTTTTGCCGATTCGCACGGAGGGAAACACCAGCGGAATTGCAGCACTGGCGAGCAACGCCTGTTCAGCATTACCACTGGACAGCAGTTCTTCGGCACCGCTGAGCAGATCGGTGGTGACGATATGCAATGGCAATTCAGTGTCTTCGATCTGCTCGAACGGCAGCGATCGGCGCACGAGGCGCTGTAATGCTGACGCGCGTAGCAGATGTCCGCGTCGATGCAATATCGCCGTGAGCGTGTCGAGTACCGAGAACGGGAACACATCGTCCTTGCGCAAACCTCGCCAGAAGTCCGCTAGCTCGGCCACACCCTGTGCATTCGGCCTGGCGGCGAAGTACGCACCGTTGATGGCGCCGACTGACGCTCCCACCACTAGGTCGAATGTAACCTGCGCCTCGACCAGCGCTTTCAACATGCCAACCTGAACCGCGCCCAGACTGCCGCCACCCGCGAGGACAAGTGCGGTTTTTACCGTGGGCATGGTTTGCCTCCAATGGTTACCTGCTACAGACGTTACAAGCGTAGCTGGTGTGAATGCGCTTCCCCAATCCCAACACTGGCGACATTTAAGCGCCAAACCGGTAGGTGAGTCGTGTAGTCAGGTGCTAGCTTTATTTTGTGTCGGTCGATACAAAACTTGTGTTACCGTCTACGGCAAACCTGCAGAGCACTCCAGTCAATGGCCCGGCCTCGTACATTCGATGAATCAAAGGTTCTAACCTCCATAGTCGAGGCATTTTGGACTCAGGGATACGAGGGCACTTCAACCAGAGACCTTGTCAGGTGCACAGGCCTTAACCAGCCAAGCCTTTACAACGCTTTTGGTGACAAGCGCAGTCTTTATCGTCACGCCCTTGAGCATTATTTGGAATGTGGCGTGCGTGAGCGAATTCGGCGCCTCGAGGAGTTGCCAGATCCAGGATTGGCCATTACCGGTTTCTTTGCAGAAGTGTTGTATCGCACGCTGAACGATCCGCTGAATCGTGGATGCCTGTTGGTGAACTCTGCCCTCGAAACGAATGCAGAGGATGCAGACTTGCGTCAGGCAGTGTCAGAAGAACTTGAGACCATCCGCAGTTTTTTTGAAAGACGCCTACGTGCCTTCAGCTTGCAACGCGCAGTCGCCACAGGGATCGATGCAAAGCAGGGCGCTCATCACTTGCTCAGCGTATTACTTGGGATTCGCGTGTTGGCACGGATCAACCCGGATCCTGCGTGTGTAACCGACGCTATTGGAATTGCACTCACCAGTCTGGGGCTTCCGCCCTTGGCTCTTTGCGACACTCAATGAAAGCCACTGTACGGAGTCAACATGATCAAGTTCTACTATCACCCGTCTCCCAACCCCGCGAAAGTCGCTCTTTTCCTGGAGGAAGCAGGTCTTGAGTACGAGCTCATCCCTGTCGATACGCGAAAAGGGGAGCAACACGATCCGGCGTTTCTCAAGATCAACCCTAATGGTAAGACACCGGCCTTGGTTGATGGTGATAACGTTGTGTTCGACAGCAACTCCATTCTCATCTATCTGGCAGAGAAAACCGGAAAATTCTTGCCTGCCGACAACCTGAAGGCACGCGGCGAAATGTATTCCTGGCTGATGTTCGTCGCGACAGGCATAGGCCCTTACTCTGGTCAGGCCGTGCACTTCAAACACTACGCACCCGAACCCAAAGACTACGCTGTTACTCGTTACACCTTCGAAGCCTGGCGTCACTGGTCAATCATCAATGATCGCCTGTCCAACCTGCCTTACATGCTCGGAAGTGAGTACACGCTAGTGGACATGGCCGTGTGGGGGTGGGCGCGAGCGGTTCCATTCATATTGGGGGATGACGCTTGGGCAAAGCTCCCGAACGTCAAACGCCTCCTCGACGAAATCAATACGCGACCTGCTGCACAGCGTGCGGAAGCATTGAAGACCCAGCACAGTTACAAGACCGAAATGGATGCTGACGCCCGTAAGGCAATGTTCCCGCAGATTGCTCAGTAAAGGTGCCAGGTCATGATCGATTTGTATTACTGGACTACTCCAAACGGCCACAAGATCACTTTGTTCCTTGAGGAATCGGGTGTGCCTTACCGCATTGTGCCGGTGAACATCGGGAAGGGGGAGCAGTTCACTGCATCGTTTCTGAACATCGCGCCCAATAACCGCATTCCGGCAATAGTCGACCATTCGCCACTCGATGGTGGTCAACCGTTATCGATCTTCGAGTCGGGCGCCATTTTGTTGTACCTGGCAGATAAAACTCATCAGTTCATTCCTGGCGATCTACGAGGGCGCAACGAAACCTTGCAGTGGTTGTTCTGGCAAATGGGTGGGTTGGGGCCGATGGCGGGGCAGAATCATCACTTCGTACAATACGCTCCGGTGCCAATTCCCTATGCGCAGGAGCGCTACATTAACGAGACGGCTCGGCTGTATGGCGTGTTGAACAAGCACTTGGCTGATGGTCGCGGCTATATTGCGGGTGATTACAGTATTGCCGACATGGCCTGTTACCCGTGGATTGTGCCTCACCTGCGGCAGCAGCAAGATCTTGCTAACTTTCCTCATTTGGCACTTTGGTTTGAGCAAGTAGGTGATCGACCAGCCACGAAGCGGGCTTATGCTCTTGCAGAGCAAATCAACACCGCACCGGTAGTCGACGAGAAAACCCGAAAGCTGCTGTTCAATCAGGATGCGAGCACCGTCCGATAAACAGATGCACCGCATGCTGTAATGGCGTGCGGCCCGCCTCATCATGTTTCTTCAGGCTCATGGGTAATCGCCGTTATATGAGAGAGCTAGAGTCCAGTTTATGAGCAGATCCATCGAATTTGCATAAATGGTTTCGCTGGCGTTCAATTGCCCACTTAGAACCAGGGTAGGCGTCAAGCTGCGATTGACCATGCCTATACGCTCCGCTCATGTTGACCCTACTTCAGGATCCAACAATGACATACATACGGGGCAGTGTCGAATACTCGCACGCCGAAGTAAGTGTTTAAATTCCCCTTTGTGAATTATTCGTGCGTGACGAGGCAGATGTTGATGATATATATTTTGATGGAAATGTGTGTCGTGTATTATTGAAGATGTTAGTTAGATATCTTTTAGGCTTCGACTCGATTTCTTCCATTGTGTTTGGCCTTGTAAAGCATCTCGTCCGCGATTTTTAGCACCCCTTTGATGTCTCCAGTGTCACGGTTCCAGTATGCAACACCTAGAGAGATAGTGATGTGGCCTACTATTTCGAATTTCATTTGCTCGACTTCTTTTCGGAGACGTTTAGCAAACTCCTCAGCAGATTTTAAACTTAGGCTAGGTAGCAATATTAGAAATTCTTCCCCGCCAACTCGACAGACTATGTCATCATCACGCGAAAGGATTTTAATTTTTTTTGCTAGATTAGATAGAACCTTGTCGCCGGCGTCGTGGCCGTAAGTGTCATTGACGGATTTGAAGTGATCGATGTCCAAAGACACTATGGCGAAGTTTTCGTTCTCTGATTGCATGATGCCTAGGGCCATGTCTAGTCCGCGTCGGTTATGGAGGCCAGTTAACGGATCACTTTTGACATCCAAAAGCAGTTTGTTTATTTTATAATGAACTCGTTTAAAGCTGGATAGCAGTGCTCGTTTTATTTCATTGGATTCAAAATACCAGGAGCGAATTTTCTGGATGCGATCTGCGGAAGCGGGTCGATCCATGTGCTGGGCGCTGTCAGCAAGTTCTCGTAATGGTAGTGTGATTTTTTTAGTGAACCACCATATTAATAATAGAGTTAAAAATGTTAAAGGTAACGTGTTAAGTAGAACGTTGATCATTAACCCATTGAGTGGTGCTAGAGTGGCTTGAGTCGGTCTCTGTGTGACGACTCCCCAGCCGGTACTCGATACTATGGCATATCCGGCCAACATATCGATACCTGTGCTATTAATAAGCCGCATACGCCCGCTCTCGCCGCGAGCTATCGCATCAATGGCTAGATTGTTAATAACATTTTTCCCCACTCTTTCAGGGTCTGGGTGATATAAAAGATGTCTGTTTTTATCGACTGCATATAGGTAAGAGCCGTCGCGATAATAGTGTTCGCCAAGTAAATTGTTTAGAATATTTTTTTGCTTGAGGTAGATGGTTCCGCCAATATAACCAAGATATTGCCCTGTGTTGTTAATGACAGGGTTGGAAATAAAAATTAATAGGTTGCCTGCTGCCGAGATATAGGGCGAACTAATCAGCGGACGCCTTTTTTGTATGGCCTCTTTAGCTCCTGGGGACTCAATTATTTTTCCAAAAATATTAAGGGTTTCTGGGGAGGTGGCCAGTACCTTTCCATTCATATCAACAAATACGACGGAGTTGAAACTATCCGTCTGCAAACGCAGGCGATTAGCTTCCATTATCAATGCAGTTGGATTTCTGAAGTTTTTTGCAATATCTTTAGCGCTATAAGCCAGTTGCTGTTGCGCAGATTTTAAGAAGTCATCGATGCTGTCGGCTAATTTTTTGGAGTAGACCCGATTGCTTTCAAGAGTGTTGTCAATTAGCAGTTGATGTTGGACGCCATAGCTAGCATAAAACGTATTGGATTGGAAAGTCATCGCGCTGAGAAGGGCAAGAAGAAATATCAGGCGGCGTAAATTTATACGAAAAAAAGGTGCGGCACTAAATATTGATCTCATTGTGCAAAGTCTACATTTAGAAGGTAGATGACATATTACATCATATATCTATTTCTTTCTGTGTTTTGGTTTACGGAAGAGGCTTCCTTGGAGTTGACGATATAGGACTGAATATCCACGATCTATGGAGGAACATCCCCTTGGATTTACTATGCCACTACGCTTTTCTTGCCGGTTATCGGAAAAATTGGCTAAAGGCTCTTAAAAATATTTTTTTTGTATCGAACGTTTGAATGAAATGCTTAGTGTTATCGTGCCGTCTTTACCTGGGAGAGCGCCGATTGAGCCTTCATACCTCGGAACCAATCAGCGCCGAACTGGTTCATGGTTCGGCAACAGCGCCACCGCCCAATACCATGACTGATACCAACAACAGTCTGAACGAAAGCGGCTCGTTCAAAAAAAGTACGCCTGCGAAGGAAGCAATGATTGGAACGCTTAGCTGAAGAGTGGCGGCGTTTTGGGAACTGATGTGTTTAACAGTGCTGTACCAAAGCGCATAACCACAGCCTGACGCCAACACACCTGAGGCGAGCGCGTACATCACTCCTGACAAACTCATGTTAAGGCCATTTCCAAAAAAAATGACTGGAGCAAGTAATAGCAAAAATGGAAGACACCTTGCGAAATTCCCGGTGTTTTCCGCAAGTGGATTCACAGTAGTCTTACCGAGTAGTGAATAGGCGCCGCACGCCACACCGGAGATTGTCATTAGCACTGCGCTACCGAGGGGCGGAGAACTGCCGCTTGGCAGCAGCAAGAAAAGTACGCCGCGAGATGCCGTCACCATGCCAATTAGCACTATCTTACGAAAACGTTCACCTTTCATCCAGGAGACAATGAACATCGTGATTTGCACCGCGCCAAACAAAATCAATGCTCCCATACCTGCGCCCAATTGGACATAGCCAATGGAGAAAAGATAAGCGTATGTAATGAGTGAAAAGCCTCCCTTCCAGCTTCCCCCGACAGTTACCCTAGGATTGCGTAATCTGATCAATAGCAGCACAAAGAGACCGCCGCTTAGCAGTCGGATTACAGTAAATGACTCAGGGGGAATTTGTCCCCCCACCAAAGCTTGACGGCAAAAAATTGAATTTGCTGCGAAGGCCATCAAGCACAACATCACTTGAAGCACAAAACTTGAGCGGAAGATCCGATCACGAATCGCGTGTGGGTTTGTATTCATTACAAAAAAACCTGATCAATAGAATCGCAATCTCCACGTCTCCGGCGAAATTTGAACTTTTAACTTTGACGGAATAAAATCATCGTCAGGTGTCAGATGTGCGTCACTGGGTCACCAATATATAGATTTTTGACCCAGTTTTTTTCAGTGAATTGCTAGGCTATGGGAAGGTGATTAGCACCTATCCAAGACCAGCCGATCCTCGTCTCGAAAGGCGATCAACAGCAAGCTTCCTGCAAAGATGATAAGTGATGGGTAGAACAACGCATTGGATCCCTCAAAAATCCAACCCCATGGATCTATGACTGATTTCATCACGGCCAGAAGGGATGCGCCGTTGAACAGCACTTGTATGGGGTATACCCAACGGCGAGCGAAGCCAACAATGATCAGCAATCCAATGAGTATTTGAACTACTCCACCAAATTGCAGGATGCTTTCAGTTCCTAAGCCCAAGTAATATTTGTTAGCCACGGCCATGCTGTGCGCTACATTAAAAACCTTATCTGCCCCCCAAATGACCAATAGCCAGCCAAGTGAAACCCTAAGTAATAGCAATGTCCAACTCTTCATTACAGCACCTCAATGTTCGCATTTGGAATTAGTTACTTTCTTCAACGCCATGATGTCGTCATATGGTCGTTAGTTTGTTTATGAAGTTTTGATCAAGTCGATTTTTCCACCATCCAAATAAACGGCCCTCCGCAGTTATCCCCGCCCAGCTCATCAAGGCACCGCCCTTACCGTCTGCCAAAAGTGCCAATGCGTGGCGTTGAGGCACAAAATTGATCAGTTGTTGGCCTTCTAAAGCTGCAGCCAGATTTTTAGCGAGCAAAGGCCCCTGGCGCACCGCATAAACACCGTTACGCGGGCAATCAGGCAGGCTTGCACAATCACCCACCGCAAGAATTTGCTTGTGAGATACGCTCTGAAAAGTTGGAGTAATAGCGACAAACCCGCGTTTATCTTGAGCAAGCACTCCCTCTTTTAACCAAGGCAGAGGCGCTGCTCCGGTAGCCAAAATGAGTCGTTTACCGCGCCAAACGATCTGCGATCCGCACAACAATGCATCGCCATCCACCTTCTCGACTGCGGAGCCCTCAATAAGCTTTACATTACTCCTCACAAGGCACCGTATTGCCCGAGCCCTCAGCCCTGGCGGATGCCCAGCAAGGATCTCTCCAGAGCTGATAAGTGTTAACTCTGAGACTTGAGGTGCAAGGGCAAGAGCGAGCTCAACCCCTGCGGCACCGCCACCCAGAATTGCCAAGGGCGTAGGTGATTTCTGCCAGGTACTCCAGGCGCAGACTAGCCCCTCGAAAGGCTTCACTGGAACCAGTTCCAACTCGCGAAAATCTCCCGGCAGTGCCTCTGGTTTTGAGCCGACGTTTAGAGACAACCAGGTAGCCGAGTAAATACGCCCATCGGCAAGCCTCAACGAGTTCGAGTTTGGGTCGATGCCAACAATTCTCCCCTGAATCAGGTCAACCCCCGCGCTAGCACAGAGCGCAGGTAGAGGTACTCGACACTGCTCTGGCCGATACCTTCCAGCCAGTAAGCCCGGAAGCATCCCTGAGTACCAAGCCGATGTTCCATCGCTCACGAGCGCGATACGTCCGTGAGGCCGAGGTACAGTGAGCCACTCGCGCAGTACCCCCAAATGGGCATGGCCAGCTCCTGCAAGCAGGAGGTCAAATTCCGCGTTCAAGACGGTTTCTCGTCCGTCTTGAATCCAGATTCAATACGATGGGTGCCGCCCAGGCGCCATCGATGAAATTTTGAAAGCCAGCGCAGTGCGCCGATGGGGGCATGAGCACGCTTCCATTCTCCGGCAGCGTATTTGTTCGCTTCGGCCAACGTAGGATAGATATGGATCGTGCCGAGTATTTTGTTCATGCCGTAGCCGTGTTTCATGGCAGCCACGTATTCGGTGATTAGATCACCTGCATGCTGACCTACGATTGTTGCGCCAAGGATCCGATCCTTGCCAGGCTCAGTCAGCACTTTGACGTAACCGTAGGCTGCGCCATCGGCGATAGCCCTATCTAGATCATCAATGCCAAAGCGGGTGACTTCGTAGGCAATGTCTTGGGATTTGGCTTCTTGCTCATTCAAGCCGACACGTGCCACCTCTGGATCAGTGAACGTCGCCCAAGGAATCACCCGGTAGTCGACTTTGAATTGCTTAAAGCCCCCAAACAGTCCATTCACTGCGGCATACCAGGCTTGATGCGCGGACGTGTGGGTGAATTGATACGGCCCCGTGACATCCCCTACAGCAAAAATATTGGGGAAGCGTGTTGCCAAGTATTCATTGGTATTCAGAGTGCCATTGCCTCGCACCTCCAGACCAAGTTTTTCAGCGCCGAAACCTTTTACATTAGCGACCCGGCCTAAGGCCAAAAGAACTTGATCGAAAGGTATTTTTACTTCGCTATTGTCCGCGAGGTTTAAGCAAATCAGCTGCTGATTGCCTTCAATAACCTCAAAGCGGATCGCTTTATGCTGCAACCTGAGATCGACACCATCCGCCCTGAGGCTTGTCATAACGAGGTCACTTGCATCTACATCTTCACGGATCAATAGTCGCTCAACCATCTCGACCTGGGTCACAGCACTTCCCAAGCGCTGGAATGCTTGTGCCAACTCACAACCGATTGGCCCACCTCCCAAAACGAGCAATCGCTTTGGTTGTTCGCGCAATGCCCATATGTTGTCCGAGGTAAGAGGAGTGATGAGCTCAATACCTTCAATTTTGGGTATCAATGGACGGGCGCCAGTGGCGACAATGATGGATCGAGTGCTGAGGGTTTTACCATTGACCTCAACCGTCCAGGGAGAGGTGATCCTCGCGTCTCCCTCAATGACTTCTACGCCTAGCTTTGTGTAACGGTCGATGGAGTCATGTGGCTCGATTGTCGACACCACGTGCTGAATACGTTGCATGACTGCCGCGAAATCAACCTCGCCGGCCACGGACTTAAAGCCCAGGTTCTCGGCTTTTTTAAAGTCGTGGGCAAATTTGGCAGACCGAATGAGTGCTTTAGAAGGAACGCACCCCGTATTAAGGCAGTCGCCGCCCATCTTGTGCTTTTCGATCAACGTGACATTTGCTTTCACAGCCGCTGCTATGTACGCCGATACCAGGCCACCGGAGCCAGCGCCAATAACCACCAAATTGCGATCAAATCGCTTGGGCTTCTTCCAGCCTGAATACACTTTTCGAGTCTTGAACCATTCCAGAGTTTTGCGAGACAACATCGGTAGCAAACCAAGCAACAGGAATGCACCGATGAGACTGGGTGATAGGATTCCACCTAACGAATTGAGTTGACCAAGCTCGCGACCAGCATTCACGTAAACCAGCGTGCCGGGCAGCATACCCAGCTGACTGACCCACCAGAATGTGCGCACAGGCAACTTGGTCAATCCCATCGCCAGGTTGATCAATACGAAGGGAAATACGGGTACCAGACGCAAGGCGAATAAGTAGGATGCCCCCTCACGCTCAACCCCTTGGTTTATTCCCGTCAGGCGTTTACTGAACTTGGCTTGCACCCAGTCGCGCAGCATGAAACGACTGATCAGCATCGCCAATGTGGCCCCAAGCGTAGATGCAAAGGACACCAGGAGCGTACCGCCGAATAAGCCAAATAATGCACCGCCAAGCAGAGTCATGAGGGCGGCGCCGGGTAGTGACAGTGCAGTCACCAGTACGTACAGAAAGAAATACGCGCCGCCAATGAGCCAGGGGTTGGCAGACACCTGTTCACTAAACGCTTCCTGCTGGGTTTTGAGGTTTGTCAGGTTGAGATATTGGCCCAGATCGAAGATAAAAAAAGAAGCGATCAGCGCAGCTATCACCGTCAAAAGTATGAGCTTACGAAGGTTCATGAGAGTGGATCCTTTAGCGTAGAAACTGAACACTCCTGAAAGCCGCCCAGCAAGGCTGATGATGGAAGATCGTCAGTTCCATTGAGTAAACGATCACGATAAGAAAGTGCTGCTGGGCTCTGTGAGGGCCATTGTCGGTCGAAGTCCTGTAGGAACGCCGCATGGTCGTATTCAAGCGAGATTGCTTCGACGTAGAGTCCGAGCAACTGAGCGCGATAAAGCGCCTGAGGATGGGGGGTGGAAGCTATCCGCGTGACAAGCCCTTTACGTTCTGCGCTGAAGTTTGGAATGCCGGCAGCACCATTATTGATTACCGCCCCAGAACCCCAGCTCAAGGCTGCGGGGGAGCAAGTGTGGCTGGTGGCGAATACGTCGATTTTTCGTTCAGCCATCCAATCCGCCACTTCCTTTTGGCGATCAACAGATCTCAATGCCTGACGTGAACACTGCCAGCCGGCAAGTGAACACTCATCACCATGACTGATGGCGACTGTACGTCCAGCAATTTCGACCAGCGCATGGGCAGGACGCAACGCAACTGAAGCCCTCAACGAGGGAAGAGTAGCGAAGGTTTCACACAGCCGTTCATGGATAGAGTTAGACCAAGCGACCGTGAGTTCTGTTACCTCCTCAGGATAGGCGCACCCGCATCCCGTTCCGCTGTCTTCCACGCGGACTAACTCAGTCTCGACGTTACCGCGAAGAAGAACGTGAGGGGCAGCGTGATCCTCAATGCCCCGGAAGATTTCTGGATCACGATCAAACCAGTGCAAGTCGCCGTTGAATACAGCACGAGCTTCTGGCTCATCTGCTAGCAACATTTCCAGCGCATCTAACGCATAAGTGTTTCCGTAAAGGCCGCCTACGACGTAGAGCGTTTTGCAGCCAAATTGTGCAGGGCCGTCGAATGCCGTGGGCGGCAACCTGTAGTCCAGAGGGCAATCGCGCCCAGGTCGCATGAGCATCCTACCCCGGCTCATATTGCGACCCGCTTAGATAGGTAACCTGGGATCAAATAGCCCAATATGCATAGCGCCAATCCGTAAAGGTTGGTGCCCAGCAGCAGGGCATATTTGCCATCACCAATAGCCCAACTTTGAGGTATCCAGCCCAACGTAAGGGCTATGCCCAGGGCAATGCCGCACCAGAAACTCAGGTGGAACCCTAATCGAGTCGGAGTCACCATTCCATGTAAAACGAACACCGGAGCGAGACCGATGACCATTGTGCCGCTCAGGGTTGTTGCTTTAAGGATGTCGGTTCCAGTGAGCATAGGAATGTTGCCCAAGACTGCGAATATAACCATCACAGACATGCCAACTCCGATTGCCTTCTTGCCTAGATCGTGACCAGCCAGCAGCGGCAACTCTCGACCCACTAACTTGGCCAGGCTCGAAAAAGTGGAGTCGAGAGTGGAGCCTGCTGCTGAGACCATTACTACGGTCATGACCAACAGTGCGACCACCCCCATGGATTTCGCCAGCGCTGCTGGAACGTTATCAGAAACATCTATCCCTACTAGGGTGGCGTGTACACCAATCAAACTGAACGCAAGAATGGCAACAAAACCCAGCAGTCCGGCAACGAAGAAAGACCTACGCATCGTTCGCTCTTCGCTGATGAAGCCACGATCCGTCAGGACAGGGTCGTGAAACGGGTAGCTGAAAATCTGGAGCCCCGCGACCAGTAATAAATCAACGCCCGAACCCATTGCCCAATGGCTGGTGCTCATCAGCTCCCTGGTGCTGTGCTGCGGTAAAACCAAGCCAAGTACCCAGACAAGGGCAATCAAGAAAATTCCAGCTTGGGCCGCATCTGTCATGATTGAACTGCGAAGTCCACCACGCAGGCTGTAAGCCAGTGTCACCACGGTGAACAACGAGGCGGCTCCGATAAACTCAATGCTACCGGCAGCACCATAATAGCCACCGACCACAGCGGTATTGCTCCAGACCTCGTTAAAGAGCCTGATAAGAATGGCTGCGCTGAAAGCCAGTGCCGCAGAGCGACCGTAATGGGTGATCAGAAAGCTGACCAGTCCTGTAGCTCCGAAACGTCGGCGCAGTCTGAATATGACGAAACCCGCCAGCGGGATCGAAAGCCAATACGTGGCATAGGCCAGACCACCAATCAATCCATAGCTTGCTCCCAAGTTGGCAGCGTTCGTCACCGATTTAGCGAAAATCCAACTGATGAAAATACTCGATGTCAGTAGCCAGGGAGCCGCGCTACGACCTTGAGAATCTTCGCCATGGAAAAAGCCACCCAGAGTTACAGCACGAGGTGACAACGCATACATGACGAGACCGTAAATCAGTAAAAATCCCCAAAAAAACACACCTAGCAGACTATTCGGCTCCATTGATGTTCTCCTTAACCTTTCAATGCGCCAGCGCAACTCGAACCCTGACCAGCGGTGCAAGCAAAGCAATGGTCGCGTGTAGTGATCGGGTTATTTTCCAGACTTGAGGAGTTGAGCAAGTCACGCAGATGAGGCCGATCACGACCAATCAGACCGGGCATGAACATCGGTAGGTCTAGCATTTGGTTGAAGTCACAGTCGTAGAGGTAACCCTGCCAGTCGACGCTGATCAAGTTCCGGCACATGACTGCTTCGAGATTCTCAGATCGATAGCTATCTCTGAGCAGCTGCATGTAATTACCAAACTGCCCCTTGCTAACCAGGGTGCTTCCAAATCGGGCAATCGGAAGGTTGGTAATAGTCAGGAGATGGTTGAACTGAATGCCGAAATCCTCCGCCAAGTGAGCTTTGTAATCGATCTCGAGCTGAGCCTGCGGCGGGGGCAAGCTTGCGCCTTGAGGGTTGTAAACAAGATTTAGGATTAAGCCGCTGTCAGAAATACCGTATCCGAGATTGTTGAGCTTCTTGAGGCCTTCAATGCTTGCGTCGAATACCCCATCACCTCGTTGCTTGTCGACATTCTCACGGGAATAGCAAGGCAGAGATGCAGTCACCTCTACTCCTTGCTCAGCCAGAAACTCCGCTAAG
The DNA here is from genome assembly GCF_007993905.1 of Pseudomonas sp. SJZ077. Classification (NCBI taxonomy): domain Bacteria; kingdom Pseudomonadati; phylum Pseudomonadota; class Gammaproteobacteria; order Pseudomonadales; family Pseudomonadaceae; genus Pseudomonas; species Pseudomonas sp. SJZ077. Next base: position 251,492 of record NZ_VIUJ01000007.1, read on the forward strand.
CCTTCATAACCTGGTTCACTGAGAATTGTTAAGTTGCAGCGGTCAATGACACGCAACCCTTCTCGCCGAGCATGGACAACGATCTCTCTGAAACGGGGATGCATTTCAGGAGCGCCCCCTGTCAGGTCGAGGGTCTTCACTGGATGGGCATCAATAACTTGATGCAACAGCGCCAGACTTTCATCCGTCATGGATTCCTTGCGAGTGGGGCCTGCATTGACATGGCAGTGCAGGCAACGCTGGTTGCAAAGGTAGGTGAGGTTGATCTGCAAGGCTTCCAAATGACCACGGTGCAGAGGTGGAAAGCTCAGGGCATTCAGAAGCGGTAACATTGCGTGCATGGTGATACCTACTCTCGAAGACTGATGTTCTGAGGCCATAGCCTCTCGGTGTTACAGATGGATCTCTCGTAACCGGCTAGTGATCGCGCTGAGGCTTTCTCGCACGCGTCATCGAACGAGAACTGCTTCTCAACCCTCCCGAAATATCCATTCACTAGCACAAAAAATTCACCCACTGGTTACTGGACTTTTCAGTCCGTAATCAAGGAAAGATTGAGTGTTTAGGCCTCGACACCTGCAACCCGTCATCTGTCCAAAATGCCTGATTAGGCCCGATTACGTAATCCGTTCATCAGGCAGTGAGTGAGCAGCAGCCAAAGCATCACTTAATTCCTAGCGGGCGATCCAGCGACATTGCGCCTCCACCACGGGCGACGATCAACAGTAGAAGGCCCGCCCAGGAAAGATGAGTTGGCCAAGCATCAGGGTAGACAAACACTTGGATCACAAACGTCATACCCAGTAACGCCAATGCGGATAGTCGTGAGAACAGGCCTAGCACAAGAAGTAGTGGAAACAAATGCTCACTGTAGGCAGCGAGATGCGCGGCCAGCTCTGGCGTGATAAATGGCAGCGAGTATTCTGTGCGGAACAGCTCATACGTACTGGGTGTGATCGTCAAAAATTCACTGACTTTAGTGCGTCCTGACATCAAAAAAATGGCCGCAATGGATAGACGAGCAACCAGCACCAATAGTGAGTCACCAATCATTAAGCCAATTCGGTCTGCAATGCGGTTCCACATGCCTCGCAAAGATTTGTCGGCTGTGGACGAAGTATTTCGTATCGCGTCCATGATGTGCTCCGTTGGTTAAGTTGGTGTTAAGTCTTTAGGAAGAGCGATGGATGCTTACAGAGGCGAACGCGTCGGCCCTGAATAAGCGGGCAATGAGGTCTGCCAAATCCAAGTCAGGCTGAACCTCAAGGGCTTTTTCTGCGGCCAGTTCAAGCGGCAGGTGTGCTGCGCAGGCATCTAAAAACGTGCAATCCGCAGCACTGGCAGCCTCCCAACAAACCTTGGCTTGCTTGCGCGTCAGAAGCGCTCCTTCGCCTTGCCAGTTGAGTTCGTCGGGCATGTCCCGCTCTTCGCGATTGAAGCGCCAGATGGTGTAGACGGGGTTGTCTGGAAACCACGCCCAACGGGAAGCGGCATTCGGTGTGAGTCGGCTGCGGGCCAAGTCCTTTTGGGACAGGTTCGCAAATACGCTCGGATCAATGTCGGGCTCATCTTTAGCGCAATGGACTTGTGTCCAAAGCAGATCCAGGCGGGCGACGTCGCCCAGATAAGGCATTTCTCGCGCATGTTCAAAAGCGTCGAGAAAATCCGGGAAATCAGCGCCGTAGTGCAGCAGCCGGGAATCCGTCGGTGGCGACTGCCGGGCATAGATCGCTGCAGCGGCCTTAAGCCACTCTGTACCGACCAAGCGCTCTATGGTGGGAAAGTTCGCTAGTAATGCGTCCGTCGATCCTTTCAATACAGTATTGCGGTACACCAAAAAACCGGGCTGTTCGATTAGAGCAGTCATTCCAGTCGAATTTCGCTCATATAACGCATCGACGAATGCATCCTGAAAGCTTGCGAGTGAGGTGTTCATATCGTCACTTCCGATGGTTGCCTCTTCCCGATGTTCAACAGCGCCTGTGCTCTGTTTCGTTCATTCAGCAAGGCGTCGAACCCTGGGATATTGTCGTCGCGCTCGATCAAGGTTGGGCGCATGCCGATCCGTTCTATAACGCGTTGATAGAGCAACCAGACGTCTTCAGCGATTGAGGCATCGTGAGTATCTATCAGCAACCGCGTATCTCCCGGATCCACCGCGTGGCCTGCCAAATGGATCTCCACGATTGCCTTGGCCGGGAAGGCATCCAGATACGTTCCCGCATCAAAACCCAGGTTATGTGCGCTGATGTGTACGTTATTGACATCCAGCAGCAACCCGCAGCCTGTTCTCACACTCAGTTCGGTCAAAAACTCGATTTCGCTGAATTCATGACCATCCAAGCCTAGGTAATGGGTGGGGTTTTCAATGGCAATAGGACGTCCTAAAGCGTCTTGTGTACGCTGTATGTTGTTTGCGATGCGTTGCAATGCCTCGACCGTGCGAGGGAATGGCAAAAGGTCAGGATGATACTGACCACGCCATGCTGACCAAGCTAGATGCTCGGAAATCAAAGCAGGCTGAACGTGATGTGCCAGCGCTTTCAGGCACTTCAAATGGTTTTCGTCCGGTGGACAATCGGCAGCAAGTGAAAGTGACACGCCGTGCAGCGAAAGCGGATGTTGATCCCCAATCGCCTCCAGCCATGCGAGACGGGGGCCACCATCCACCATGTAGTTTTCCGGATGAACTTCGAACCACAGACCCTCTGCCGTGCAGTCCAGCGCATCTGAGTAATGATTCGGTTTCAGGCCGAGCCCGGCCCCCATCTGGCGTTCAGTTCTCATGGTTGGTGCGCCCCGTGGTATTGCGATTACATAGGTGCGAGAGTGCCAGTGCCTTTTGGTGTTTTGATGGAGGTACAAGTACCCGCAGGAACGTTTTTCCAGGCATTAGCCTGATAGTCCACTTTGGCGGTGCCCGCACAGGTGGTACCTGCGCCGGCTTTGCAATCGTTCTTGCCAGCTAGGGAAACGCCGTAACACTTTTCCATGGCGCCTGCGGCAGCAGGAGCCTCTGCGGCCATAGCACCTGCAGCGAAAGTAGATAAGGCAACAGCGAAGGCGGCAAGCTTGAGATTGTTCATGGTTGTGTCTCCAGATGATGAGGATTGGTCATCGCATCAGCGCTTGAGTACCGTGCTTGCGATCCAATAGGTAGTTCGATGATTTCTCACTGCCGGTTACAGCGACCGCAAAATATTTTTCAAACCTGCAAAACTGATTCGCTTGTTACCTTATGCCGGTAACCGCATGTAAGATCCGCTGCCCGTCACCAACGCTGGCTTCATGCAGGAGCGAGATATTTTTACTTTTCGTGTAACCAGAGCGAACGATGGAACGAACTACACATAACGACGTGTTGCGCAGTCGAGAGCTCCACCTTCAGGCTCTGTTTATCGCAGGTCTGGACGGAGATGAGCGGTCTTATCGAACGTTTTTATCGGAGTTAAGTGGTCATCTTCGTGGTTTTTTACGTTCGAGGCTTCAGCAGAGATCTGGTGAAATCGAGGATTTGCTGCAAGAGGTTCTCTTGGCTGTTCATAATGCGCGCCAGACTTATCGAGCAGACCAACCGCTGACGGCGTGGGTTTTCGCCATTGCGCGTTACAAGCTCATCGACTTTTTCCGTGGGAGGTCACGTCATGACGTGTTCAACGATTCCCTCGACGATGCGGCAGAGCTATTTGCCGAACCACATCTTGAACCTGCGCAGGCCAGTCGCGACCTAGGTAGGTTGCTTGAGCAGCTACCTGAGCGGCAGCGTCTACCTATCGTGCACGTGAAAATAGAAGGTCTGTCAGTTACTGAAACCGCTCAAATGACGGGGTTATCTGAGTCTGCGGTGAAGATAGGGATACACCGAGGGCTTAAAGCGCTGGCGTTAAGAGTTAGAGGTGCACGATGAACACTGATGATTTTATTTCCATGCTCGCGTCGGGTGTGGCCCCGGTTGACCGCAGGACGCTCGCTAAGCGATTCAGCGGCGCGGTTCTGGCAGGCCTCTTGGGCGCAACTTTGCTGGTAATAGTAATAATGGGCGTTCGGCCAGACTTGGGCCAGGTCATGGCTACACCGATTTTTTGGGCTAAGATCGCCTTTCCGCTCTGTCTTATGATCGGTGCGCTGAGCATGGTAATGAGGCTGGCTAGACCTGGAATAGCCTCGGGCCCCGGCAAAATTCTGATTGTCGCCGCAGTCGCTACGGTGTGGGTTGGCGCTATCTACGTACTCATGGTGGCCGCACCTGATGATCGCCTTGCGATCATTCTCGGCGATACCTGGCAGGTCTGCGCACTCAACATAACTTTGCTGTCGATTCCGGGGTTTATCGCTGTGTTTTGGGCGCTACGCGGTCTCGCACCAACCAACCTGACGCTCTCAGGAGCCTGCGGCGGACTGCTAGCAGGCTCAATGGCAACGATTGCTTACTCCCTTCGCTGCCCCGAGATGCAGATACCATTTTGGGGAGTGTGGTACTTGTTGGGCATGCTGGTGCCGACGGTACTAGGCGCACTACTTGGTCGACGCTGGCTGCGCTGGTAGCAGATCGTGGGCATCACCCGTGCTGGTGGTCAGAGGAATCTAGCAACACCATCACTTCAGGCGATGCGTGATACCGGACGCATATTGGGATCAAGCAGATGAGCTCGCTGAACAATCATGATCCATGCCTGGTACTGCTTTGTAAGCGACCTGCTTTGGGCCACTCAAAACAGCGGCTGGCAGAGGGTGTTGGTAAGGAACGCGCCCTGGGTATCGCTCAGTTGCTTCTCGATTGCGCTATAGAAGACCTTTTAGTTTTTCCGGGCCCACGAGCTTTGGCTCCTGATCAAGCACAACACCAGAAATGGGGGCAGGATCTGTGCGAGAGTGCACTCTGCATTCCACAGAGTGAGGGAAACCTCGGTGAGCGCTTGAATGCATTGGATATGCAACTCCGGAACCTGGGTCACCAGTACCTGATTTACATTGGAAGCGACTGCCCATTGTTAGGCCCTGACGACTATCAACGTGTGAACGAGCAACTTCAGCACTCAGATACAGTGCTCATGATGGCGCAAGATGGTGGCGTTGTTCTTATGGCCTCTCGTAAGCCTTGGCCGACCTTGAGCGCTTTGCCTTGGAGCACTCAGCATCTCGGTCAAGCGCTAGTCGAATGTTGTCGGAGTTCGGGCCACTCGGTTTCGCTGGCTGGTGAGTTATTCGACATCGACCTCCAAGAAGACCTAAAGCCCTTGCTAGAGGCATTGGCTCACGATGCACGACCTGCGAGATTAAAACTGAAAAACGCGTTGGCGGATCTACTGGAAGTATCAGATGCAAAATAAAGGGTCTGTCAGCGTTATCGTGCCTTGCTGGAATGACGAAGCAGCGCTGGAAAAGCTGCTCAGTCATTTAAATGTAATGGCAATAAATGAGCGTGAGTCGCTACAACTGATCGTGGTTGATGCGGCCCAAAGCGCGAATTGCCTAGAAATTTGTCAGCGCCATGGTTCACTTTGGGTACCTGCATCACCCTGCCGAGGTGAGCAGCTTCGCTTGGGGGCAAGCCACGCAGTTCATTCGATTATCTGGTTTTTGCATGCTGACGCTCATCTGACGTGTAATTGCTTGCCTGCTATCCGTGATGCAATCAACTCTGGTGCGTCGGGAGGGTATTTCGCATTCAGATTCTCCAATGCCAATTGCTGGCAAAGCAGGTTGTTAGAAAAACTGATCAATGTGCGTACCCGTTTTGGGATTCCTTACGGCGACCAAGGATTATTTTTCCAGCGCGATATATATCTTTCGTCCGGACAACATGACGCGTCACCGCTGTTTGAGGAGGTCGAACTTGTGAAGCGCGTCCGCGACCAAGGCCGATTCGTAGAGTTGGCTCAAGGTGTGGGGGTCGATGCCAGGCGCTGGCAGCGCGATGGCTGGTGGCGTCGTTCGTTGCGTAATCGTTTGCTCGCGATAGCTTATTACGTGGGTGTCCCAGCTTCCCGATTAGCAGCCATTTATAGTCCGAGAAAATAATCACTTTTGCCGGCTTAACCAACCCACGCATGCCCGAAAACTCACTGATCATAGAGGGAGTATTGCTAACTCCCGTCCAAATCCTGATGCAGGTGTGTAAGCGTCAGTCCAACACACCTTGCGCAATTAGACGGATGTCCTATGCGCGGCAGTTCGGCAATTTCGCTTTCCCGCCGCGTCGGCAGGCGCGTAAGACGCCCTTCAAGTAAGCATAGGGATCATGTCCGTTGATGGAGTGAACCCAATAGGGTCGAGCGGCTTCTACACGCGGGCGCAGATAGGCCTCGAAAGCGAACTGTTACCTGACTTTGCGCATGTCTTCTGGAAGTCTGCAGGATTCCTCGCCGCCACCCTTCCCTCGGGCTATGATCAAAATATATGAACCGGACTCCCTGACCTATGCCCGTAGACCTGCAAGAGCACTACCCCAAACTGATCCATCTGATGTTGGACACGGTCTTCGTGGTTGATAGGGACAACCAGATTGTATTTGTAAGTGATGCCTGTGAGGCACTGCTCGGTTACCGTGCCGACGAGCTGACCGGCAACGCGATCACCGACTATATGCATCCTGACGACCTGGCGGTCACACGAGCCTCCATTGTCCGGGTCATGGATGGTCAGCCCCACTTCGATTTCCGCAACCGATATCTGCGCAAGGACGGAGGTATCGTGCACATCCTCTGGGCGGCCTTCTGGTCAGAGGAAGTGGGTGCGCGGATCGGTGTCGCGCGTGATGTTACGGCCCTCAGCCAGGCCGAGGAAGCATTACGTTTCCTCGCCCATCATGATCCGCTGACAGAACTGACCAACCGGTCGCTTTTCAATGCACGAGTGGACTCGGCGCTGCGAGCGGCATACCGTAACAAGAGCACTCTGGCTTTACTTTTTCTGGATATCAATGACTTCAAGGGTATCAATGATTCCCATGGACATGCCGTGGGTGATCGTGTGCTCTGTATGATTGCACGACGGCTGGAAGGCTGCGTATGTGAGACGGATGCGGTGGCCCGTATGGGCGGTGATGAATTCACTGTTTTGTTGACGGACATCCAGTCGGAGAACGCCGTTTCCAGGAAGGTGGAGCAGATTTTCACGGTCATGGCCGAGCCGCTGGGCTCTGAATTTGGAGGGGTAAAAATACCGTCTTGCAGTATTGGCGTGGCCATTTATCCCGCTGACGGGGAGGATGCAGATGCTCTACTCCGCCATGCGGATGACGATATGTACGCATGAAAAGACGCCGTTCTGCGGCTGGGTAACGAGCGCGTGGGTTCCTTCGGCAAAGCACGGCAGGTTTGAATCTATTCAAAAAGTCCGCTATTGGTAGGTTCCTTGCCGATCTTGAGTACGACGCGTGCGGGTCAAATCCGATGCAATCGGTGGTCAGAACGAATGCAAATGACTGGTCAGATCGAATGCGAACGGGTGGTCAAGTGGAGTGCAATTTCGCAGTTTAGGGCCAACCTACGTATACCCGATTTTTCCTATGGCATAGGGGTATGCATCGTCGACTGTCAGTCTTGAGCGATAGTGCTATGCGCAGATTACTTCCCTACCTTTTTACCGGCCTGCTTTGGGCCGGATTGAGTTTTACCGCTTCCGCTGTTCAGGCAGACAGTTCCAGTCTGCCGTTGCAGCCTGTCGCCAGCATCGATCTGCCTCGGTTCATGGGTACCTGGTACGAAATCGCCCGCAGTCCCAACCGGTTTCAGAAAAGGTGCGCCGGTTTCACCCGCACCGATTTCCATCTACAGGCCGACGGTACGGTGCAAGCGGTCAACCGGTGTCGATTGCATGATGGCCAATTGCATCTTGCTCTCGCCACTGGTCGGCAAGTTGGCGCTCCGGACTCTCCCAGGCTCAAGGTGCGCTTCGCTCCAGCGTGGATGTCGTTCCTCCCCTCAGTGTGGGGGGACTACTGGATTATTGATCTTGACGCACAATACCAATTGGTCGCCGTCAGCGAGCCGACTCGCAAATACTTGTGGATTTTGTCGCGAACAACTCGGGTAGAGCCGCAGGCTTACGCGGCACTACTGGAACGACTGAAAGACAAAGGCTTCGCGGTGGAACGGCTGCTGATGACACAGCAATAGCGTCGGATGGGGATTGCTGACCAAATGGGCCGTGTAATCGTACGGTAAGTCTATCAACGACGGTTTTCGAGCTTTTTTCAACAATGGCGATGTTTGCGACGCTGCTGGCTATTCGGGATTAGTCTAAACGTCACTGGAAAGTAGTTCCTGCCTACAGTCCTACACCGCGATCAAATGACTTATGTCATGGCGAACATATAGGTCATTGGCCGACTCGGGCAATCAAGCACACCCATTGCCATCGGCAATAGGCCACTAAGAGGGTCAGGTTAGGCCTTTGGCTAAGTCTGTCCGCCCCAGCGTTGAATGATCTGCTCGCTCAGCCCTCCTAACTCTGCGGCCATTATGTCTGGCACTGGCACCTCGTCTATCGGTAGCGGTGCATTGTACGGCCGGGTCAGCAGTGCGCCAAGGCACCCCGCAGCTTGCGCACCCGCCGTATCCCAAAGATGACAAGCGACCAGAAGCAAGTCCGCCATCTCGACATTCATCTCCCTCGAAACCATCTGATAGGTTTCCGGGGCAGGCTTAAATTTTTTCACTACCTCAACACTGAAACTGCGCTCAAAGAATTTCGCTAACCCGGCGCGCTCAAGAGCCGAAGGGGATGCACCGCTGGGCGAGTTACTTAGCGTCATCAACCGAAAGCCGGCATCACGTAAGCAGTTGAGTGCCGGCAGCACATCAGGGTGTGCTGGCATAGTACTCATCCGTGCCTGCAATTCATCAATATCACTAGCGTCGAGCGCGACATGATGGATAGACGCGACCATGTGCAGCGTGCCCGCGGCCAGTTTGCCAAATGGGCTGTAACGCCCACATAAGGTCATAGTTTGCGAGTAGAGGATCAGATTGGCGAACCACTCGCGCAAAATGGCTCGGTCACCGAAGACACGCTCAAACAGCGGCTCAAGGGTGGTGATATCGAGTAATGTCTCATTCACATCGAAAACGATGATCGGCGCTGATTTTCGCAATGCCATGAATATTCTCTGCTAAGTAGTGCACGCTACTGTAAGCACGCGGTTTTCGCTTGAGGCCCCTGACACGCTAGATCGCGGAAAAGTTACCTCGATCGAACCTGCGGGGCACGCTCATAAATCTAAATCGTGCCCGGGAGGGGAAGGGGCGGTATCGATGATCGTTATCGGGATGATTTCTTAGTCCAGGAGAAACGCTTAAAGGCTTCGTCGACAGGCGTCTGGGCAATGTGGTTGGTGTAGTTGCTCATAACTTTTTGACTGAGGCCTAATATGATTTCCAACACATTTTGTTGAGTATAGCCGGCTGCATAAAAGTCCTGCATTTGCGTGGACTCAAGCTCGCCACGTTGGCGCACCATCGCCAGAGTAAAGTCGCGCAACGCCTCAAGCGTTGAAGTTGGTAGGGGGGTCTCATCACGCAACGCGTTATTCACCTCATCAGAAAACCCTGGCGCACTGTACCAACAGGCATTTGAGGCTCTTGTCTCCTCGCTTGCTGATCCCCTTCAAGTTAGACCTGCCACCCGTGCTGTACAGTCTGGGAACGAGCCCTATGGATGCGGCGAAGTCACGACTTCATCCGAATTGCATGCCGTCTCCCATTTCGACAGCCAGCAGGCTGGCGGTGATCGGGCCGACGCCGGGCATACTCAGCAAACGACTGCCCAGATCATCGTCAGCCAGTTGGCCAGCCATCTCTTTATCCAGCAGCGTGATTTGCTCATCCAGATAGCCGAAGTGTGCGTGCAACCGCTGTAACAATGTGCTGAGCCGTATCGGCAACTCATGCTCGGCCAGAACGCTAGGCAGACGTTTTATGACCGTCCGCCCCAGAGGCAGGCTGATGCCGAACTCCAGCAGGAAGCCATGGAGTTGATTGATTGTTTTGGTGCGGTCACGCACCAGCGACTCACGCATGCGATAAAGTACTGAGAGCGTTTGCTGGGCCTCGGTTTTAGGCGAGACAAATCGCATCGAAGGGCGTGAGGCGGCTTCGCAGATCGCCTCGGCGTCAACGAAATCATTTTTGTTACTTTTAACAAAGGGCCGAACAAACTGCGGGGATATCAGTTTGGTTACATGTCCCATGGTAGCCAGTTCGCGGGCAACGAAATGGGAACCAGCGCAGGCTTCCATCACGACATTACAAGTGGGGCAGTTGCCGAAAAAACGCATCATCTGCACGCGCGAGAGCTTCTTGCGAAACATCTCTCGACCCGATACGTCCTGGCCGTGCAAGTGGAAAGTGTGTTTGCCGAGATCGATACCGACCAGTGCCAATTCGCTCATGATGATGGCCTCCAAAATAAAATACCCTGCGAAAGCGTAGCCCTCGCAGGGTTTGGGGGTGACCATCTCTTACCGGACACCCATTTAGGCGAGAATGCTCGCCAGATAGAGGTGTCTGATGACCAAACAACGTCGTTCTTTTTCCGCTGAATTCAAACGCGAGGCCGCAGGCCTCGTGCTCGATCAAGGCTATAGCCATATCGAAGCCAGCCGCTCGCTTGGGGTGGTCGAGTCCGCGTTGCGTCGCTGGGTTAATCAACTCCAGCAGGAGCGCAGCGGCGTTACTCCGCAGAGTAAGACGCTGACGCCTGAGCAGCAGAAAATCCAGGAATTGGAAGCTCGAATCGCTCGACTTGAGCGGGAGAAATCCATTTTAAAAAAGGCTACCGCGCTCTTGATGTCGGAAGAGCACGAGCGCACGCGCTGATTGATCAACTGAGCCCTCAAGAGCCGGTTGATTGGCTTTGCGCAGTCTTTGACGTCACTCGTTCGTGTTACTACGCCGACCGCCTCAGGCGCCGAACTCCAGACGTTGAGCGGCTTCGGTTGCGCAGCCGGGTTAATGAACTGTTTACGCAAAGTCGAAGCGCTGCCGGTAGCCGCAGTATCGTGTCAATGATGCAGGAAGACGGCGAGCTGATCGGGCGGTTCAAGGTGCGAGGCCTGATGCGGGAACTGGAGTTGGTCAGCAAACAACCTGGATCGCATGCCTACAAACAAGCGACGGTTGAGCGGCCTGACATTCCGAACATCTTGAATCGAGAGTTTGATGTGCCGGCGCCGAATCAGGTCTGGTGTGGCGACATCACCTACATCTGGGCTCAAGGGAAGTGGCATTACCTAGCTGTCGTTATGGATCTTTACGCGCGCCGAGTGGTGGGCTGGGCGCTGTCGAACAAGCCGGATGCGGATCTGGTCATCAAGGCGTTGGACATGGCTTACGAACAGCGTGGCAGGCCTCAAGGGCTTTTGTTTCACTCGGATCAGGGCTCGCAATATGGTAGCCGCCAGTTCCGTCAACGGCTCTGGCGTTACCGCATGCGCCAAAGCATGAGCCGTCGTGGAAACTGCTGGGATAACGCGCCGATGGAGCGTGTGTTTCGCAGCTTGAAAACTGAATGGATACCGACCGTAGGCTACATGACAGCTCAAGAGGCGCACCGCGACATCAGTTATTACCTGATGCATAGGTACAAATGGATTAGACCGCACCAATTCAACAACGGACTGGCCCCAGCTCAGGCCGAGAAAAAACTTAACGTCGTGTCCGGGAATAGTTGACCACTACACACAGTCACCCGCTATTTGCGCCGTCTGGGCTATGTTCAGGCCTCTGTCCAATCAAGAACAGCCGTTTCGCGCCATTTCACTTCTGTCACTCCGTATCGCTCGGCTTGAGGTTTCGAAACGACCTTCAACGGAGGTCTACCGGGTTTAGGAATGGGCGCTAGGCCGGCGTCGCAGCTTGCCCAATGCCAGGCATCCACATTGCGCATTGTTTTGGCGCGAATTACGAATGACTTTGGCTTCCCGTGCAGCTTGTACTCGATGACAAAAATATCTGTTTGGCTCATGAGTTCCTCCTTACGCTCATAGGCAAAAGAGTGGTGCTCTCAGAAAAAATTCCAATGTTTTTCACTTTTCCTTTGAGCACGTTTTTTAGCCTGCCTTTCTGCATTCGAAATCTTCTCGTTTTTTTGATAGTACACCGAGCCTCGGCTTGCATAGAAATGGCTCCCTGACTCTAAATTCAAATTGTGGTTTTTTGTGTATTGTAAGGCGACTAACTACCTAGAGAACGACCATGTCCAAGCTCGCAGAATTTCGCCAACTGGAAAAACACTTAGCCGAACAGCTCCAAGCGCTAGAAGCGCTCAAGGGTGATGCTGGTCTGAAGCAAGAAATCGAATTCGAAACAAAGCTCCGTGCGTTGCTCGCGAAGTACGGCTTCAGCTTGAAAGACATCATCAATCTTCTGGATCCGCAAGCCCGACGCGCTCCTGTCGCCGCGCCAAAAGCGGGCACCCGCAAAGCTCGCCAAGTGAAGGTTTACAAAAATCCTGAATCCGGGGAAGTTGTGGAAACCAAGGGCGGCAACCACAAAACGCTGAAAGAATGGAAAGCCAAATATGGCTCGGACAAAGTAGAGTCCTGGCTGACCAAGTGATCTTGGTTTGAGTACAAAAGGGCCTGGAATGGCCCTTTTTCTTTAGTTCAGCTTTTACTACGCCGGCAGCGTTCCGACCAGTAGCGAACTTTCTCCGAGCAGTGTGCCCACTTTTTCCTCAATGAGAAGGGAAGGCCGCAAGTCACGTAAGTTTTGACTGGAAGTTCACTCTCCTTCAAAACAACTCCCCTGCATCAAGTCTGGCGAGCAGCTTCTGACCACGTCCCAGAGCGCTTGTCGTTCGGGTTCAGTCATCTTGTCGAGGTTTTGTAGGCAATACTCATGTTCTGATTACCACACTGAAGGACTGCCGTGACGCATTCGGAGGTGACAGTAGAGCGCGTGATTGGTGTTTCCGCTCACCTTGTAGGCGCAGTCACGGCGATAGTCACACATCTGCTTGATACCGGTCGCTCGCACAGCAACGCTATTTCCACTCTGGGGCCACGTTGAGGAGACGAACATGAGAGGTTATCTAGCGATTTTCTTCGCCTAGCAGAACCGTTGTTGTCAGGGAAAGATGCTGCGCGAATGGATCGTCGACGTTGCTAAAGAGATGGGGGGGCGCGGCGCGAGCCTCTGCACAGCAATTGAAGGATTTGGGCACACAGGTAAATTGCACTCATCGCATTTTTTTGAGCTGGCAGATCAACCTACGGAGATTCGCATGGCTATCACCGAGGACGAATCCGAAATGTTGTTCAAGAGGTTGGAGGTTTAGGAGATTTCCGTATTCTACGTAAAAACCCCAATTGAAATGGGCACCGTCGGCAGAAAGGCCTCCAAGCCATTCCTAAACCTTTGAGGTACGAACGTGAGCTATACGGATGTTCCACCGAGTATCGCGATCCCCAATGACTTTTTTACGGTTATCGAAACTCCTGCTAACCATTCTCCGGTTACACACGAGGTGGATAAAACAAGTGGACAGACCTTCGTTGACCGCTTCCTCAGTACATCGACGCTTTATCCCGCCTACTATGGATTTATTCCAAATACGCTGAGTGATGATGGCGATCCTCGGGGCGTACTGTTGATTTGCCCGTACCCGGTATCGGCTGGCGTTGTAGTTCGCAGCCGCCCGGTTGGTGTGATGTACATGACAAGCGAAGTAGGTGCTGGGGTCAAAGTAATTGCGGTGCCTCATGACAATCTCAGCTCTAAGTACAGCGACGTGAAGGAGTGGGAAGACCTTCCCGTACTTTTGCTCGCACAGATCCAGCATTTCTTCGAAAACAGCAAGGCTCTGGAGCCGGGCAAGTGGGTGAAGATGGGCCGTTGGGGGAGCGCTGATGAGGCTCGGGAGGAAATTTGCAAGTCGGTGGCTGCGTATGCCCCGAAATAAGTTTTTTGCGCTGGACTGAGGAGCGTCTGTCGAATGCTTGATACGAGGGGCGCGTGAATAGTGCGCAGCCTCTCAGTCGCTCGAAGAGTCAAGCGTCGAGGGAAGAGAGCGCATGCAATAGCGGATGGCTTATGCCTTCATAACAATGTTTTTTGCGGGATTTACATTTGTAATCACCAAGATGATCCTCACACGGTGTCTACTTAAAGATGTTGCAGACGCAGCTGGATAAAAAACTCCTGGGTAGCACTCGCTTAACGGCGAAGCGATAGGAGAGCGTTCTGCGCCAGCTTGCGCAAAGCTGTTTGGAGCAAGCTTCTTATTTGTTTAGTCTTACGGTCAATATGGCGACTTCAACGGGAGCCCCTCGTGTGATCAAACCGATAAAGCTTTTTCGTCGAGGCTTCGCCTCAATGCGCTGGCGCACTCGCGTAACTCTATGGATTGCAGCGACCATTGCTGGCCTACTGGTAGTGGCTTTTGCAAGGTTGGCCGACATAGCTTTGGAGCAGTTCGCGCAACAGACCGCTGAGCGAGCGTGACTTCCTCTTATTTACACCCCACTGATCGGCATGTTCGTAGTTTGGCTGACAACGCGTTTTTTCGTGGGCGCACAAGGCAGCGGAATTCCGCAGGTAATCGCGGCAACACTCCTTGCGCGTCAAGGCAAGCCCATTAACAGACTGGTTTCACTGCGCATTGCTTTCGCCAAGATAAGCCTTGGAACGTTGGCGCTAACGGGCGGCTTTTCAGCGGGGCGGGAAGGCCCCTCAGTCCAGGTTGCGGCATCCATCATGCACTTCTTTCACCGTTTCCTGCCCAATGCGCGAATTGTGCGCAGCGAGGATCTCATTCTGGCGGGAGGTGCAGCAGGTATTGCGGCTGCATTTAATACGCCATTGGCCGGGATCGCCTTTGCGGTAGAAGAGTTGGGACGCAAGCTGGAGACCCGCACGAGTGGCGTTCTTCTCAGCACCATCATCCTGTCTGGTATGGTCGCTATTGCCTTGCAGGGCAACTACAACTATTTCGGTCATTTCGGTCATTTCGGTCATTTCGGTCATTTCGGTCATTTCGGTCATTTCGGCATTCAGGACATCAACCTCGACATAGTCGTCCCGGCATTAGTGATAGCGATTGGATGTGGGCTATTGGGTGGTTTGTTTAGCCGAATGTTGTTATGGCCACAGCGGCACCCACAGTTCATCATCTGGCAATGGCGGCGCCGGCACCCAGTATGGTTTGCCGGTATCTGCGGATTGATCGTCGCAATATTGGGCTGGCTGAGTGGCGGAATGTCGTTCGGTAGCGGATACGGCATTACCTCTCAGGTCATCGCATCCGATGTTGTCCTGCCATGGCACGCACCCATTACGCGTTTCTTAGCGACCGTAGTGACCTACTTTTCTGGTATTCCAGGAGGTATTTTCGCCCCTTCGCTCGCCGTAGGGGCAGCAGTCGGCGCCAATACCGCAGAGCTATTCCATCTAGCCGCGCAGCCCACTATTGCCCTCTGCATGGTTGGTTTTCTGGCCGCTGTTACTCAGTCTCCGATCACCTCCGCAATCATTGTGATGGAGATGATTGATAGTCACAGTATGGTTATTAGTCTCATGGCGGTAGCCTTGATCTCCAAGGCTGTTAGTTCAAATGGGGCCTGAGTTGTATCAGCAATTGGCGCGGGGCTTCCTACAGAACGTAGAACCCGACACCACGCCAAAGAATCCAGCTCGATAGGTTTTACCGGGGCATCGTCCTAGCCAGTGAGCTAAGTTGATCCTTCTCATGCTGCATCACTAACGTTGTATCTGCTCGTGTGACCAGAAGCTCTGCGTGTCTGTCGCAGGCATGCTTAAAGATCGCAGGGTTAATCCTAGCGAGGCTGATGAGGGCCTTTAGCAGGCGAAGGTTAACTTCAAGCAAACCTGCACCGTCCCTGCTTATCGGGGCAAAAAAATCGTCAAACAGATCTTCAACAGTCAATCCTCGAAGAAAGACCTGTTTACAGCCTTGATCTGTCTGCGAGCTAGAGACGTGAGGTTTGCTCCAACAAGTCAAAGTTCTCACTCCTCGGCCAATGACATCAATGGCCGTCCCAGGGTCGTTGACCGCAGGAGACAAGGCGCGAGAAGCGATTTCCGAGAGCACGCAGAGCCCGAAGCGAGGATCATTTTCAAAGGTTCGCCGGATGCCGATGGTCAGCGCCGCTAGAATCTCCTCTCTAGCGATATTGGTATCACCGGTCATCGTGTTGCCCAAGCTCACAATGTGTAGGAGTGGCATTCCCTCGTGCACAAATGTCCCCGGAAGTACGTCCAGATAAATCTGGGTCTGATTGTCCTGTGCGATGGTTCCAAGAGCGTTCACATCGATATGTTGCACATAGCCAGTTAGATCACTTGTGACTGTAATTGCGCCAGGGGGAAGTACCAGATCAGGCGGGTAAGCTGAACCGCCTAGGTAGGGCCATTGGACTCGTTGGCTGATTGCCTTTATCGCAGCTGCCTCGACGCGGTCGATGGTTTCTCCAACCCTTCCGAGCTTGGACAGGTGATCGATCCAGCGCAGTAGGGTGTAAACGATCAGGATGACCACAACTATCGTCACTGCGAACAGCAATACTCGACCTTGGGTGCCGTAGGCGCCCGTGCTCAGCGCGATAATCCCCACCAGGCTAAAGAGGAATGAGCCGATGAAAGTGGCGAGGGCATTCTGGGTCGTGGTGTCCTCCATCACGAGCGTGGTGGCACGAGGCGTCACCCCGCTGCTCGCGGCACCATACGCCGTGACCATCGTACTTAACGAGAAGGTTGTAACGGCCAGCATGCTGGAAGCAATGATCCCCAGAATTTTGTCCACCGCATCCGCACCGATGCGCGCTGGCAATGACTCCGGAATGAAGTCTTTGAATACAACAGCGAGCAGAGCCGTAGCCACGCCTAGAAGGGAGAATAGGGAGGCTCTGAACCACAGCCGTTTGGTGAGTTGATTCGTTACCCAGCGCCAACGGGCGATCATGTGCAATACCTTTAGTGACTGCATCTAATAGAGTAGCGGGCGGGGTAGAAGTTTTATTCGGCAATTTGGAATGGTAGGTTGCACCCTATCTGCCAGCAACTATCTACACTGAGGGCTCAAAGCACTGGCGTTAAGAGTTAGGTGTGCATGATGAATACTGATGTTTTTTATTTCCCTGCTCGCGTCGGGTGTGGCCCCAGTTGTCCGCAGGACACTCGCTAAGTGAATCAGCTGCGCGATGCTGTCCGGCCACTTTACTGGTAATAGCATAATAGGAATCGGCCACACCTTGGCCTGGTCATGGCTACACCGATTTTTTGGGCAAAGATCGCCTTTCCGCTCTGTCTGATGATCGGTGCACTGAGCATGGTAATGAGGCTGGCTAGACTTGGAATTGCCTCGGGCCCCGGAAAAATGCTGATTGTTGCCGCAGTCGCTTCGGTGTGGGTCGGATCTATCTATGTACTCTTGGTAGCCCCACCTGACGACCGCGTAGCGATCATTCTCGGCCAAACCTGGAAGGTATGCGTGCTCAACATTAGCTTGCTGTCGATTCCTGGGTTTATCGGTGTGTTTTTGGGCGCTACGCGGTCTTGCACCCACCAATCTGACGCTCTCAGGAGCCTGCGGTGGACTACTAGCAGGCTCAATGGCAACGATTGCTTACTTGCTTGGCTGCCCCGAGATGCAGATACCATTTTGGGGAGTGTGGTACTTGTTGGGCATGCTGGTGCCGACGTTACTAGGCGCATTACTCGGTCGAAGCTGGCTGCGCTGGTAAGTCTGTGCTTCACATGGCCGAACCCGATGCCGGTTTTTCTCTGATTGAGCTGGCTATAGCCTATCGTTGAGCTGAGAGGCCAATCTCCGTGCACCCGATTTCTCCGATAGCATTGGGGAATGCATCGTCGACCGCCAACCGTGAGCGTTAGTGCTATGCGCAGAGTAGTTCTCTACCTTTTTACTAGCCTGCTTTGGTCTGGATTGAGTTTTGCTATTCCCGGCGGTCAGGCAGACAGTTCCAGTCTGCCGTTGCAGCCTGTCGCCAGCATCGATCTGCCTCGGCTCATGGGTACCTGGTACGAGATCGCCCGCACTCCCAACCGGATTCAGAAAAAGTGCGCCGGTTTCACCCGAACCGATTTCCATCTACAGGTCGACGGTACGGTGCAAGCGGTCAACCGTTGTCGATTACGCGATGGCCAATTGCATCTTTCTCTCGCCACTGGTCGGCAAGTGGGTGCTCCGGACTCTCCCAGGCTCAAGGTGCGTTTCGCACCAGCGTGGATGTCGTTTCTCCCAGCAGTATGGGCGGACTACTGGATTATTGATATTGACGAACAATACCAATTGGTCGCCGTCAGCGAGCCCACTCGCAGATACTTATGGATTCTGTCGCGAACGACCCGGGTAAAACCGCAGGCCTACGCGGCACTGCTGGAACGACTGAAAGACAAAGGCTTCATGGTGGAACAGCTGCTGATGACACAGCAATAGGCTCGTTAACTTTAAACGAGTCTCTAAGGTATTTTCATTAAGGGGGGCATGAGTAAGCCAAGACGCATTAAGCATTTCCAGGCATGATGACTTTGATTGATTGAGCGCGAAATCACTAACGTGAGTGGTGGGCAAAGCCGCGAAGGTTGGAGTACCGACCACGAGGGCCGACCACCCTTTCGGGTGCCGACGCGACCCCGCCCATAGCGCAGACAACGCGATAACATGGTCACAAGGCCCTAAGCAATAATTGGACTCACTGAGGGTCTTTTTACTGGGTAGCAATCCTAGGCTAATCGATATCAAACCATTGTCGAGAAGTCATTTGATTCAAAAAATATCAACCCCCCACTCGTGATAGGGCTTCATGGTCGGCTACTGAAGGGCAAGGTTAAATCAGAATCTTTTCAAAACACCTGCCTTTGACAATCCAGTTATGGGGCCGCGCTATCAAGCAATTCACGATCTCTTATTTGACTAAGGTGATTGGTAAATCAGAGAGCTGAATCACCTTTGCCGCGACAGAGCCCAGAAAAATCCCCGCCAGAAAACCATTGCCATGCGAACCTAGGATGATGCTGTCACATCCTAGGGAATGTGAGCACGCCACAATTTGGCTGGCTGCATCGCCTTGTAAGGTATGGAGCGCGAATGCAATCCCTTCATGCTTCAGAAGCACCTCAGCTTTTTGTGAATC
>NZ_VIUJ01000008.1:0-249890 GCF_007993905.1 Pseudomonas sp. SJZ077
CAGAGTGATGTTTGCCCTGATGAAAAACCAAACCGAATACAAGCCAAATTCTATGTTTGGGTGTTCCCCCCAAACATAGAATCTCCCACAGGGTTTGTGTTTCTGGCATGAAAAAGGGGCGGATCATCCGCCCCTTTTTCATTGATGTCCGATCAACGCAACGGCTGCCCCCGCGTCTCCGGCATCCGCAGGTAAACCACCGCGCTGATTGCACTGATCACCGCCAGGTAAATCCAGAACAACCCGCCATACCCCCAACCCGCCATGGCGGCCATCAGGTACGGGGCGGTGCCGCCGAACAAGGTCACCGACAACGCATACGGCAAGGCGATGCCCGTCACGCGAACCTCGGCCGGGAATTGCTCGGCCATGGTCACCGCCGAGGCGGCGCCGAAGCCGGTCATGATGACCATCGAGACGGTCTGGATCAGCGTCACTTCCATCAGGCTGATGCCGACGTGCAGTAAGCCAAAGCTCGGCCAGGCCCACAGGATCGAGGCGATGGCGAAGGCGATCAGCACCGGACGCCGCCCGACGCGATCCGCCAGTTTGCCGGCGAATGGCAGCAATACCAGCGACACACCTACGGAAATCACCCCGGCCAGCAAGGTGTCGCGGATCGACATGCCGGTGATCAAATGCACCTGGTTCGGATAGCTGACCATCCACACGTAGTTGAGCAGGTTGCCGGCCATGGCGATGCCGATCACGCGCATGGCATCGCGGCGATGGCTGAACAGCAGTTCGCGAATCGGGCGTTTTTTGCCGTGGCTGGCGATGCGCGATTTGAAGATCTCGGTTTCGCGTACCGACAGGCGAATCCATAGGGTGATCAAGCCCATCAGCGCGGCAATCACGAACGCGACGCGCCAGCCCCAATCGTAGAGCGCAGTGTCGCTGCCCATCGACGCCAGGGCAAAGCCGAGCAGGAACGACACCAGCGTGCCGGCATTGATTGCAAACCACTGCCACGACCCGGCGAAGGCCCGGCGATGCGCAGGGGCCGACTCGATCAGAAACGCCGAGGCGGAGCCGAATTCGCCGCCCGCCGAGAAGCCCTGAACCAGCCGCGCAAACACCAGAATGATCGGCGCGGCAATGCCGATGCTCTCATAGTTGGGGCAGATGCCGATCACCAGAGAGGCGACGGACATCAGCAGGATGGATAGCGTCAGGCCCTTCTTGCGGCCATAGCGGTCTGCCAGTTGGCCCAGCACCGCGCCACCGATCGGGCGCATGATGAAGCCGACGGCGAACACGGCCAACACCGACAGCAAGGCGGTTGCCCCGTCACCGGCGGGGAAAAACTGCTTGGCGAGAATGGAGGAAAAGGTCGCATAGATGACCCAGTCTGTGTACTCGACGATGGTGCCCAGGGTCGCGGCGACAATCGCTTTTTTCTCTGCACTGTTGAGTTGTCGACCTTGGCTCTGAGTCGTGGCAGTGGCGTTGGATGCGGACGGCAGTTCGCTGTCCACCGTAGGGTAGTTGCTCATGGTTATGGCTCCCGTGGGCGCTATTATTGTTGACCTTTAGACGCGGCCTCAGTGTTGCTACGGGAGAAATATCCAGCACCGTCACCTTCTCGTGTAGCGAGTTTTCAGGGCGGTTCGATTGACTAAAAATCAACCCACTATGTTGAGGTTTTCTCAACGCATACCCCTGTAAAACTCGGTTGAAGGCGCCCGCGCGAGCGAGGGTAAATGCAGGCAATCATGGGGCTGCCCACGACCTCCCCCATGTACCGCATCGACAATAAAAGTTTCGCGAGGAGAACCCGCAATGTTTGAGCAAACCAACAGCTTCATCGATGGACGCTCCGTGCCGCCGCTGGACGGCCAGTACGAAGACAAAATCGATCCACGCACCGGCGAAAAACTCAACGAAGTGGCCAGCAGCGGCCCGGCTGACGTGGCCATCGCGATCGATTCCGCCGCCGCCGCGCTGCAAGCCTGGCGTGACATGCGCCCGGCGGACCGCGGGCGCATCCTCAACGATTTCGGGCGTTTGATCCGCGCCAGCGAAAGCACCCTCGGTGCGCTGGAACGGGCCGAAACCGGCAAACCCGGGCGCGAGATGGCGACCCTGATGGACCTCACGGCGCAGTACTTCGAGTTCTACGGCGGCATCGTCAATGTCATGGACGGTGAAGTGATCAACCAAGGCCCGAATTACCACGTCTACACCCGCCGCGATCCGTTCGGCGTGATCGGTGTGATCCTGCCGTGGAACGCTCCGCTGCATCAGGCGGCCCGGGCGATTGCTCCGGCGCTGGCCACGGGCAACACGGTGGTGGCGAAACCGTCGGAACACACCTCGGCATCGCTGGTGGAACTCGCGCGCATGGCTGTGGAGGCCGGAATTCCGCCGGGGGTGTTCAACGTGATCGTCGGCAAAGGCAGCGTCATCGGCCCGGCCATGGCGCATAACCCGCACATCCGCAAAATCTCCTTTACTGGCGGCATTCGTGCCGGTCAGGAGTTGGGGCATATTGCGGCGGAGCGGATCCTGCCGTTGACCCTGGAACTGGGCGGCAAGTCTGCCAACATCGTGTTCGACGATGCCGACCTGGACGCCGCGGCCAAAGGCTCGACCCTCGCGTTCACCTGGAACAGCGGACAGTGGTGCGCTGCCGGGACCCGGTTGCTGGTGCAGGAATCGATCTACGATCGCTTCGTCGACAAACTGGTGGCCGAGGTCGGCAATCTGCGGGTCGGCCCGCAGGACGATGCGACGTCCGGTCCCATCACCACCCGCGCCCAGTTCGAGAAAATCCAGAGCTACTTTGCAATTGCCGAACGCGAAGGCCTGACCCCGGCCATCGGCGGCAAGGTGGCGAGCCATCCCGGCTTTGAAAACGGCTGGTACATCGAGCCGACCGTCTACACCGGCGTAACCAATGACATGACCCTGGCCCGTGAAGAAATCTTCGGGCCGATTGTGTGCGTGATTCCGTTCAAGGATGAAGCGGACGCGTTGCGTATTGCCAACGACAGCGAGTTCGGCCTGGGGGCCGGTATCTGGAGCCGTGACATTGGCCGGGTGCACCGGGTGGCCGCGAACCTTGAGGCCGGGCGGATTGTGGTCAACGAATACAGCGGCGGGTTCGTCCAGACACCGTGCGGCGGGTTCAAGCAAAGTGGTTACGGGCGTGAGCAAGGGGTTGATGCGTTGTCGCATTACACGCAGCTCAAATCAGTGATCATCCGCCTCTGACTTCCCGTCTAACACCCAAGGGTGCAGCCATTGCTGCACCCTTTTTTCGTCCTCAAATACACCGCCCTCCAGAGGTGAAAGAAGTACCTGTGGCGAGGCACTCGACACAGGTAATTCTTTCACCACGAGTGAGCATCAGTTCATAGATCTAGGGGTTTACCAAAGCGCCAACGAGTAGGTCACAATCAAGCGGTTCTCATCGATATCACTGGAGAAATTGCTCCGCGCACTGGCGTTTTTCCACTTCAGCCCCAGGTCCTTCAACGGCCCGCTCTGAATCACATACCCCAACTCGGAATCACGCTCCCATTCCTTGCCGCCCTCCGCCCGGTTGCGCACGGTGACGTCGTCGCCCGACAGATAGCGGGTCATGAAGGTCAGGCCGGGAATTCCCACGGCGGCAAAGTTGTAGTCGTAGCGCGCCTG
Source organism: Pseudomonas sp. SJZ077 (assembly GCF_007993905.1). Taxonomy (NCBI): domain Bacteria; kingdom Pseudomonadati; phylum Pseudomonadota; class Gammaproteobacteria; order Pseudomonadales; family Pseudomonadaceae; genus Pseudomonas; species Pseudomonas sp. SJZ077. The sequence goes on from NZ_VIUJ01000008.1 coordinate 3,643, forward strand.
CCATGAACGTTCGTCCTGGTTACCGAAATCGTTGATCTGCACCAGGTTGACCAGATAGCCGTCGGTGCCGTTGATGTTGGCGAAACCGGTGTCGCCGCTCATGCGCTGATAACCCAGGCCCACGGCATGGCCGCGGGCGCTGTAGGTCAACATCGCGCCCAGCGCCGAGTTGTCGACATTGCTGTTGCCCTCGTCAAGGCTACGCGCCCAGCGTAAATCCGAGTTCAAGGTCTGGCCTTCGCTGATCGTCCATTTGTGGTTCAGGGTCAGGTAGTGCTGCTGATATATCCCCTCCAGTTCACCGTAGTGATAGGCCGTGCTCAGCGCCGGCACCCAGCGGTAGGTGGCCCCGGCAAAGTCGAAGCGGTCACTGGTGGCGTGGCTTCCCAGGCGGATATTGCGTGACCCGCCGTTGAAAACGCTCATGTCTTCATTGTCGGAAGAGTTGCGCAAGTTGGTCTGGTCGAGTCGACCAAGGTCCAGGGACAGGTTGTCGAGGTCCGAGCTGTTGAGCCAGGCGCCGCGAAAGGTTTGCGGCAGCAGGCGTGAATCGTTGTACATGACCACCGGCATCCGAGGCAGCAAGGTGCCGACTTTCAGAGTGCTGCGCGCCAGGCGCAGTTTGCCGGTCAGGCCCAGTTCGCCGTAGTCATCCTCGGCTCGTCCACCCGGTCCACGCTCGGTATTGAGCAGCCCGGTGCCGGAGCGATCCGGTGATGAATCGAGCTTGACGCCCACCAGTCCGATAGCGTCGAACCCGACGCCGAGCATGCCGTCGGTGTAGCCCGATTCCAGCCGCAGGATGAAGCCCTGCGCCCATTCCTCTGCCTTGCTTTGAGCGACGCCGGACTGACGAAAATCACGATTGAAGTAATAGTTGCGCAGCTCCAGGCTGCTTTTGCTGCCCTGAAGGAAATCGGCACAGGCCGGGTTCATCAGCGTGCTGGCGGCACTGCACAGCGACAGGCGCCATACCAGCGGGAAGCCCTTCCGGGCGTTGGAAAAGGGGCTGTTCATGGGTGTGTTTCTCTTATTGTTGTCAGGTTCGGCCACGGGCCAGACAGGCGCGTGACGGTCGATCCTGAAAGCCGCGCTGCCGACCGACAATCGAGAAAAATACGCCCTTCCCTTGAGTTTTAATCAAGTGGGTTTAGGCTTTGGTTTACGTACACTGCGCGCCGCTCCTCCCATAAGAACAAGAGTTGCTCACCATGGAACGTCTGCCTCCCCTGAATGCCATCCGCGCATTCGAATCCGTCGCCCGGCATTTGAGCATCACCCTGGCCGCCGATGAATTGAACGTCACCCCGGGCGCAGTCAGCCGGCAGATCCGCACGCTCGAAGAATTTCTCAAGCTCGACCTGTTCGTGCGCGGGCACCGCCAGATCACCCTGACCGCTGCCGGCGAGCAGTACTTCCGCGCGGTGGCCCGGGTGGTCGAAGACCTGCGCGGAGCCACCAAAAAACTCATGTCTCCACCGCTGCGCCGTCAGCTGAAAGTCCGCGCCTACACCACCTTCGCCATGCAGTGGCTGATCCCGCGCCTGGCAAGCTTCCACGCGCAGAACCCGAAGATCGAAGTGCTGCTGACCGCCTCCCTTGAGCCCGTGGACTTCTACAAGGAAGACATCGATGCCGCCATCCGCCTCGGCTCCGGTGAGTGGCCCAACTGCAATTGTCACGTGCTCAGCGATAACCAGCTGGCCCCGGTGTGCAGCCCGTCGCTGCTGCAGCATGGCCCGGGGTTGCAGACGCCGGCCGATATCGCCAACTACACCATGCTGCACTCGATCGCCCGCCTCGAAGACTGGCGTTACTGGCTGGAAGCTTGCGGGGTCAGTCGCGAAGTCGATGCCCACGCCGGCATGACTTATCAGAGTTCGTCGATGGTTTACGCGGCGGCGGTCGGCGGTCAGGGCATTGCCATGGCGCAGCTGTTTCTGGTGAACAAGGAACTGCAGGACGGCAGCCTGATCCGGCCGTTCGAACAGGTGGTGGACATGGGCGTCTACACCTACTACCTGCTGATTCCCAAGCACCGCGAGGAAAGCGAAGACCTGCGAATTTTCCGTGAATGGGTCCTTGAACAGGCACGCATCACCCGCGATCTGGCTTGAGCTTTGATCAAGGCACTGCGGCGTAAAACTGCTTTGTCGGTCATTTGTCACCGTGTCTAGCATGGGTCTCCATCCACAAGAAAGAGACCCGCCATGACCACCCCCGATACGCCTTCCATCGGTTTCATCGGCCTCGGCGCCATGGGCCAGAAAATGGCCCGCCATCTGCTCGACAAAGGCTTTGACCTGAACCTGTTTGATCCCAATCCCCTCGCCTTGGCGCCATTGCTTGAACGGGGTGCGCACAGCCATGCAACGCCTCGGGAAGTGGCGGACCACGCGCACATCGTGCTGGTCTGCGTGCCAACCCCGGACATCGTCGAAAACGTAGTGCTCGGTGCCGACGGCGTGATCCATGGTCAAAAGGTCAGCATTCTGGTCGACCACTCCACCACCGGTCCGAGCCTGGCCCGACGCCTGCAAGCGGCGTTGTCTGAACGCAACATCGCCGCCCTCGATGCACCGCTGGCCGGGGGTGTCGCGGGGGCGCAGAACGGCACGCTGTCGGTGATGGTTGGAGGTGATCGTGCCGCTTATGAGCGTTGCTCATCGGTATTCGCCGCCTTCGGCAAGAAGGTCGAACACATCGGCACCGAGCCAGGGCTAGGCCAAACCTTGAAGCTGGTCAACAACATGATCGTCGCCGCCACTCTGGTGGCCACCAGCGAAGCCATGTTATTCGGGGTCAAGGCCGGGCTCGACCCACGGCAGATGGTGGAGATGCTCAACGCCAGCACCGCGCGCAGTTTTACCAGCGAACAGATCCTGGCGGGCACCGTGATGCGCCGGGAATTCGACTTCGGCTTCCGCCTGGATTTGATGCGCAAGGACGTGCGGCTGTTTCTGGCCGAGGCGGAAAACACCGGAGTGCCGGCCTTTACCTCTTCGGTGGTCAAGCAGTTCTTCGATCAGGCCTTGAGCGAAGGTGACCCGGCGCGGGATATGACCCATGTGGTGCAGGTGCTGGAGCAGATGGCGGGCGTCGAACTCCAAGGCTGAGTTTAATTTCCACCGCAGATCCCCTGTAGGAGTGAGCCTGCTCGCGAAAGCGGTGTGTCAGTCGACATTGTTATCGCCTGACACACCGCTTTCGCTAGCAGGCTCACTCCTACAGTGTTGTATTCCAGGCTGACCGATGGCTTGATTTTTTCTCAACCAAACCGGGTTTTTATATCGTTTGTCGGGCCTTCTGCCCTGCCCGACCATGACCTCCAGAGCTTGTTCGCAAGCCCATAACAACAGGAGGTCATCATGAGTTTTTCCACGTCCATCTGGACGCCGTCCACGCCACCCGGCCTGCATGCCTCGCGCCATCACCACAACGGCGAAATATTCTTTCCGTCCGTGCCGGACGATTCGCCGCTGAGCAACCAGTTCGACGACACCGTGCTAGACGTCGAGGGCCAGGTCTACAGCTTCACCATCATGCACCCGAGCCCGAAAAGCGGCCTCGCCCCGTTCGTGCTCGCCTACGTCGACCTGCCCGGCCCGGTGCGTTTGTTCGGGCGCCTGATCGGTACCCCCGGCGTGCCGGCCATTGGCGAAAAATGCCGAGTGATTGCCGACGACACCTACGGCTACGTTTTCCAGTCCCAGGAGGCCCGTCCATGAGCCAGATGCATGTAATGGGCGGCGCCATGACCGTCTTCGGCCGTCACCCCGGTGTCATGGCCCCGGAACTGGCCCAGCGCGCAATTCTTGACGCCGTGGCCGATGCCGGCTTGCAGCTGGCCGACATTCAGGCCGTGTACTGCGCCAATGTGCTGGGCGGGATGATTCTCGGGCAGGTGATCGTGCGCGATCTGGGCCTGAAAGGGATTCCGGTCTACAACATCGAAAACGCCTGTGCCAGCGGCGCGACGGCGGTGCACCTGGCGCGCCACGCCTTGCTCGCCGGTCAATATGAACGCGTGCTGGTGTTTGGGATCGAGCAGTTGACCGCATTGGGTGGCGGCATGATCCCAATGCAGCGCAACGACCGCATGACCGACCTCTACGCCACGGCAGGCATGGTGTTGCCGGCGGTCTACGCGATGCGCGCCACCCGTTTCATCCACGAGCGTGACGCCAAGCCCGCCGATCTGGCCGCTGTAGCGGTGAAGAATCGTCGTCACGGTTCGCTCAACGAATACGCCCAGCAACGCAACGAAGTCAGCCTCGAAGAGGTGCTCGCCTCGCGCATGATCGCCGACCCGCTGACCCTGTTGCAGTGCTGCCCGTCGCAAGTGGACGGTGCCGCTGCGCTGGTGCTCGGCAACAAACCGGGACCCCACGCCAAAGACGTCAAGGTGCTGGGTTCGATCATTGTCTCGGGCCTTCGCGAGAGCGGTGACGAAGACATTCTCGATGCCGAAATCACCGCACGCGCCGCACGCCTGGCCTATGAACAGGCCGGTGTCGCCCCGGCCGATATCGGTGTGGTCGAGTTGCACGACGCCTTCACCATCGCCGAGCTGCTGTATTACGAAGCCCTCGGGCTGGCCACACCGGGCGAAGCGGTCTCGCTGTTGCACTCGGGCGCCACCGCCCTCGGTGGTCGGGTGCCGGTCAATCCAAGTGGCGGTCTGTTGGCCAAGGGTCATCCACTGGGCGCCACCGGTGTCGCGCAAATGGTCGAGTTGCTCTGGCAGTTGCAAGACCGCGCCGGCAGCCGCCAAGCCGGCACTCCGCGCCTGGGCCTGGCGCAATGCACCGGTGGCGGTATCGCCGGGGTCGACCACGCGGCGTCAGCCGTGCACATCCTGGGAGTCTGAAGCCATGAACAACCAACACTTTGCGGCCGGCCAGGTCGCCGTCGTCACCGGCGCTGCTCGCGGGATCGGCCTGACCATTGCCCAACGACTGGCGCATCAAGGGGTGTTTGTCTACCTGCTGGATCGCGACGAACAGGCGCTGAACAGCAGTGTCAGCGCGATGAACGCCGAAGACTTGAAGGTCGCCGGAATTGCGCTGGACCTGACCGAAGGCGAGTCGGTCAACGCCGCCTTCACGCAGATCCACGAAGCCCACGGTCGCCTGGATTTTCTGGTGAACAACGCCGGCGTGGTCCGCGACAAACGCTTCCTGAACATGACCGAACAGGACTGGGACCTGGTGGTGGACACCAATCTGCGGGCGCAATTTCTCTGCTGCAAAGCGGCCCTGCCACTGATGCTGGAGAAAGGCTTCGGGCGCATCGTCAACATGTCGTCCCGGGCCTGGCTGGGCGGTTTCGGCCAGGCCAATTACTCGGCGGCCAAGGGCGGCGTGGTCAGCCTGACCCGTAGCCTGGCCATCGAGTTCGCGGCCAAAGGCATCACCGTCAACGCCATCGCCCCGGGCATCGTCGATACGCCGCTGTTCCAGAGTTTCACGCCTGAGGTGCAGGCAAAACTCAAGGACACGGTGCCGGTAAAACGCATCGGCACCCCGGACGACATTGCCAATGCCGTGGAGTTTTTCCTCGCCCCGGCCAGCAGTTACGTCACCGGGCAAACCCTGTATGTGTGCGGCGGACGCAGTCTGTCCTCGGCCAGCGTGTGAGGTGAACGCCATGTCAGTCACTTTGGAAGTCCACGGCCCTGTGGCCCTGATTACGATCGACCGCCCGCAAGCCCTGAATGCGCTGGACCTGGATTCCCTCCAGGCCTTGCGCGGCCATCTACGTGAAGTACGCGACCGCCGGGAACTGCGTGTGGCCGTGATCACCGGCAGCGGTGAACGGGCGTTTTGCGTCGGCGCCGACCTGAAAAGTACGCGGGCCTCCTCGGCCTCCTATGCCGAGGCGCTGTTCCTGGCCAACGAACCCGCCGCAGACGCCGGGCTTTACATCCGCCAGATGGACCTTGCCGACCTCGACCTGCACAAGCCGCTGATTGCCGCCATCAATGGCCATTGCCTGGGCGGCGGCCTGGAGCTGGCATTGCAATGCGACCTGCGCATTGCCAGTGCCAGTGCGACGTTCGGTCTGCCGGAAGCCGCCGTCGGATCGATTCCGGCGGTCAGCGGCCTGCATCGTTTGATGCGCGCGGTGCCGCCCGCCCATGCGATGCAGATGGCGTTAACCGGGTCGCGCATCGATGCGTGGCAGGCCTGCGCTATTGGCTTGATCTCCGAGCGTCTGGACAGCCGCGAGGCCCTGTTGCAACGGGCGATGATCCTGGCCGAGCAGATTGCCCGCCAGGCACCGCTGGCGATCCAGGCCTTGCAAACCCTGGCTCGCAGTACCGCGCACTTGAGCGACAGCGACGCCCAGCGTTTGACCGAATTGTATTGGGGCGTGTTGCGCGACACCGAGGATCGTCTCGAAGGCCGGCAGGCGTTTGCCGAAAAACGCGCACCGCATTACACGGGCCGCTGAAGCGCCCGAGGAGGCGAACATGTTACGCACCGCTCTGGACGGTCTGACCGTCCTCGATTTCACCCAGATCGCCGCCGGCCCCACGGCAACCATGCTGATGGCCGACATGGGCGCGCGGGTGATCAAGATCGAATCCCACGAAGGCGAACTGGGTCGTACGCTCGGCCCGGCGTGGGTTGGCGAGGATAGCGCGCTGTATCACGCGTTCAATCGCGGCAAGCTGGGTATGAGCCTGGACCTGAAACACCCGGACAGCGCCGCGGTGATCAAACGACTGGTGCTGCAAGCCGACGTACTGGTCGAAAGCATGCGCCCTGGCGTCATGGCTCGACTGGGACTGGGTTATGAGGACCTGGCTGCACTGAAACCGGACCTGATCTACTGCTCGATTTCCGCCTACGGGCAGGAAGGACCGTATGCCGACCGGGCGGGCGTCGACGGCATTCTGCAAGCCGATTCCGGCCTGATGAGCCTGATCGGCACGCCGAACTCGGCGCCCTCCAAGGTGCAAGCGCCGGTGGTGGATGTGGTCACCGGTTATATGGCATGCATGGCCGTGTTGGCCAAACTGCATGCCCGAGAAAAGGACGGCCTGGGCGGCCACCTCGACGTCAGCCTGATGAACTCGGCCCTGGCGCTGCAACAAGCGTCGCTGGCGAGCTTCCTCTGCGACGGCAAGCTGCCGACCCGCATCGGCAGCGCCGCGCCCTACTCTGCTCCGAACGAAGCCTTTGAGGCGGCGGATGGCTGGTTGATGGTCGCGGCGTACAACGGCAATCGCTGGCCGACCCTGAGCAGGGTGCTCGGGCACCCGGAGTGGATCGACGACCCGCGTTTCGCCAGCTCGGCGCAACGCGTGGTTAACCGTGAAGCCATGTGCGCGGCACTGACCGACGTGTTCCACACCCGGCCGGTGGCCCATTGGCTAGCGGTGCTGCGCGAGGCCGACATCCTTTGCTCCAGGGTCAGCGATTACAACGACGTGCTGGCCCATCCGCAGATCGCCAGCAATGGCATGCTCGTGGAACTGCACCACCCGCAGCATGGCGTGATTCGGGTACCGGGGTTTCCGGTCAACAGCCTCGAAGCCGCGCAAACACCGTATGCGCCGGCGCCGGAGAATGGCCAGCACTCGCGGTCGGTGTTGCGTGAGTTCGACTTTTCTGAGGATGAGATTGCCGATTTGCTGGCGTCCAATGCGATGCATTGTCCAGAGGTGGAGTTGGCCTGACCGAGTCCCTGTGGCGAGGGAGCTTGCTCCCGCTGGGTCGCGCAGCGGCCCCAAAACCTGCAAGCGCGCACTGTCAGGATGACCGCGTTGGATGGTTTGGCGCCTGCTGCGCCCGAGCGCGGATCGGACGGCGGGAGCAAGCTCCCTCGCCACAGAGTGTTGTGTATGAACACATCCGGCCACTTATCGCGCTCGTCTGTTTAACCGTGAAGCAGTGCCTGTTTAAACCACCTCAAAGATACGTCCTGAAAGCTACAAATCCTTGCGCCGTTGCCTACGGCTACGCCAGAATCCGCCGGCTTGTGCGCCTTGGGGCCGCTCGGTAACTTGATTCCCGTCACTGCTCATCAGTGATCGGGTTTAGTCGCCCGCGCTAACTCAGTTGTGCGTGCATCTGTCATGCAGGTCTTTCATTCCTGTATCTGATGGTGGCTGTACGCAGGGCGCTTTCGGGCGCGCCGGATTGCTGAGTTTCCCGGTCGACTAACCTGCGTGCAGCTGCCTCCCCTTACGTTTAGTCGCAAGAGGGGTGGCACCCAATTTGGAAACTCAGCATATGTTCAAAGTAACGCCCAATCCACCGGACACCGATCCGGTCTCCCCCTACGAACCCGATTCAAAAAAACTCAACGAAGCCGCCGAGCGCGCCCTCGACTTCCACTTCCCATCGAACGCCGACATCAAAGCCACCCCACGCACACGCAGCACTCTGTTCTCCGTAGACCCCGAGGCCACGGCCGAAACCCTGGCGGTTTATCTGGTGGAAATACTCGCCTCAGTCGACGTGATGGTCCACCAGTTGGTGGATCACCTGGAGGGAGAGACGCGCTACGCCCTGCTGGGGATTTCCAACAGCATCATGATGGCGGAGATCACGGCGAACCGGGTGTTGGATAAGATCGATCTGCCCATATAAGTGCCGCTCTGCGGTGAGTGAATAACCGACGTTGAATTGTGCAGCGGTCCCATTTTTCCGGGGCCGCTTCGCGGCACAGCGTATAGATAAATAGATGCGTCCCCTTTTCTCGTGGAACTTACAAAACCCTGTGGCGAGGGAGCTTGCTCCCGCTGGGTCGCGCAGCGGCCCCAAAACCTGCAACTGCGGTGATTCAGGTAAACCGCGGGTATAGGATTTACGACTGCTGCGCAGCCGAACGGGACGGTGCGACGTTTCGCTCCCCCCTCGCCACAGGTAAATCCCTTCACAGCAGGTGGCCCTTTCATTTCATGTGGTTTTTGCATCACAGGTAACCCCCTCATCACCGGTGCTCTCTCGCCACAGGGTTTGATGCTTTACTGAAAAGACCCAAAAACCCTGCGAGTACCCCCACATGAACCGCAACGACCTGCGCCGCGTGGACATGAACCTGCTGGTGATTTTCGAAACGTTGATGTTCGAGAAGAACCTGACCCGGGCCGGGGAGAAACTGTTCCTCGGTCAGCCCGCTGTCAGTGCTTCGCTGGCCAAGTTGCGCGATCTGTTCGACGACCCGCTGCTGGTGCGCAACGGTCGGGTGTTGGAGCCGACCCAACGGGCGTTGGCGATTCTCAAGGAGTTGCAGCCGGCGATGGACACCATTTCCGGTGCGGTCAGCCGGGCCAAGGATTTCGACCCGTCCACCAGCCGCGATGTGTTCCGCATCGGCTTGTCCGACGACGCCGAGTTCGGTCTGTTTCCGCCGCTGCTCAAGCAAATACGCGAAGAGGCGCAGAACGTCGTGGTGGTGGTGCGAAGGGTGAATTACTTGCTGATGTCACCGATGCTCGCCTCCGGGGAGATTTCCGTCGGGATCAGTTACACCACGGAGCTGCCGGCCAATGCCAAGCGCAAGAAATTGCGGGACCTGAGCGTGAAGATTCTGCGGGGCGACAACCGTCCCGGCCCCCTGACCCTGGATGAGTATTGCGAACGCCCTCATGCGCTGGTGTCTTTTTCCGGAGACTTGACCGGTGCCATCGACAACGATCTGGCACGCATCGGCCGCTCGCGGCGGGTGGTGCTGGCGGTGCCGCAATTCGCCGGGTTGCGTGCCCTGCTGGCCGGCACCGACCTGCTGGCCACGGTGCCGGATTACGCGGCGTGTGCGCTGATCGAAGGCAGCAGCCAGCTGCGGGCCGACGACCCGCCGTTTGACATCGTGCTGTCCGAACTGTCCATGGTCTGGAACGGGGTCAACGATAACGATCCGGCAGAACGTTGGTTGCGTTCGCGAATTGCGCAACACATGTCGGCTGAGTTGCCGGTGCTTTGAGCGCGTTGAAAGCCGGATCGGTCTCGCGCAGGAAGATCGGCATGTCGGTCATCGGTGGCATCGCCGGGATGTCGAAATACATCTGGATCACCCAGCCGCGGTGGTAACTGGCGTGATTGACCACGTGCAGCAGCATCGCGCCGGCGCTCATGGTGCCGCTCTCGCCGGAGACGAACGTGAACTCGACGGGCTTATCCAGCGACCTCTCGGTCTGCCTTGCGCTCCAGTTGCAATACCAGTGATCGATGTCCTTTTGCGCCATGCGCAAATCAGCCAGGTCGGGATGGAGCAGATCGTGTGAGGTTTTGAAGCCGTGCCCTCGGCCTTCGAGGTGAGCCTGCCAGATGCAGTCCACGACATAGATGTGATTCAGGGTACCGATCATGTTCTTGAACACCGACACCCGCTCTTTGTTGACCTCCCCCGGCGGCAGCGCGGCCAGGCTGTCAAAGAGGCGCTGGTCGGCCCATTGCTTGTAATCGGCAAGCATGCGGGCAGTGCGTATGTTGATCATCAGAGTTCTCCCATTACGATGGGCACACTGGCAAGCATAGACCGCTCGGCGGCTGGCAGCGCAGACGCTGATAACCGGCACCTCACCGCAACGCGACAGCTGCTACAGGGAATGCGGTGTCAGGCGTTGTACCACCCGATCAGCCAGCGCCAGGCAGCTGGTGAGGCCCGGCGATTCGATGCCGAACAGATTCACCAACCCCGGCACACCATGCTCGACCGGGCCACTGATGAGGAAGTCGGCGGCCGGTTCGGTCGGGCCGGAAATCTTCGGGCGGATGCCGCTGTAGGCGGGTTGCAGACTGTTATCGGCTAACGTCGGCCAGTAGCGGCGGATGGCCTGATAGAACCCGTCGACCCGGCGCGGATCGACGCGGTAATCGACATGGTCGACCCATTCGACGTCCGGCCCGAAACGCGCCTGCCCGCCAAGGTCGAGGGTCATGTGCACGCCCAGGCCGGCGCTCTCCGGTGCCGGATACACCAGATGCCGGAATGGCGCCCGGCCACTGAAACTGAAATAACTGCCCTTGCACAGGCGTGCCTCGGGAACGTATTGCGTCGGCAAGCCTTCGATCCGGCTCGCCACCTCCGGCGCGGACAAACCGGCGCAATTGATCAACTCGCGACAGGTCAAGGTCATCGGCTGTGCGCCGCCCATGTGCAATTCGAAACCTTGTTCGGTGCAACGGGCGGACACCAACGGCGTGTGCAAGGCAATCGAGGTGCCCGAGGCTTCGACGTCTGCCTGAAGCGCCAGCATCAGCGCATGGGAATCGACGATCCCGGTGGACGGCGACCAGAGCGCGGCGACGCAGGACAGCGCCGGTTCAAGCGACCGTGCCTGCCCGGCGTCCAGCCATTGCAAGTCATCGACGCCATTGCGCCGGCCCTGCTCCAGCAACCTCTGCAAGGCCGCGCACTGGCTGTCATCGGTGGCCACGATCAACTTGCCCAGGCGTTGGTAATCGACACCGCGCTCATCGCAAAAGGCGTACAGGCGATGCTTGCCCTCCACGCACAATTGCGCTTTCAGGCTGCCGCTCGGGTAATAGATGCCGGCGTGGATCACTTCTGAATTGCGCGAACTGATGCCCACACCAATCCCCTCGCCGGCTTCGATCAGGATCACTTCCCGCCCGCTACGGGCCAGTGCCCTGGTCACCGCCAGGCCAACCACGCCGGCGCCGACCACCACGCATTCGATATCGACGCTCACCTGCCCTCCGCTCATGTCAAGCCAGCCCTCGTTCCCGATAATCGATCAGGCTGGAGAATATCGCCAGCAGCATGGCCATGACCACGAAGAAGATCAGCACCAGGAAATACGAGCCGGTGAACTGCACGATCAATCCGATCAGGATCGGCACGATAACCCCGGCCATGTTGCCGCAGAAGTTCATGGTGCCGGCCAGCACACCGGTTTTCGAGGTGCCGCCGAGGATCGACGGAATGCACCAGTACATGCCGCACCAGCGAATGAAAAACATCGCCACGCAGAGCAGACCGATGGCCTTGCCGGCTTCATTGGTATAGGCCACCGCCAGCATGCACAGGGCCGCGACCAGCGCCGAACCACTGAACATGCTGCGCATCACCAGGTTGGGCGAGGCGCCGCTGGTTTTCCATTTATCCCCCAGATAACCGCCCACCAGCTCGCCGACGAAACCGCACATGAAAATCAGGAAGGTCGCACCGCCCATGCTCGAAATGTTCAGGCCGTGGGTCTGGTGCAGGTAGCTCGGCATCCAGGTCAGCAAACCGTAGAACACGCTGAGAATGCAGCAGTAACCGGCGAACATCGCGAGCACCGAACGGTCCTTGAGCAGCTCTTTGAGGGGGATGCTGGTCACCGTGCCGGGTTGGCTGACTTTGCGATTGCCTTCGGTGATGTGCGCCAGTTCCGCCGCGTTGACACCGGGGTGCTCGCTGGGATGGTTGCGGATGTATTTCCACGCCAGTACACCGGCAAGCATGGTGCCGATACCGGCGATCACGAAGGCGATGCGCCAGGAATCGAACCAGCCGATCAACCCGGCAATGATGATCGCGCCGAAAGCACTGCCCAGCGGTGCGCCGCCATCGACCAGCACCGCGCCACGTCCGCGTTCGTTGGGAGTCAGCCAGGCGCCGTTGAGTTTGGCCCCGGCCGGCATGATCGGCGACTCGGCGATGCCCAGCCCCATGCGCGTAATCAACAGCGTGATCCAGTTGTGCGCACCGGCAGCCAAGGCCTGGAAGGCGCCCCAGGCGACAGTCGCGATGACGATGACGCGGCGGGTCTGAAAACGGTCCAGCAGCATGCCGCCGGGAATCTGCATCAATGCGTACGACCAGAAAAACGCACTGAGCATCAAGCCTTCCAGCGCGGGAGGGATCTGGAACTCACTGGAAATCAGCGGCAAGGCCACCGACAGCGAAGCGCGGTCGATGTAGTTGATGGCGGTCAGCAGCAACATGATGAGAAAGATCCGCCAGCGCACGCTGGTCGGACGCTCGGTGGCAGACGCGGCGGCGAGCCGCAGGGTTTCGGCACTCGGATTGTTCATGAGGGGCGCTCTTGTTGTTGTGGGTGCAAGCGGCCCAATACCCGCCTATTAACGCAAATCCTGTAGGAGCGAGGCTTGCCCGCGAAGGCGGAGTGTCATTACCAATGATGTCCACTGACACTCCGCCTTCGCGGGCAAGCCTCGCTCCTACTGGGTTTACATCTTGGCTGACGGGTATTGGGCAAGCACCCCAACTCTAATCACGCGTCCTCGGGCTGAATAATGAGGGGATCTGATTAGGGGATCACCAAACGTCATCCCCCGAAAAGATCAGAACGTCCCGGGGTAACTGCCGCCGTCCAGCAGCAGGTTTTGCCCGGTGAGGAAACCGGCATTTGCGCTGCAGATGAACGCGCAGTAGGCGCCGAACTCATCGGGTTGCCCGAAGCGCTGGGCCGGCACGTGCTTGCGCCGCTGTTCGCTGATGCTTTCGACGCTGGTGCCATTGGCCTCGGCGGCGGCGCTCAGGGTCTTGTGCAAACGCTCGGTCTCGAACGGTCCCGGCAGCAGATTGTTGATCGTCACGTTATGCCCGGCCAGCCGCGACTGGCGTGCAAGCCCGGCGATAAAACCGGTCAGGCCGCTGCGTGCGCCATTGGACAGTCCCAACACATCGATTGGCGCCTTCACCGCGCCGGAGGTGATGTTGACGATACGCCCGAAACCGCGCTCGGCCATGCCATCGACGCAGGCCTTGATCAGCTCGATGGGCGTGAGCATGTTGGCATCCAGCGCCTTCAGCCAGTCGTCGCGCTGCCAGTCACGGAAGTCTCCCGGAGGCGGTCCGCCGGCGTTGTTGATCAGGATGTCCACCTGCGGACATGCCGCCAACACCTGGTCGCGCACTGCGGGCGTGCTGATGTCCCCGGCCACCGTGCGCACGTCGATGCCCGGCGCCAGGCTGCGCAATTCTGTAGCGGCAGCCTGCAAGGTTTCGTCACCCCGGGCGTTGATCACCAGGTTGACGCCCTCCTTCGCCAAGGCCCGCGCACAGGCCAGACCCAGGCCCTTGCTGGCGGCGCAGACGATGGCCCAGCGACCTGAAATACCCAAATCCATGACGATGCTCCTGACGGTTGGAAAACCTCACGTTACCACCAGGACCCGCCTCGCCGGGGGATGACAAAGGGTGATCGGCGGATCAGACCTTTTCATTATCAGCCGCCTCCCACGCTTATTACTGTCTGCGGACCAATAAGAACCGGAGAAACCCATGAACCCGTTCCAGTTTTATTTCCCCACCACTTTGAAAAGCGGCAACGGCCTGGTGCGTCAGGCCGGTGCATTGCTCAAGCCCCATGTTCGGAAAAAACTGCTGGTGGTCACTGACGCAGGGCTGATGGCGTCGGGCGTGATGGAAGGTTTTTTCGCCTCCCTGGCCGAGAGTGACATCGGCTATGAAGTGTTTTCCGGCGTTGAACCGAACCCCACCACCGACGTGCTGGAACGAGCCGTGGCCTTCCTGAAAAACCACGACTGTGACTCGGTGATCGGTGTCGGTGGCGGCAGCAGCATCGACACCGCCAAGGGCGTGGCGGCCATGGCCACCAACCCCGGCAACATCCTCGACTACGAGGGCTACGACAAACTGCTGCACCCACCCCTGCCGATCTTCGCGATCCCGACCACCTCCGGCACTGGCAGCGAATGCACCGCCTCCACCGTGTTCACCAACACCAAGACCCTGTTCAAAACCGTGATCATCAGCCCGGCGCTGTTTCCGAAACTGGCGATTCTCGACGCCGAGCTGACGCTCAAACTTCCACCGTCGATCACCGCTGCGACGGGCATGGACGCCTTGACCCACGCCATCGAATCCTACGTGTCGAAGCAGGCCAACCCGGTCAGCCAGGCCCTGGCGCTGCAAGCGATCAAGATGATCTGCACGCACCTGCCCAAGGCATTTTTCAGCGGCTCCGACCTGCACGCCCGGGAACAGATGCTGCTTGGGTCGTTCCTGGCGGGCGTGGCCTTCGCCCAATCGAAACTGGGCAACGTGCATGCGATCTCCCATACCTTCGGCGGCGTCTTCAACATTCCCCACGGCATCGCCAACGCCACGCTGCTGCCCTACGTCATCGAATACAACCTGGCGGCCTGCCCGGAGCTGTTTCGCGAGATTGCCATCGCCATGGGCGAAGACATCGACGGCCTGAGCCTGGCCCGCGCCGGGCACAAAGTGGTGGACCACGTGGTGGCGCTGAACAAGGCCATCGGCATTCCCGACAACATCAAGGACCTGGGCGTGGACCTGGATTACATGCCGCAAATGGTCAGTGACTCGATGCGCAGCGGCAACGTGCTGGTCAACCCACGCCTGACCACCGCCGCCGACATTGAGCGAATCATCAGCAACGCCTGGCACGGCATTCATTCCTGAAGAGAACACGCCCATGTTTTACGAAATGCGCACCTACACGATTCAAATCGGAAAAATGCAGACCTACCTCAAGCACTTCGAGGAGGCCGGGCTACCCGTGATCTCCCGCTACACCACGCTGGTGGGTTGGTGGTACACCGAAATCGGCGAGCTGAATCAGGTGATCCACATCTGGGCCTACGAGAGCCTCGACGACCGGATCAACAAACGCGCGGCGCTGTATCAGGACCCTGACTGGCTAGAGGGTTTCGTGCCGAAAGCGTTCCCGATGCTGGAAAAGATGGAATCGAAACTGCTGATCGCCGCCGATTTCTCCCCGATCAAATAAACCCCTGTGGGAGCGAACCTGCTCGCGATAGCGGTATGTCAGACGCATCAAGGTTAACTGGCACTCCCCATCGCGAGCAGGCTCGCTCCCACACGGGGATTTGTACTGGCCTGCCGAATCGGCTCAAACCAAGGACAACCTCATGTGCGACCACAATCCCAACAATACCGCCGCCGACCGATCTCCCGACATCAAGGCCTTGCTCGAAGGCCTGCCCACTAACTGGGGCAAATGGGGGCCGGACGATGAAGTCGGGGCCCTGAATTACCTGCAAAGCGCCGAGATCCTCCGGGGCATCGCCTCGGTGCGCCAAGGCAAGACCTTCACCCTGCAAGTGCAGATCGGCCATCCCAAGGGCGAGCCGTTGTGGCCCGGCCGACGCCCGTCGATGCGTGTCAACGTGCTGGACAAGGGCCACTTCCTGGCGGGCAAGACCCACTTTGACGGTCACGTGGAATACGCCGACGATGTGATCTTCATGCACCTGCAAGGCTCGACCCAATACGATGCGCTCGGCCACGTCTGGCACGACAACAAGCTGTGGAACGGCTACGACGCCATGAGCACCATCGGCAGCATGGACAAGGCCAGCATCCTGCCGATTGCCGAACGCGGAATTGTCGGCCGCGCGGTGCTGATCGACATGGCGCGCCATCGCGGCAAAGCGGTGCTGGACAAGGGGGAGACCTTCAACCACTTGGACCTGCAGGCTGCTGCAAAGGCGCAGGGCATCGAGATCCAGAAGCGCGACATCCTGATCATCCGCACCGGCTGGATCGGCTCGTTCTATGAGCGCGAACCGGAAGAGTTCTACAAGGACTTCGCCGAGCCGGGCCTGACCTTCAGCCGCGAACTGGTGGAGTGGTTTCACCAGATGGAAATTCCCAACCTGGTGACCGACACCATGGCCAACGAAGTGGCGGTCGACCCCACCTCGGGCGTGCTGATCCCGCTGCACAATGCCTTGATGCGCAACCTCGGCGTGACCTTCACCGAAGTGGCGCTGCTTGACGACCTGGCCACAGATTGCGCCGAAGACGGCCAGTGGCAGTTCCTCTACACCGCCGCGCCGTTGAAGATTGTCGGCGGGACCGGTGCGCCAGTGAATCCGATTGTGATCAAGTAGTCAGGTCCTGCTTCAGCTCGTTGATCAGCAGGGTCGCTGCCGGAGACAGGTCGGCGCCGACCCGGCTGATCACACCATAAGGCTCGATCAGCGCGCGCATGGACACCGGCAATTTCACCAGCAAATCGTGTTGCTCGCAGAATTGCGCGACTTCCACCGGGATCACCGCCAGCAAGGTCGGGTCCTGCTGCACCAACAGAATGGTGGCGAAGGTCGATGAGGTTTCCAGCGGATAACGCGGAATCTCCAGCCCCGCCTCATTTAACTCACGCTCCAGGGCCTGGCGCATCGGCATGTCCTTGGGGTAGACCACCCAGCGGTAATCGCTCAGTTGCGACAACTGCAACGACTCGGCACGGGCCAACGGATGGTCTTTGCTGGCGACCACCGCCAAGGGCTCTTCGCTGAGTTCGATGCAGTCATAAGCGTCCGAGCGCTGGCCGACGCTGGTGCGACAGATCGCCAGGTCCAGCCGCCCTTGATCCAGCAAACCGAGCAAGGTGGCGCTGGTGTTTTCCACCAGTTCCACGGACAACTCCGGCTGCTTGAGCCTTAATTCGCTCAGGGCCCGGGTCAGCAACGGCACCGCGCCCATGATCACGCCTACCGACAACCGCCCGCCCTGGCCCTGCATGATGCTGAGCATTTCCTCGCGCAAATGTTCGACGTCGCTGTAGATCAGCCGTGCATACCGAATCATGCAACGGCCCATTTCATTAGCAACCAGGCCCTTGGGCTGACGTTCGAATAGCGGCATCCCAAGCAACGACTCGACTTCGTGCAAGGCCTTGGTGGCGCCGGACTGGGAAATCGAAATGTGCTCGGCGGCCTTGTGCAAGGAGCCACGATCGTCCAGCGCGATCAGCAACCGCAGTTGTTTGAGTCGAAGCCGCGAAGCGATGCTGCCAAGTGAAGGAACCATGTCGGTGTGTGCTCGATTCAATGGACAAATCCGTCAGGCCCACGCCGCCATTTGCCGACGTGGGCAAAGTGGTTAGCTCAGGGGCGCCCTGCTCCACTGGCCATCGACCAGTCGATTGAGGCTCAGCGGGTTAGCGTTTTGCAGCGCCTGGGGCAGGTACTCATCAGGATAGTTCTGGTAGCAGACCGGCCGCAGGAAGCGATCAATGGCCAAGGTGCCGACTGAGGTACCGCGCGCATCCGAAGTGGCTGGATAGGGGCCGCCATGCACCATCGCATCACTGACTTCGACGCCGGTCGGGTAGCCGTTGAGCAGCAAGCGTCCGACCTTGTCTTCGAGTAGCGGCAACAGGTCGCCGAAGCGATCCAGGTCCGCCGGATCGGCAATCAGCGTGGCGGTCAGTTGACCGTGCAAACTGCCGAGCACGGCGCGCAGTTGGTGCCGGTCTGCGACCTCCACCACCAGCGTGGCCGGGCCGAAGATCTCTTCCTGCAACAACGGATCGCCGTCGAGCAACAACTGTACGTCGGCCTTGAACAGCTGCGGTTGCGCCTTGGATTTGCCCTGCGGCTGACCGGCGAGGTGATCGACCCGTTCGTGGGCCACGATGTGTTGAAGACCTGCGCGATAGCTGTTCAGGGCGCCAGCGTTGAGCATGGTCTGGGCCGGTTGGCTGCCCATGTTTTGCGCGAATACGTCCAGGAACTCGCTGAACTGCGGCGAGTGCAGGCCGATGATCAGTCCGGGGCTGGTGCAGAACTGGCCGCAGCCGAGGTTGATCGACGCGGTCAGTTCCTCGGCGACTTGGCT
Source organism: Pseudomonas sp. SJZ077 (assembly GCF_007993905.1). Classification (NCBI taxonomy): domain Bacteria; kingdom Pseudomonadati; phylum Pseudomonadota; class Gammaproteobacteria; order Pseudomonadales; family Pseudomonadaceae; genus Pseudomonas; species Pseudomonas sp. SJZ077. The sequence continues at coordinate 22,210 of NZ_VIUJ01000008.1, forward strand.
GCCACGGGTGTTCAGCGCCTCAGGCAGCAGGATCACCGGGTTGATGCTCGACATCTCGGCGAACACCGGGATCGGTTGCGGGCGCGCGGCGGCCAGGTCGGACAAGGCTCGACCGCCCTTCAATGAACCGGTGAAACCGACGGCCTTGATGCCATCGGCCTTGACCAACCCCTGGCCGACACCCGCGCCGTAAATCATGTTGAACACGCCCGAAGGCATGCCGGTGCGCTGTGCCGCGCGCACGATGGCGCCGGCCACGCGGTCCGCGGTCGCCATGTGCCCGCTGTGGGCCTTGAACACCACCGGGCAACCGGCGGCCAGCGCAGAAGCGGTATCGCCACCGGCGGTGGAAAACGCCAGTGGGAAATTGCTCGCTCCAAACACGGCGACCGGGCCGACGCCGATGCGGTACTGACGGATGTCCTGGCGCGGCAACGGTGTGCGTTCGGGCTGAGCCTGATCGATCCGCGCACCGAGAAAATCACCCCGGAGCAACACCTGCGCAAACAAGCGTAACTGGCCCGTGGTGCGATTGCGCTCACCGCGAATCCGCCCTTCGGGCAAGGCGGTTTCCTGGCACACCAAGGCGATAAAATCGTCACCCAGCGCATCGATTTCATCAGCTATTGCGCCAAGAAACTCCGCACGTCGTAACGGCAACAGCTGACGAAACGGGGCAAAAGCTCGCGAGGCGGCCGTCAATGCCAGCTCGACTTCCTGATCATTGGCCTGATGAAAAACATAGGGCAGTGCTTGCCCGGTGCTGGCGTCGAAACTCTGCAACGTTTCGCCGCCCAGAGCGCTGCGCTGCCCGTCGATAAACTGCTGGCCCAAAATAGCGGACATCAATAACTCCCTCGCCGGCGTTCGGCAGGCGATCATTCGAATTGAAGGGGTACGCCGAAGGCGCACGCTTCACTCTATTGGCCGGGCTGATGGGCAACAAATGACAACAACGGGCCAGGGGATGAGTATTCGTCATCCCCCGCCTGTCATCGGTGGTACCAGGTGTCAGTGAATCGCGACCGGGTTGATGTTGACCTGGGTCGAGCCCTTGTACAGCGGCTGTCCGAGGACGAACATGAACTCCCAGGCCTTGTCCTTCACCAGCGCGCGGCTGTCGATCAATTCAAGGTTGTAGATGCCGTTCTTGGCCAGCATGAACTGGTTGACCGGGAACTCTTGGCCGTCTTTCGCCGGGTAGATCTCCGAGGCCCAGGTGTCGCCGCCGAACGCGACGATCTGCTTGTCCGCCAACCATTTGGCCGCGGCCATGCCGATGCCCGGCTCCACGGCGAGGAATTTCTCGTTGTCCTTGCCCAGCAGTTCCAGCCAACCGGTGTTGAACAGCACCACGTCGCCCTTCTGAATGCTGATGCCTTGCAGGTCCAGCGCCTTCTGGATATCGGCAACGCTGAACTCGGTTTTCTCCGGCACGATGGCGCTGCCGTACACGGCGGTCATGTCCAGCACCACGCCACGGGTGACGATGGGCGGGACTTTTTCGATGCCGAGTTTTTTCACGCCTTCGACGGTAACGAAGTCCGCCGCACGGTTGCCGTTGTAGTAGACATTGTCGATGCCGATATGGCCGATGCCGTTGAGTTGGGTGCCGACACCGGTCCAGCCGACCACCAGTTCATCGTTGAAGGTGAACTTGTTAGGCCCCATGGTGGTGCCACCCGCCTCGCCCGGCTGGATGTTGGTCAGGTGAAAACTGCGGTGACGGAAGGCGGGCAGAGTCTTGTCGATGGGCACGGCCAGCGGATAGGTTTTGCCGCTCTTGATCAATTTGGAGGCGTTGATCACCGACTCCGCGTTTAGCAGATTCAGCGCGCCGATTTCATCGTTGGCACCGTATTTCGAGGGGTACCATTTTTCGGCATCCGCCGCGTGAGCTGCATGGAGGGTGAACAACAGGGCAAACGGCAGTACCAATCGGGTCAGCATGAGCGGGTCCTTGTGAGGTTGCAGTGGACCCAAGGTACGCAGCCCGTCTGTGGGGAAACAGACAGGGATGGGCAATACAATTGTTCTGGATTATCACGAGTGCCATCGGTGGGGGTGAGCCTGCTCGCGACAGCGGCGGGTCAGCCAGCATCGACGTCGGCTGACAGACCGCTATCGCGAGCAGGTCCACTCCTACAGGGAATGTTGTAAGCCGGAGGGCCATTAGGGGGCTGGCAGCCATTTCGTATGCAACTAACTGTCAATTAGCTGAACCAGTTCTAACTTCAATATCAAGTTTCGATGTTTTCCCCATTCATCTTGGTATTTGGCGGGTATTGGCAGTTGACTTCACCCACCTCCCTGAGTAAATTGCCCGGGCCTTCGACGAAGGCCTTTTTTCAACTCACAAAAGAATCCAATGGACACAGTATCTAGTCGCTGTCGGGTCGCTGCGAATTCGCGGAACCTGGCACATAACCCAGTAAATGACGGGACTCGACTTTTCGGTCGGGTGAGCTGCGCTAGAGCTTGATGCTCCACCGTAACTTGCCTCACCGGCGTCCGTCCGGTCCAGAGGCATGTTATGAACTTCAAAACCACCGTAATGCCGGGCGTGCGCGCCTTTGCATCGACCATGCGGGTCAAGCTGTGCCGTGAGCGTCTGTTGACGACTCGGGTCAGCGCCCCGTTTTCCAGCCCTTCCGCCCCTGCCAAGGCACACCCTCGTGCCAACTGGCGCGTCTGCCCGATGACGGGTCGGCTTCAGCAACGCTGGAGCTTCGACGACAGCCAGGAACCACCGAGTCGGCGCATCGCGCGGATGCTCGGTCTTACCTTCGAGACCCGCGCATTCAGTTGACCTGAAGGCACTTTAACGTTCTTCCCCCAGCGTTTTCCTTGATAGGAAATTCGGCAACTTCTTATTGCCTGTTAAAACACAACGTTATCGGAGTTAGTTATGGACGAAGCCAGTAGACGGTTCGCTGCGCATCAACTTTTCATTGATACGCAGCGAACGTTAAAACACAAGAAAACAACACTTTCGAAATTGATCGCCTGTTTGCGACTCGACATACACTCGCTCGCCTATGAATAGTTGAGCGAGCCGTGTGTCGTGCCGCAAGACGGCGGCAGGAGCACACACAATGACGACTGTAAAAACGCCGAATACTCGCGCCAAAGGCGCCAGCAGCGATAACGCCAAACTGTCGATGCGCGCCGCCCGGGAAGCGCAAAACGGCCTGACCGTGACCCTCGCCAATCTCAACGCCACCCCTGACGGTTTGACTGAACTCGAGGCCGAAGGCCGGCTAGCCCGCGCAGGCTATAACGAGGTCGCCCACGACAAGCCGCCTCACGCCATCGTCCAACTGCTCAAGGCCCTGAACAATCCCTTCATCTATGTCCTGCTGACCCTGGCAGGCATCAGTTTCTTCACCGATTACTGGCTGCCGATCAGCCAGGGCGAAGGCGACGAAGCGGACCTGACCAAAGTCATCATTATCATGACCATGGTTACCCTGAGCAGCCTGCTGCGGTTCTGGCAGGAATACCGCTCGGCCAAATCCGCCGAAGCCCTCAAAGCCATGGTGCGCACCACCGCAACCGTGCTGCGACGCGGACAAAACGGCAACACCCCGGTGCTGCGCGAAGTGCCGATGCGCGAACTGGTGGCCGGCGACATCGTTCAGCTCAGCGCCGGGGACATGATCCCGGCGGACATCCGCCTGATCGAATCCCGCGACCTGTTCATCAGCCAGGCGGTGCTGACCGGCGAAGCCTTGCCCGTCGAGAAGTACGACACCCTGGGCGACGTCGCACAGAAGTCGGCGACCCGCAGCGCTGCCGATCAATCCAACCTGCTGGACTTGCCGAACATCTGCTTCATGGGCACCAACGTGGTCAGCGGCACGGCCAAAGCGGTGGTGGTCGCAACCGGCCCGCGTACCTACTTCGGCTCGCTGGCCAAAGCGATTGTCGGTTCGCGGGTGCAAACAGCCTTCGACCGCGGTGTGAACAGCGTCAGTTGGTTGTTGATCCGCTTCATGCTGGTCATGGTGCCGATCGTGTTCCTGCTCAACGGCTTCTCCAAGGGCGACTGGAGTGACGCGTTCCTGTTTGCGCTGGCAGTCGCGGTTGGCCTGACCCCGGAAATGCTGCCGATGATTGTCAGCGCCAACCTGGCCAAAGGCGCGATGGCCATGGCCAAGCGCAAAGTGGTGGTCAAGCGCCTCAATGCGATCCAGAACTTCGGTTCGATGGACGTGCTGTGCACCGACAAGACCGGCACCCTGACCCAGGACAAGATCATCCTTGAGCACCACGTCGACAGCAACGGCCGGCGCGACGACACGCTCCTCGAACTGGCGTGGCTCAACAGCCATCACCAGAGCGGTCTGAAAAACCTGATGGACCAGGCGGTGGTGCAGTTCGCCAACGCCAATCCAAAATTCAGGGTGCCGTTTGCCTACAGCAAGGTCGATGAGTTGCCGTTCGACTTCGTCCGTCGGCGCCTGTCGATCATCGTCAAGGACAGCCGCGACGATCACCTGATGGTGTGCAAAGGCGCGGTCGAGGAAATGCTGAGCATCGCCAGCCACATTCACGAAAACGGCACCGTCGTGGCACTCGATGCACAGCGCCGCAAAGACCTGCTGGCGCTGGCCAACGAGTACAACGAGGACGGTTTCCGGGTGCTGCTGGTCGCCACCCGCGAGATCCCGAAAGCGCAGAGCAAAAACCAGTACAACACCGCGGATGAGCGCGAGCTGGTGATTCGCGGCTTCCTGACCTTTCTCGATCCACCGAAGGAAACCGCGGGCCCGGCGATTGCCGCGCTGCGCGACATGGGCGTGACCGTCAAGGTGCTGACCGGCGACAACGCCGTGGTGACTTGCAAGATCTGCCGCGAAGTCGGGCTGGAACCCGGTACGCCGCTGCTCGGGCCAGACATCGAGAACATGGACGACACCACCCTCAAGCTGCGGGTCGAAGAACGCACGGTGTTCGCCAAGTTGACGCCGCTGCAAAAGTCCCGGGTGCTCAAGGCGTTGCAGGCCAACGGTCACACCGTGGGTTTCCTCGGCGACGGCATCAACGACGCCCCTGCCCTGCGCGATGCCGATGTCGGCATTTCGGTGGACAGCGGCACCGACATCGCCAAGGAATCGGCCGACATCATTCTGCTGGAGAAGAGCCTGATGGTGCTGGAGGAAGGCGTGCTCAAGGGCCGTGAGACCTTCGGCAATATCATGAAGTACCTGAACATGACCGCCAGCTCCAACTTCGGCAACGTGTTCTCGGTGCTGGTGGCCAGTGCGTTCATTCCATTCCTGCCGATGCTGTCGATCCATCTGCTGCTGCAAAACCTCATGTACGACATCTCTCAGTTGTCGCTGCCGTGGGACAAGATGGACAAGGAGTTCCTGCGCAAACCACGCAAGTGGGACGCGAAAAACATTGGCCGTTTCATGCTGTGGATCGGGCCGACCTCATCGGTCTTCGACATCACCACTTTCGCCCTGATGTGGTACGTGTTCGCCGCCAACAGCGTGGAAATGCAGGGCCTGTTCCAGTCCGGCTGGTTCATCGAGGGGCTGCTGTCGCAGACGCTGGTGGTGCATATGTTGCGCACGCAGAAGATTCCGTTCTTCCAGAGCACGGCGGCGTTGCCGGTGATCCTGATGACCGGGTTGGTGATGGCGCTGGGTATCTACATTCCGTTCTCGCCACTGGGTACTTTGGTCGGCCTGCAACCGCTGCCGTGGGCGTACTTCCCTTGGCTGGTGGGCACCCTGCTCAGCTACTGCGTGTTCGCGCAGATCATGAAGACGATCTACATCCGCCGCTTCAAGCAGTGGTTCTGATGGCCTGAGCCCCCGGAGTACGGGGGCAAACCCAAATCACCTGAACACCACAATTCCCTGTAGGAGCGAGCCTGCTTGCGAGGCAGTGGATCACTCAACATTGATGTTGGCTGACAGTCCGCTATCGCGAGCAGGCTCACTCCTACAGGGGAATGCGCTTAACCCTATCGAAAAGGGAGAGTCCTGATGTCGGGAACGACTCTACTGATCAACCTCGCAGGCTCCATCGCACTCTTGCTGTGGGGCACTCACATGATTTCTTCGGCGTTGTTGCGCGGCTTCGGCACGCCGCTGCGCCAGTGGCTGGGCCACAACTTGAACAACCGCTGGATGGCGCTGCTGTCGGGTATCGGCATCACCGGCATCCTGCAAAGCAGCACCGCCGTCAGCCTGATGGCGACGTCGTTTACGGCCGCCGGGACCCTGGGGCTGGCGCCGGCGCTGGCGGTAATGCTCGGCGCCAATATCGGTTCGACCCTGGTGGTGCAACTGCTCAGCGTCGACGTTTCAATCCTCACACCCATCGTGTTGCTCGCGGGTTTGATGGTGTTCCGGCTGCGCGATGACTCACGCTACGAAAGCGTCGGCTGTGCGCTGATCGGCCTGGGGCTGATGTTGTTGGCCCTGCGCATGCTCGGCTCAACCCTGGCGGACGTCGAAGGCACGCCGGTCTTCCAGCTGATCATGCAGAGCCTGGACGGCGATCTGCTGATTGCGTTGCTGGTGGCGCTCATCCTCACCTGGCTGTGCCATTCCAGCGTGGCGGTGGTGTTGCTGATCGTCTCGCTGGCCGCCACCGGCTTGCTGTCGGGAACCACCCTCGTCGCGCTGGTGCTCGGGGTGAACATTGGCGGTGCGCTGCCTTCGGTGATCAATGCCGGTTCGAGCGTCGGCCGGCGCTTGCCGCTGGGCAATCTGCTGGTGCGTGCGGTCGGTGCCTTGGTGGTGTTGCCATTTGCCGGGCTGCTGGCCGAGCTGAAGCTGGAGCCCTCGGTGCTGGTGGTGTCGCTGCACAGCGGTTTCAATGTGCTGCTGGCGCTGGTGTTCATCGGCCTGACCGATGTGCTCGCCAAAGGGCTGACCCATCTGCTGCCGGCCCCCGAGCGGGATGTCGATCCGGGCATGCCGCACTACCTCGACGAAGCGGGTCTGGAAGTGGCCAACATCGGCCTGTCCAACGCCGCCCGGGAAGCGTTGCGCATGGCCGACATGCTCTCGGCAATGCTCGGCCGCCTGGTGCAGCTGTTCCACACCTCGGTGCCCGCCTGTGCCGATGAAGTGCGACGCGTCGATCAGTCTCTGGACCTGCTGGGCGCGGCCATTCGGGCTTACCTGGCGGACATCGGCAAGGAAGGCATCAGTGACAGCGATGCCGATCGTTCCCAGGAAATCCTGCTGTTCGTGATCAACCTCGAACATGCCGCGGACATTCTTTCCAGCAGCCTGACGCAGTTGGCCATGCGCCGCTTGCGCCGTGGCGAACAGTTCTCGGCGTTCGAGCTGGGCAACATCGCGCCGCTGCACGACGCACTGCTGGAAAGCCTGAGCCTGGCGATTACCGTGTTTCTGCGTGAAGACATTCCCACCGCGCACCACTTGATCCATCGCAAGGAGACGGTCAGAAGGCTCGAAGCGCACGCCAGCCGCGAGCACTTTCGCAAGTTGCAGGAAGACAAGAACACCTGGGCGGAGTCCGGCGACATCTTCCAGCGGGTCCTGCGCGATTACCGCCGCGTGCATCACCACATCGCCGCCCTGGGCTATCCGCTGCTGGAGCGTGCCGGCGAGCAACCGGTCGAGAGTACCGACCTGACCAAGGAGAATTCCTCATGCGCCTCTTGATCTGCGCGGGCCGCTATTACGCCGACAGCCGTCTGTGCCGACGGGTCCTCGACGCCTTCCAGCGCCTGCACCCCGTGCGTGTGCTGATCCATGGTGGCAATCAATACCTGGGCGGAGACATCGAAGAGTGGGCCCGGGAACACGGCGCCGACATCGTGCGCTACCCGCCCAACTGGCAGCGCCACGGCAAGTTGGCTGAACGACTGCGCAACCACTTCATGTTGCTCGACAGCCGACCTGACGTGGTGATCGCCCTGCCCGGCGGCGAAGACACCGAAGAGTTGGTCGCCCGGGCCCGGACGGCCGGCTTGCAAACCCTATCGGTAGAGGATCGGGGGCTGACCGCCGCCGCCATCAAATAACTTCGAGATAAACTTCATGCAAAACCCCACTCGTCTATTCGCGTCCTTCGTGCTCAGCCTGCCAGCCGCTCAAGGCCGGCGCCTGCGCCGCAATCTGTTGTTCGTCAGCCTCACTCTGAGCCTGATTGCGGTGCTCAGCATCATCTCCAAAGCCAACGCTGCCGGCGGTGCATATACGGTGGATGACGCCGGAATCAATGCGCCCGGCGAATGCAACATCGACGCCTGGTATCAAAACGGTCGGCACGGCTCATCCAGCAGCGTGGTGTCACAGGACTGCACGCTCAAAGGCCTGCCCAACGTGCAACTCGGTGCCGCCGTGCAGCACGACCGCGACGACGGGGACTCGGAAACCCGGTTGAGCCCGCAATTCAAGGCGCAAATTTTCTCCCGGGAAGACCTTGGCCTTGAGTTGGCGCTGGCGGGGTCGACTCACTTTGCCTTCAATCGGGCCCACGCCTTCGATGGCGTCGACCTGAACCTGCCCCTCACCTACCAACCTTTCGAAACCCTGCGCCTGAACCTCAATGCCGGCTGGACCCATGCCTATGACGATGGCGAGCAAAACCATCGCTGGACCTGGGGCACCGGCGTCGAATACGACCTGGCCCGTTCCCTGACGCTGATTGCTGAACGCTACGGCCAGCAAGGCGGCGAACAGGCATGGCAGGCCGGGCCAAGGTTGCATGTCGGTGAGCGCATCGACGTCGATCTGGTGGTGGGCCGCAACCTGACGGGGGAACGGGATCAGTGGCTGACCACCGGAGCAACGCTGCGGTTTTGAACGATTAGGTGCGGATAACGCATCCACAGGGAACTCCTGACGTTCGCCAGGCATCCTAAATGATGAAGTACTCCTTTTTTTGCTTCACGCTTCAGAGGACATTGCTATGCGCCGTCTGATTATCATCTCCTCATTCATGTTGTGTTTGCCCTTCGGTTCGGCCTTCGCCAAAGTGGACGCCGGCGATGTCGCCACCTCTGCGGGGGTTTCCGCATCACTGTACTCGACGTTCAAGGACCACAAACTGGCGATTCCCGCCCGTGATGACGCCTCCAGCTTCGTTGCCAGTGGCGGTACGATTCGCGGTGTGTACCTGGAGTCGGTGTTGAATCAGATTCGCCAGGAAAATCCCGGACTCGAAGCCAGCGACGAAGAGCTGGCCAGAGCCATCCTCATCCACGAAGGCGTTGCTGCTGGCCAATGAAGGTTGAAAAGGTAACGGTGGGGCTCGCGACAGCCGGATAGTCTCCAGCCCTGCCCCTTTGCTTCACCCCGCGGACAAGCGCGCCCACCCGGCCACCAGCTGCGCGCTGATGCTGACTCCGCCACACACCACAATCACCACGTCATGGGCTTCGGCGATCGCCGGATGGTCCAGGTATGCCACCGCCAATGAAACGCCGCACGCCGGTTCGACCAACTGGCGCAGGTCGTTGGCGTAACGCACCACGCCCATGATTGCCTCGTCATCACTGAGCACCACGCATTCGTGAGGAAAGTCGAGGATGTGCTGCACCGGCCACGCGGCCACTTTCGCAGCGCCCAGCGATGTCGCGACGGTGTCGATACGCGGCAGCCTGACGGGATGTCCGGCCTCGACAGCGGCGGCAAAGGAGGCTGCTCCTTGGGTTTCGCAGGTGATGATCCGGCAGTCCATGCGATGGTGCCGGATCAAACCTGTCAGCAACCCCGCCAGTAATCCACCGCCCCCGACCGACGTCACCAGCGCATCGACTTGAGGGCAATCCTCGAGGACTTCATCAATCAGGGTGCTGTGCCCTTCCCACAGCACGGGATGATCGAAGGCGGGCACGTACTCGGTATCCGCATCCTGTGAAAGCGCTTTGGCCCGTTGGTTGGCCTCGTCCCAGACCTTGCCGTGAACGATGACCTCGGCGCCGGTTTTCCTGATCCTGGCACGGGTGGTTTCCGGGGTGGTGTGCGGCACAATAATGCAGGCTTTCAGCCCGAGGGCAGCGGCGGCCATGGCGGTGGCAAAACCGGCGTTGCCGCCGGAAGGACAGACGACTTTGCTTTTGCCTTGGTCCTTTGCCTGACTGCACAGAAGGCCCATGCCGCGTAATTTGAACGAGCCGCTGGGTTGCAGGTTTTCCAGCTTGAGCCAGATGCGCCGGGTCGGCGTTGACAAGCCAGGGTGCAGAATCAAAGGCGTTCTGATGTGAAGCATTGTGTGCTCCCTTGGCAGCACCGGCCTGTCGAGGTTTCGGCGAGCCGGTGATGAACGATCCTTCTCCAAGCTTAGTTCACCCTGCCCCAGGGCTATCGGTTTACCGGTAGCGCGGTGCCGCCGATGAGTGGCCGAACGAGCCTGACAGCACTTGGCGCTGGGTTTCGTAAGCGTCCCATTTATCAGCCTCGTGCAGGCCCGGGATGGTCACCACTTCACCCTTCGCCAGGCCGACCAGCGCCGCATCGACCATGTCCTCGGCGGACATCACGATCTCTTGTGGCAGGTTTTCCACCGGGTTGCCGGCCTCGCTCCAGAAATCGGTGGCAGTTGCGCCGGGCAACACCGCCTGAACGCGTATGCCCTTGTCGGCCAGTTCGTGGTGCATCGATTGGCTCAAGCCCAGCACGAAAGCCTTGGTACCGCCGTAAACGCCGTTGAGGATTTCTGGAGCGATTGCGACGATGGAGGAAATGTTGATCACGGTGCCGGTGCCCCGCGCGACGAAGCCGGGCACCACGGCATAGGACAGACGCATCAGCGCGGTGACATTGAGGCTGATCATGGCGTCCATGTCGTCCACCGGGCTGCCGAGCAACGGCATCACGCCACCAACACCGGCATTGTTGACCAGCAAGGTGATGCTCGCGTCGTTGCGCAGAATGCTTTCAACCCGTAGCAGGCCGGCTTTGTCTTTGAGGTCGGCAGCAACCACTTCCACGGCGCGGCCGGTTTCGTTGCTCAGATGATTGGCCAAAGCGTTGAGTTTGCCCTGGCTGCGGGCGACCAAAATCAGGTCGTAACCCTGCCGGGCGAGACGGTCGGCGTAGACCGCGCCAATGCCCGAAGAAGCGCCAGTGATCAGTGCAGTGCCTTTGGATGAAAGAGCCATGTTCAATTTCCTTCACAGTGAGGCGATAAGGTCGCCGGGTGTGAACTGTTATAAATTGACTGACGCTCGTCTCAAATGACGTTTAAAGTACGTTTTTCGGACATTGGCTTTTGAGGGCACCATCATGACTTCCGTGGCGTTCGTGGTTTTCGAGGGGTTCCAGTCCATGGCGTTGGCGGCGATGCCGGTGTTCGAGTACGCCAACTTCAGCGCTGGCGAAGCGCTTTACGAGGTCAGCGTGATCTCTGAGGAGGGTCGCTCCCTGCGGGCTTCCGGCGGTTTGAGTGTCGGCACCCAGGCGTTTGATGAGCGGGTGTTCGACACGGTCATCGTGGTCGGCGGCGATTCGATTCTCGAGCAGGCGCCCGAGGGTGTGTTGGCGTACCTGCGCGACAGCGTGAAAACCGCCCGGCGCACCGCGTCGATCTGCTCGGGGGCATTCGTGCTGGCCCAGGCCGGCCTGCTCGACGGACGGCGGGCCACCACGCATTGGGCCTATGCGCGGGACCTGCAAGCGCGGTTTCCCTCGATCAAAGTGGAAGATGATCGTATTTACGTAGTCGACGGTTCCATCTGGACCTCCGCCGGCATGACTGCGGGCATCGACCTGGCGCTGGCGATGGTTGAAAAGGATCATGGCGCCGACCTGGCCCGTTCGGTGGCGCAGAAACTGGTGATGTATCAGCGCCGCGCGGGTGGTCAGTCGCAGCATTCGGCCTTGCTGGAACTGGAGCCCAAATCCGACCGCATTCAGACCGTCCTCGGCTACGCCCGGGAACACCTGACATCGGCGTTATCGGTGGAGCAACTGGCGGAAGTGGCACGCCTCAGCCCACGACAATTCAGCCGCACCTTCCGCGCCGAGACCGGGCAGTCCCCGGCCAAGGCCATCGAAAATCTGCGCCTGGAGGCGGCGCGGCAAATGCTCGAGCGCGGACGGCTGACCCTCGACCAGATCGCCGCCGAGGCCGGCTTCACCGACCGCCGCCGCATGCGCGAAGCCTTCCTCCGGGCGTTCGGTCAACCGCCGCAGGTCATTCGGCGTAATGCCAGGTCGCAGATGACGGCGTGAGCGTCAGCGCGGGGGAAGCGCTGCTCGCAGGTCGACCGTTTTATACAGCGGCATTAATCACAGGGCCACGCCATCGGCCTGGGCCAGCGGCATCAACCTTTGCATCGCCACCTCGAAGGGGTCCATCCACGCAGGCATCGGGGGCGCCCCCTCGTCGAGCGGCTCGAAAAAATCATCCCAGTGAATCGGAATCACCAGCCCCTTCCAGGGTTTTCTCGCAGACCCGATTCAAACGGTCCATGCACCTCTGCTTTTGCCTGACCGAAACGTTTCCTGACGCCAGCCCAAACCGGCGAATCGGCATGAACATCTACACTGAAGACATCGGTGCAAAGCGGGAATGGGTGCCCATGAAAATCTCGGCCAGGCTGGCGTTTTTCGCCATCGTCTCCACCCTCGCCTACCTCGGTCTCGCGGTGTGGGGTTTGGGCGGGTTTGCGGCGTTCTTCACCCATGCGCCGCTGGTGGTCGTTGTTATCGCCACCTTGGTAATGGTCGTTGCCTCGTTGTTCACCGAGGTTAATCTGAGCCCAGGGGAACGTGAGGACCGGGCCAACCGCTGGGTGCTGCCGGCATTCGGCGTCATAGGACTGTTGAGCGGGTACCTGCCGGCCTACACCGACCGCATCGACTTCTGGACCTTCGGCGGTGAAGGCGTGCGCTGGGTGGGGGCATTACTGTTCATTCTCGGCGGCGCGCTACGGCTGTGGCCGGTGTTTGTGCTGGGCAAGCGGTTTAGCGGGTTGGTGGCGATTCAGCCGGGGCACAGTCTGGTGACCGAAGGGATTTACCGCCGCTTGCGCAACCCCAGTTACCTGGGGATGTTGGTCATCGCCGTGGGCTGGGCGCTGGCGTTTCGCTCGGGGGTCGGGCTGTTGCTTGCGGCGCTGACGGTAATTCCGCTGATTGCGCGGATTCATTCGGAAGAGGCGTTATTGAAGGCGCAGTTCGGGAATGAATATGAGGCTTATTGCGCCCGGACTTGGCGGTTGATCCCCGGGATTTATTGACCCTGCACAGTCCCAATGTGGGAGCGAGCCTGCTCGCGATAGCGTCGGCACATCCAGCATCTGTTTGACTGAAAGACCGCTATCGCGAGCAGGCTCACTCCCACATTAGAGTTGGTGCAGGCGGATATGGTTATCGGGAGCCACTTGCGCCGCAACGGAGTCATAGCTGGCCAATGTCGCATGCACCGTCTGAATCGGATGGTCATGAGTCGAGGTAATGATCACAAGGTCCGCCCCTGCCGCCTCCGCCGCCAGAATGCCCACGGCGGCATCTTCAAAGATCAGGCAGTCAGTCACCTCGAGGCCTAGCCGTTGAGCCGCCAGGCGATAGCCCGCTGGGTCCGGTTTGCCGGCGCTGACGTCTTCGGCGGTGACCATGACATCGGGTTCGGGAATCCCTGCTGCCGCCATCCGGCGCACCGCCAGTGCTCGCGGTGCCGAGGTGACGATGGCCCATCGGTTCTTGGGCAGGGACCTGAGGAAGTTCGCCGCGCCGGCCACTTCGACCACCCCCTCCACGTCCTCGATTTCCGCTTCGGTGATCCAGTCGGCTTGGGCCTTGGCATCCACTCCGGACAACGCCAGACGATTAATGGTGTCGATGGCGCGGGCGCCGTGAATGGTCGGCAGAAAGGACTCGACATCCACGCCGTGCTGCAAGGCCCAAGTGGTCCAGATCCGCTCCGCGGCGGCGATGGAGTTGAGGACGGTGCCGTCCATATCGAACAGGAACGCGCGATACGGGGTATTGAAAACGGAGTTGTGGGCAGACAAGGATAAGCTTCCTTCGTGTGTCAGGCAGGTCCGTTAATGTACACGAGCGACACTTACTGTCGCGACTTGAAGGCCGCCTCGACACAATCCAGCAGTTGTCCCAACGCCCAGGGTTTCTTGATGAACGACACCTTATGCCGGACCCCGGAGGATTTGGGAGTTTCAAAACCGGACATGATCATGATCGGCTTGCCGGGCCAGCGATCGCCGAACTCATTGGCCAGATCCGCGCCGTTCCGCTTTCCGGGCATGGTGATGTCCGTCAACAACAGACCGACCTCGTTGGCGTGTTTTTTCAGGTATTCCGATGCGGCATCCGCGCTGACTTGCGGTTCAACCATGAAACCTTCTTCCTGAAGAATTTCGCAGAGAAACTCAAGAATAAGCGGGTCATCTTCAACCACCAGAATCAACCTGCCAGGAAGCTGCTCGCCCGCCGTCGGTGTTGGACACATGACTTTGCCACTCCCTGATTACCTAATGAATTCGCAGGCTCAAAACCGCTGCCTACAGGTATGAGCAGCGGATCTGCAGGAAATTCATTTTTGATACACCGAGGCGATAAATCAGGCGTCCTGCAGAATCAGATCGGCCCCCTTCTCTGCCACCATCAACACGGCCGCATGGGTATTGCCGGACGTCACGTTAGGAAAAATGGACGCATCGACAATGCGCAAGTTGTCTAATCCATGAACTTTAAGGCGTTTGTCGACCACCGACCGCTGCTCGTCCGTGCCCATCGCACAGGAGCCGCACAGGTGATAAATCGAACCGCTGTTTTCTCGAAAATACTGCAGCATCTGTTCGTCACTTTCGATGGCGGGCCCCGGCAATACTTCCTCGACCGTGATGCCTTTGAGTGCGGGGGCCTGCATGATTTTGCGCATCAAGCGGCTGCCCTGAATCACTTCATCGATGTCCTTTTGCGTGCTCAGGTAATTCGGATCGATCAGCGCCGCGTCCCGAGGATTTTTTGAAGCAATCTCGATGTGGCCCCGACTGGTCGGACGGCAGGGGTTAAAGCACAACAGGAAGCCGGAGTAGGGTTCGGGCTTGAGGCTGGCTTTGTTGTTTTTCGGAATCTGGTACGAAAGCGGGTTGAAGTACAGCTGCAAGTTCGGGTTGGCCTGCTGTTCATTGCCACGAAAGAACCCACCCGCCTGATTGACGCTCATTGCCAATGCGCCCTTACGGGTGAACAGGTATTTCAAACCCAGCTTGAACTGGCCGAACAACGAACTCAGTTGATCATTGAGCGTTGGGATATTGGCTTTGTAGTAATAACTGGCGCACAGGTGGTCTTGCAGGTTTTGTCCTACCGCTGGCAAGTGCTTGATCAACGGAATGTTGTGCCTGGCCAGCAGCGCCTGATCGGCAACACCGGACAATTGCAGAATCTTCGGAGTGTCCACGGCGCCGGCACAGAGGATGACTTCCTTGTTCGCGGTAAAGGTCCGCACCACGCCATGCTGGCTAATGGAAATCCCTGTCGCACGGGCGTTATCGAACAGCACTCGATCGACCAACGCATAATGCTCGACCGTCAAGTTCGGTCGACTCAATGCCGGATGCAGGTGCGCAAAACTGCTGGAGCAACGCTGGCCGTTGCGGGTATTGACGTCGTAGATCCCCGAGCCTTCGAACCTCGGCCCGTTGAAATCATCGCTGTGCGGGTAGCCGAGTTCGTCGCAACCTTTGAGGAACACATCGCAAATGGGATGAGTCTGGCCCTTCATCGGCGTAATGCTGATCGGACCGCTGCCGCCGTGATACTCCGTGTCGCCCAGCGGATGGTTTTCCAGTTTACGGAAGTACGGCAGCACGTCCTTGAAGCTCCAGCCTTCATTGCCGTTGGCCGCCCAGTCGTCGAAGTCATGGGCCTGGCCACGGACATAGATCATCGCGTTGATCGAGCCCGAGCCGCCCTGGACTTTTCCGCGAGGCGCATAGATTTCACGGTTGTTCAGCTGTTTTTGCGGCTGGCTGTAGTACATCCAGTTGAAGGTCGGGTTGTAATACATTTTGGCGAAGCCAACCGGGATCTTGAACCACAGGGAACTGTCCTTGCCGCCGGCCTCCAGCAACAGTACCGAGTGTTTGCCCGAAGCCGAGAGCCGATTGGCGAGGATGCAGCCTGCGGCGCCAGCGCCAGCGATGATGTAGTCGTAAGTCATGCACGGTTACCGCGTAAGTCGTTTTACAAAAAGCCGCCCGTCATGGGCGGCAAATCCCGTCAGCCGCGGGCTGGCGATATGTCTTTGACGTCAGCCGGCATCGGCGCCATTTGCAGGTGCAGGCGCTCACCGGTGTAGGGCGAATGCTTGCGCACCACGTCCATGTTCAACTCCACGCCCAGGCCTGGTTCGGTGGACGGAATGATGTAGCCGTCCTCCCATTGCAGCGGCTTGGTCAAGACCTCGGCGTGGAAACCGCCCCAGGTCATGATGCTTTCCTGAATCAGGAAATTCGGCGTACAGGTCGCCAACTGGAAACTGGCGGCGGCACCGATCGGTCCGTTGTAGAGGTGTGGAGCGATTTGGGCGTAATAAGCCTCGGCCATGCTGGCGATTTTTTTCGCTTCCAGCAGACCGCCGCAACGGGCGACGTTCATCTGCAGGATCGAGGCGCCCCCGGCCTGCAGCAGCTTGAAGAATTCGTACTTGGTGGTCAGGCGTTCGCCAGTGGCAATCGGGATGCTGGTCTTGGCCGCGACTTGTGCCATGGCGGCTTCCTGACCTGGCGGCACCGGTTCTTCGAACCACAGCGGATCGTATTTTTCCAGACGTTTGGCCAGGCGAATCGCCGAGGACGGCACCATTTGTCCGTGGGTGCCAAACAGCAGGTCGCACTTGTCGCCCACCGCTTCGCGGATCTTGCGGCAGAAGGTTTCGCAGCGTTCCAGCACTTCCAGGGAAATCTGGTGCCCGGAGTACGCGGTGTAGGGCCCGGCGGGGTCAAACTTCACGGCGGTGAAGCCTTTGTTCATGTTCTCGATGGCGCACTCGGCGGCCAGGTCCGGGTCGTCGTAGTCGTACTCACCTTGGCTGTTGACCGGGTACAAGTAGGTGTAGGAACGCAGGCGTTCGTTGACCTTGCCGCCGAGCAATTCGTACACCGGCTTGTTGGCGGCTTTACCGATGATGTCCCAGCACGCCATCTCCAGGCCGCTGACCACGCCCATCATGGTCAGGTCCGGTCGCTGGGTGAAACCACTCGAGTACGCCTGGCGGAAAAAGCGTTCGATGTGATGCGGGTCGTGGTTGAGCAGGTAGCGTTCGAACACGTCTTCGATGATCGGCAGCATGGCTTTGGGGCCGAAGGTCGCGGCGTAGATTTCACCGACGCCTTCGATGCCGCAATCAGTCTTGAGCTTGACGAACAACCAGTACATGCCGCCGACGTGCGGTGGTGGTACGGCAACGATATGAGTTTCAAGGGCGACGATTTTCATCTCAGGCACCTGTCTTGATTGAAGATTTACGGTTAATACGAGCGCGCAAGGTCAGGGCCGCCAGGGTCCCGAGCAGGCCGACGAAAGCGATGTAGCCGAAATACAGCTTGTAACCAAAGGCGCCGGGGTAATGCTCGGTGAGGTAGCCGTTGATCAAGGGAATGAAGGCGTCGGGCAAGTACCCGACCACCGAGACAATGCCAATGGCCAGGCCGGTGATACGCAGCGGAACGTTGCAGGTGTCGAGAATCGCCCAGTACAGACCACGAATGGCGTAGGTCATCAAGCCGATGAAGATCACAGTGCCGACCAGCAGCCCCATGCTGTTGAGCGCCGGGAATACGATCAGACCGACCATCGCCAGCGTCGCTAGAAACAGCGCCACGATCAGTACCGAAATGTTCGAGAACCTGTCACCCAGCCAGCCACCGCCGATGCCGCCGATAGGCCGCATCCACAGTTTGATGGTGGTGATGGTGCCGGCCATCACCGCGGTCATGCCGCCGCCTTGCAGGTAATCGGAGAAGCTGTAGGTCGCCCAGAAGATGTGATAGCCGCAGAACACGATGGCAGTGACCAGCCACAGCTCAGGAATTTTCACCAGGGTGGTCAGGTCGCTGAGCAGGTTGTACTTGCCCTTCTCCACCGCCGCCGTGTCTTCCATGGACTTTGGGTCCTTGATCAGTACCAGCACACAGCCGATGGCAATACAGGTGAAGGCATAGAGATAAACCACGTGCTTGAAGCCCTCGGCAGCTGACTCGCCACGGGTTTCGGTGGCGAAGGCAAACAGCCCGAGTGCGATGGTTGCCAGCAAGGCTTCGACCAGCCCGCGACCGCCATCGAGGATGCCGAAGAACCGGCCCTGTTCAGTGTGATGAGCGATCATCTTCACGCGCTTGAGCACCGAGGCCCAGAAGGTCAGGCCGGTGGTCAGGCCCCAGCATCCGAAAATGATCATCAAGCCTGTCATCGACGGCGCAGTGGAATACCAAAGGCCTAATACACCGGTGGCGACCAACGAGAAGAAAATCAGAAAACGTGGTGCGATTCGGTCGGCCAGCCAACCACTGGGCAAATAACTGAGGAGAAAGATCGTGCCCAGCATCGAATACAGATAACCCAGCTCGCTGTGGTTGATCTGGAACACGTCGAGCATGGTGGTCTGGTAGACCTGGCGCAGATACAGAATGGGATAGATCGCGCCGGCGGCCAGCACCAGGAGCATCAGTTGGACGTAACGACTTGCCTTGTCGCTGTGACTTTTTGAACCCGCGTTCGAACCCTGAACAGCGGCAGCAGTGGATGCATGCTTGGACATCTGGAAGACCTCGGGCAGCCCGGTGGTCCGGACGCCCCTGATAATTGTTTTTATAGGTGATGCGTGAGGCGTGTTGCAGGTGGATCAATACTTCATGACCACAAGACGGGTCTGAGTGAATTCGAGCATGCCGTGCTTGCCGTCATCGCCGCCCAGACCGGAGCGTTTCCAGCCGGCGTGGAAGCCCTGGTAAGGATCGGCCGGCGTGCGATTGACGTACAACTCGCCGGCTTCAATGGCGTTGGCGACTTTCATCGTGGTGCGGTAATTCTCGGTGTACAGCACCGAAGACAGGCCGAACTGATGGTCGTTGGCCATGGCCAGCGCTTCGTCGATGTCGCGGTACTTGAGGACCGGCAACACCGGGCCGAAGATTTCCTCTTGAACGATTTCCATGTCCTGGCGGCAGCCGCTGAGCAGCGTCGCCGGATAAAAATGACCGCTGCCTTGCGGGATAAAACCGCCTGTTTCCAGTACAGCACCGTCGGCGATGGCACGTTCGACCATCTGGTGGATGTTCTGCTGCGCACTGGCGCTGACCAATGGCCCCATCAAGCTGGCATCGGTCGCGCGATTGCCGGATTTCACCGCGCCCATTTTGGCTTTGAGCAGTACGAGGAATTCGTCATAAACGCTTTCCTGTACGTAAACCCGCTCTACGGCCGTGCATAACTGGCCACAGTGGGTGGTCTTGGAGGCGACGATTGCAGAAGCGGCGGCTTCCAGGTCGGCGTCGGCCTCAATGATCGCCGGCGTCTTGCCGCCCAGTTCCAGCGACGGCTTGGCAATGTTGGCCTTGCAGTAATCGAGCACGATGCGCCCGGCGTTGACGCTACCGGTCAGGGTGATCAGACCGACAACCTTGTGGGTGCATAAGACAGCGGCCGTGGCGTGATCCATGGTCAGGATATTCACCACACCGTCCGGCAGGCCGGATTGCTGCACCGCCTTGGCGATCTCGAATGCCGAGGTCGGGGTGTTGTTGCTCGGGCGCACGACCACGGTGTTGCCGGCAATCAGCGCCGGGGCGATTTTGCGCAGCAAGGTGTAGACCGGGTAGTTGAACGGAATCAGGCACGCGACCACGCCAATCGGTTCACGGTGCAGGAACAGGTTTTCGTTCGGGCTGTCGCTGGGAATGATCTCGCCTTCGATCCGGCGCGCCCACTCGGCGTGATAACGGGTGATCTGTGCGGCATAACGGGCTTCATTACTGGCGTCGGCGACACTCTTGCCGGATTCGGCAGCCAGGGCTTCACCGATGTGTTCGGCGCAGGCGTCAAGGGCGTCGGCCAACGAACGCAAGTGTTCGGCGCGCTCAATGCTGGTGAGTTTCCCCCAGGATTTCTGCGCGGCGGCGGCCGCGTTGACCGCAGCCGTGGCTTCATCGGCCGTGGCCGCCGAGACGTGCCCCACCAAGGCTTCGGTCGCCGGGTTGTACACCGCGATCAGCGCCTCGCTGGCAGGTTCGACAAAGTGACCGTTAACAAAATTTCGCTCGATTCGCATGTGCATCGCCCATCGTTGTTTTTATCCAGTGCTTGCAGTCTTGGCATCTGAATGGCGTTGAACAAACGATTTATTGAGCGATGTAACATGCTAAAAATGCAGGTTACTCCATAGACGAGTGAGTTTCCCTGCGGGAATCAGCTGGCGGCGGTCGACGGCTCGAGCTGCCTGTGCGCCAACCAGATCTCTTCCTGGAGCCACTGACTGAACACCTGTAATTGCGGCATCAGTGTTTGCTCCGGCCGAGTGACGAGCCAGTAGGATTGATGGCCGTCGACATGCACGTTGAGTACCTGGGTCAACTGCCCGCTGGCCAATTCCGAAGCAACCATGTGCCAGTCGGCGATGGTGATTCCCAGGCCGTCGATCGCCGCGCGGATCGCCAGGTCCAGCAGGTCGAATTCGTACCCGCCCTGGGTGTCGACACCGGTGATACGCGCGGCGTCCAGCCAATGTTTCCAGGTCAGGTAGCGTTGGTCTTCCCGGGCCAGTACATGCAGCAAGGTCAGGCGATTGAGGTCGATGCCCTGCCCGCTCCACTCCCGCGCATACAAGGACGGAGCACACACCGCGATATGGCGCTCCTGGATCAGCAGCGAACTGTCCAGGCCATCCCATTCGCCATCGCCGAACCGGATCGCGCAGTCCAGTGTGCTGGTCTCGGCCAGGCTGTCCTGCAAACGCGTGGTGATGCTTAATTCCAGTTCCGGATGCTTCTCGCGCAGACGCCCCAGACGCGGCATCAGCCAGCGATTGGTGAAGGTGGGAGGCGCGTTGATGTGCAGGCGATTGGAATGGGTTTTCTGCTGGATGCTGCGCACCGTCAGTTCGATTTTGTCGAAGGATTGATGCAGCGCCCGCAGCAAGATCCGACCGGCACTGGTCAGTTCGAGGTGATGGTGTCGCCGCTCCAGCAAACTCTCGTCGAGCTGTTCCTCCAGCTGACGCACCTGGCGGCTGACAGCGCTCTGGGTCACGTTCAACAGCTCGGCGGCGCGGGTGAAGCTGCCCGTGCTGCCGGCCACTTCAAAGGCTTTAAGCGCGTTGAGGCCGGGCATTTTGCGTTTCATGGAAAGGCACTCAATTAGGGTGACAAGACGCAAAGCATCCCATGCCCGCCGCGCATTGTCCTACAGGATTTTCTCAGTAACATGCATTTGGCGAAGGTTCTCTCACATTTTTTATCGTTTGTTCAACGCATCGCTCATCGCAAGACTGGCCGGCATCTCTAATAAAAATAACCGAGAGTGGCCCCATGCATTTCCCTGATTCCCTGCGCCTTAGTCCGTCTTTCCTTGCTTTGCTCTGCTCCTTTGCCGCCCCTGCCATGGCGGTACAGGTCACTGACAACCTCGACCTGGGCGGCGCCATTCGCGCCCGGTGGGATTACGACCCGGATCGCGACATTCAGAAGTTCGGCCTGGACACCGTGTTCCTCAGCGCCAAGTACAACTCCGACACCTGGATCGGCGAGGCTCAATACCGTTTCTACGGGCGCTCCTATCCCTATCAGTACACTAAAGACTATGGCGATATCCAATTCGCCAAACTTGCGTGGGTCGGCTACAAGTTCAACCCCGAGCAGCAAGTGCACGTGGGGCTGGACACCGTGCCATTCGGCTTGCAGCCGTACTTCGGTAGTACCTTCTACGAAACCCTGGGCAACGTTATCGGCCTGGAAGATGTGCAACAGATCGGCGCCAGGTACATTCAGCAAAGCGGTGACTGGAACCTGCAGGCTGGCTACTACTTGCGCCCGGCATGGCAAGGCAAAGGCACCAGCAAAGGCGTGACATTCTCCAGCGTAGTGTCCGAGGCAGACAGCTACGTCGCCGACGGCAGCGATAACCAGGAACGCAACACCGTCGTGCTGCGAGTCGCCAAGGCACTGGACCTGGGGCCATGGAAATCCGAAGTCGGGCTCTCCGGTCTGACCTCGTCCCTGGAGAACAAGGACACTCACAATGACGGGCGCCGCAACGCAGTGGCCGTGCATTACCTGGGCAAGAACGGCCCCTGGGGCGTGCAGCTGCAAGCAGCGCGACAGCAGATGTCACCGCGCAATCCGGGGACCGATGAAGTGGTGACGCTGGGTGGTTATGACGGCACCTACAACGTTGCCAGTCGCGGCAATCTATACGTGGCAGATGTGAGTTATGACGTGGCCGGCAAATACCTGTTCGATCAGGTCAGCGGCGTGAAGCTGTACGTCAACTACAGTGCCTTCGATAAATCCGCCGACGATTTCAAGACCTCGCAACGGGTGATCCTCGGAACTTCGTTCTCACTGAGCAAACTGTGGGTCGCGACGGAGTGGATCTACGGCAAGAACGACCCCTACATCGGAGGCAGCAGCTACACCCAGAGCCTGGGGGCGGGTGGTAGCGACCAGTGGGAAAACCAGCTGTATATGAACATCGGCTATTACTTCTGATCAGGCGTTTTCGGGCGTCTGAGGGCACCCTCGCCAGCCAGCTCGCGCCCACAAGGATCACCGAACCTGTGGGTGCGGGCTCGCCCGCGAAGACGCCCGTCCAGACAACACTTGCATCAGCCCCCTCCTGATAGTCAGATAGGCCGCTCAAACAATCCAAAAATAATAAACCGGCCCGACGTGACACCCGAGGCAGGTGCGGAGCCATCTCCCATGCGACAACTGCCCTCGCTCAACATGCTGCGCGTCTTCGAAGAGGTTGCGCGGCATCGCAGCTTCAGCCAGGCCGCGCTGGGGCTGAACGTCACCCAGGGTGCCGTCAGCCGCCAAATCAAACAACTCGAAGACTACCTCGGCGTAGCGCTCTTTATCCGCACGCCCCAGGGTTTGTCATTGACCGAAGCCGGCATCGCCCTCTCCCCCCACCTGACGGAAGCCTTCGATCATATCGAACGGGCCTTGCAAGCCGTGCGTGTACCCAACCTGCGCCAGCGTCTGCGCATTCTTGCCCCACCCACCTGGGCGACACGCTGGTTGTCGGCGCATCTGCGCGAATTCTGCCAGCGTTATCCGGACATCAGCCTGAGCGTGACCAATCAGACCGGCCACGACAACCTCGCGGACATCGATTGCCACATCCGCTTCGGCCTCGACACCGCCAGTCATTGCAGCAGTCAGTTACTGGTGATGGAACGGCACATCGCGGTGGCCAGCCCGGAGCTCTTCAGCGACGGGCAACCGCCGGACCTGCGCCAATTTCCATTGCTGCACATTTTGCACGACGGCAAGCGATTGAAGGTCTGGGAGAACTGGTTGGCGGCGATGGGACGGGACGATGTGGATGCCGCTCAGGGGCTGGAATTCAGCACCTTGGACCAGGTGATTCACACGGCATTGGCTGGCGGCGGGTTGGCGGTGATTGACCGGCAAATGATCGAGAAGGAACTGGCCCATGGCAGTTTGTTGCCGATCACCCCGGTGGAAGTGGTCGGGCCGTATGGGTATTGGCTGGATGTGGCGAACGACAAGCAAGGATTGTCGAAAGTACGGTTGTTCAGGCAGTGGCTGGAACGGGTCAGTAATCCCTGAGGCCATCGACGTTCCTTGTGGGAGCGAGCTTGCTCGTTCCCACATTGGGACTTTGACCGTCTGTTAAACCGGGGCAACTGCCTTCACTGCCACCGTTGCCCCACCCTCTACCGGACTCTGCGCCTTGCACGCCTGGCTCAGCGTCAACGATTTAGTCTCCGGCGCCCAAGCCCAGGACAGCAACGCACCCAGCGCCAGAATCGCCGCCAGAATGCCCATCGTCGGGCTCAGGCCAATCCCCGCTACGCTCACCGGCAACAGGAACGTACTCACTGCCGAGCCCAAACGGCTGACCGCGGTCGCCAGGCCAATCCCGCTGGCCCGCACTTCGGTGGGAAAGCTCTCGGCCGGGAACACGCCCACCAGGTTGCTGACCGCGGACAACACCAGGGTAAACAAGCCAAACACCAACACCATCAAGAACGCAGCGCTACTCGGCAACACCGCCAACCCGAACAACGCAACGGCCAGAATAATGAACGAGTTGATCAGGAACCCCCGGCGGGAGAATTTGATCGTGCACCAGATCCCGATCAGCGCACCGAGGATCAGCAGCATGTTCAGCATCAGTTCGGTGCCAAAACCTTCGGCCAGGCCCATTTTCTGCAGAATCGACGGCAGAAAGGTGTAAATGGCGAAGTACGGCATCACGATGCAGACGAAGAACAGGCAATTGAACGCGGTGCGTTTGCGGTATTCACGGCTGAACAGCACGGCGTAGCCGGAACGGGTTTCGGTGGATCGGGTTTCGTCGAGTTCAATGTTGTCGCCCAAGTGCTTCTTGACGATCGCTCGTGCCTCGGCGATTCGGCCCTGATTCACCAACCAGCGCGGCGACTCTGGCGTGCCAATGCGGGCAATTAGGATCAACGCTGCCGGAATGGCCGACGAAGCCAGCATCCAGCGCCAGGCATCGTCGCCCAGGCTGAGCATGGCGGTGCCGACGAATGTCGCAGCGACGTATCCGAAGGTCCAGATCACGCTGAATGATCCCAGCAGCACACCGCGATGTTTCTTCGGTGCAAACTCGGCCAACATGGCGTGACCGACGCTGAAATCACCGCCCAACCCGATGCCGATCAACACTCGGCAGAGAAATAACCCCATCGCCGTTTCCGCATAGAACTGCATCAAAGAAGCGAGGGTGATCAGCACGAAGCTGACCAGGAAGATTTTCTGCCGCCCCACTTTGTCGGAAATCCAGCCGAAAAACAGACTACCGAGAAACAGCCCGATCAAGGCCGAAGCACCGATCAACCCTTGCCAGAACGCATCAAGCTGCATCTGTGGACTGAGCAATGTGAATGCAATACCGATCAGGCCAAGGATGTAGCCATCGGTAAAGTGCGCGCCGAAGGTCAGGCCGGCGATTTTCAGGTGAAAGCGCCCGATGGGCAGGTCGTCGATTTTTGTTGGTTGAACGGACATGTGCGTCTCCCATTGTTGTTATTGACGGAGAAATGAAACCGTTAACTTGTGTGGGCGCGAGCCCGCTCGCGCCCACAGGAGTTTGAGACCTTAAAGGCCACCCATCAGCAGGTATTTGATTTCCAGGTAGTCATCCAGACCGTACTTCGAACCCTCACGCCCCAGGCCCGATTCCTTGATGCCACCGAACGGCGCCACTTCCGTGGAAATGATCCCTTCGTTGATTCCGACCATGCCGGCTTCCAGGCCTTCGGCCATGCGCCAGACGCGGCCGATATCGCGGCTGTAGAAATAAGCCGACAAGCCGTAGGGCGTGTCGTTGGCCTTTTGCAGCACTTCGGCTTCGTCCTTGAAGCGGAAGCACGCCGCCACCGGCCCGAAGGTCTCGTCCTGGGCGATGAGCATGTCGCTGTTGGCTTCGGCGAGGATGGTCGGCTCATAAAATGTGCCTCCGAGCGCGTGGCGACGGCCACCGCACAACAGCTGGGCGCCCTTCTCCAAGGCATCGCCGACATGCAGTTCGACCTTCGCCAGCGCCGCAGCGTTGATCAACGGACCTTGTTCGGTTTCACCATCCAGTGCGCTGCCAACGCGCATGGCCGCCACGGCTTCGGCGAGTTTGCCGGTGAAGGCTTCGTACACGCCGTCCTGAATGAAGAAGCGGTTCACGCAGACGCAGGTTTGCCCGGTGTTGCGAAATTTCGAGGCCATGGCGCCTTTCACGGCCGCGTCCAGGTCGGCGTCGTCGAAGACAATGAACGGCGCGTTGCCACCCAGTTCCAGAGAGACTTTTTTCAGGGTGTCGGCGGCCTGGCGCATCAGCAGTTTGCCGGTGCGGGTGGAGCCGGTGAAGGACAGCTTGCGCACAATGCCGGAGGCTTGCAGTGCCCCGCCAATCGCGACCGCGTCACCAGAAACAACGTTAAACACACCGGCCGGTATGCCCGCCTGCTCGGCCAATACGGCCAGGGCAAACGCCGACAAAGGCGTTTCTTCCGAGGGCTTGAGAATCATCGTGCAACCCGCCGCCAATGCCGGGCCGACTTTGCGGGTGACCATGGCCAGCGGGAAATTCCACGGGGTGATTGCCGCGACCACGCCAATGGCTTCCTTGACCACGATGATCCGCGCGTCTGCCTTGTGGCTCGGTATAACGTCGCCATAGGCGCGCTTGGCTTCTTCAGCGAACCACTCCAGAAAGCTTGCGGCGTAGACGACTTCGCCCATGGCTTCAGCCAGCGGTTTGCCCTGTTCGCGACTGAGCAACGTGGCCAGGTCCTTCTGGTTGCTCAACATCAACTCGCTCCAGCGCTTGAGCTTCTGGCTGCGCTCCTTGGCGGTCAATTTGCGCCAGGCAGGCAAGGCACGATTGGCGGCGTCGATGGCCAGGCAAGTTTCCTCTGCTCCGGCTTTTTGTACGTCGGTGATTAACTCCCCGTTCGCCGGGTTGAAA
This sequence comes from Pseudomonas sp. SJZ077, assembly GCF_007993905.1. NCBI lineage: Bacteria > Pseudomonadati > Pseudomonadota > Gammaproteobacteria > Pseudomonadales > Pseudomonadaceae > Pseudomonas > Pseudomonas sp. SJZ077. The sequence goes on from NZ_VIUJ01000008.1 coordinate 48,855, forward strand.
ACCGGGTAAGTCGGACCATCGCTGGACCACTGGCCGTCGATGTAATTGCCGTTACGGATCAGTGCGCTCATGCCACAGCCTCGGTCAGATTGAAGCGTTCCAGACCTGGACGGGCCGAACGCAAGATGCGCTTGCCGGCGGTGTAATCGTTGATCACGTCGCACGGGGTGTAGTTGCGTTCCAGTTCCTGCAGTTCTTCGGCGTCAAGCCTGGTCTCCAACGCCGCCAGGGCACTGTCGAACTGTTCAGTGGTGTCGGCGCCCACGAGCATGCAATCCACGCCCGGATGGTTGGCGACCCAGGCCTGCGCGATCTGGGCGTTGGATACACCACGAGCACGGGCCACACGTTGTACCGAATGCGCGATCTGGAACGAGGCTTCGTCGCTGTACATCTGTTGGGTAAAGAAGTCGGTCTGGTTGCGGGTCGATTGCACATCACCGGTCAACAACCCGCGAGCCAAAGGACTGAACACCGAGACGCCCAGGCCCTGATCGCGGCAGAACGGAATCATCTCGCGCTCTTCTTCGCGGTAAGCGCAATTGAGCTGCAGCTGCATGTTGATCGGCTTGACCCAACCATTGCGCTCGCAAGCCATGAGGATCTTTGCAAGTTGCCCGGTAAGCATGGTCGACACGCCGATGTAGCGGGCCTTGCCGGAACGCACGATGTCGTTCATGGCGCTCATGGTTTCTTCGACCGGGGTGTTCACATCGAAGTAATGCAGCATGAATACATCGACGTAATCCATGTTCAGACGCTTTAACGAGGCATCGATGCTGTCCATGATGTGCTTGCGCGAATGACCGCTGGCGTTGATCCCGGTGCGGGTGCCGTAACCGACTTTGGTGGTGATCACCAGGTCTTCGCGACGGGCCAGGCGCTTGACGATACGCCCGACCACTTCCTCGCCGACACCGGCAGAATAGAAGTCGGCGAGGTCAATGAAATTCACGCCGTTGTCCAGCGCGTGCGCAACGATCGGCTCGCTTTTCTTCTCATCGAAGATCCACGGTTTCCAATCCGGGGTGCCCATGTTCATAGTGCCCAGGCACAGGCGGGAGACTTGCAGGCCAGAGTGGCCCAGACGAATGTATTGCATGGCGCGGACCTCAGGCTTTTGGCGTGTAGAAAGGGTTGCTGATGTGATTGACCACGTCCGCCAGTTGCGCGGTTTCCGGCTTGCCGGTCAGCGCGGCACGGATCGCCGTGCGGCAGGCGTTATAGTTGTTCAGGTAGACCGCATCCAGGTCATCACAGGCCGGGTTGACCCAGTTCGCGGTGACGATCGCCCACTCGTTTTCGGCCTCCGGTGGCAAGGTGCCGTCGAGCAGTGCTTCCAATACGGCCTTGGCAATCCCGGCCTGCGATGCACCCCATGTGGCGTTACCGTGCAAGTCGCTGTTGATCGCGGCTTTGTTGACGTAGAGGGTCATCGGTTTGACCGGAATATTGGGCTGCGCGATGACCATGAAGGGGCAATGTCCCTGGCTTGGCGACGCTAGGCTGTTGGCAAACGCCTGCCCCGCCGGCCCGTTGCGCGGACCGATCAGAATGTTGATGTGCGCGGCGTTGACGCCCGGACCTTCGAAACCTTCACCGATGTACAGATCGAGTTCTTTCATGGGGTTATTTACTCTTCAGAGATAGAGGTTGAGCACAGATGCACGCCGACCGTCGCGGCCGCGTGACAACAGGCGGGAATTGAAGAGCGCAGGACGTGACAATGAGGATGAGTCATGGGGGCAAACGCTCTTTTTGTTGTTGATGAGCTGTGTTTGCGATTTTTTAACACTGGCAGGTTGAGCGGCCGTAACCATTAAAAGTCATGAGGGCATGAGGTTTGGTAATACCCGGCAGAACTGCGGCGCAATTGTGTTTAAAATGCCGCCCCCACCCATTGCTGGCCCCTGCCCGATGAACGCTGACGCTCTCTCCACCCTTCACGACCATTTGCTGACCGCCCTGGCCGATGCTCCCGCGGAAACCCGCCGGCTGTTCCATGGCCGGGGCCGGTGCTGGCCCGGGCTGGAGCAATTGACCGTCGACTGGCTGCAAAGGGTGGTGCTGGTGTCGCTGTTCAAGGAGCCTGAAGCGGCGCAGCTGGAAGCATTGAAGCGGTTGCTGATGACGGTCACTGAATCGGCGCAGTGGCAACAATCAGGGGCGCACACCCTGTTGCTGCAACACCGCTACCTGCTGCAAAGCACCACCGAATGGCTGCTTGGGGAAGCGATCGAGGAATTGATCATCACCGAGGGTGGCCTGCGTTATCGGGTGGACCTGGGCCGCAAGCAGAACACCGGGTTGTTCCTCGACATGCGCTACGGCCGCGACTGGGTGCGGGCCAATGCCGCAGGCAAGCGCGTGTTGAATCTGTTCGCCTACACCTGCGGCTTTTCGGTCGCCGCCATCGAGGGAGGCGCCGAACACGTGGTCAACCTGGACATGTCGAGCCCGGCGCTGAACCGTGGTCGCGACAACCATCGGCTCAATGGCCATGACATGAGCAAGGTGAGTTTTCTCGGCCACGACTTGTTCAAGTCCTGGGGCAAGGTGATCGGCAAGGGCCCTTACGACCTAGTCATCATCGATCCACCGTCCTTTCAGAAAGGCAGTTTCCTGCTGACCAAGGATTACCAGCGCGTGCTGCGTCGGCTGCCGGAGTTACTCAGCCCCGAAGGGATGGTGCTGGCGTGCATGAACGATCCGGCGTTCGGGGCAGACTTCCTGATCGATGGCGTGATGCGTGAAGCGCCGGGCTTGCGGTTCGAGCGGCGGCTGGAGAATCCGCCGGAGTTTCCGGATGCTGATGTTGAATGCGGGTTGAAGGCGTTGGTGTTTACACTGAAGGACTGAGTGCTGCTGACTGTGGGAGCGACGGTGCGACGATTCGACTTGCTCGCGATGGCGGTGGGTCAGTCGATATCTGTGTTGAATAATAAATCGCTATCGCGAGCAGGCTCGCTCCCACAGGGGGGCTGGTGTGAGGCTACTGCTTGGGTCAACGCGGCTGCAACACCAGCGCAAACAGCTCGCCGTGACCGTTCACATTGAGTTTGTGATAGAGGTTGCGTCGATGCACTTTCACCGTCTCCGGCGAGATGCCCATTTGCTGGGCAATGGCTTTGCTGGAGAAGCCTTGGAGAATCAGTCGAGCCGTTTCGACTTCGCGTACTGACAATCGCGCATCGAAGCGATCCAGCAAGGTGGCCAGATCGCCGGCCACGGCCTCGGCAGTCGTACCTTGCGGCGGCATCAATTGCTGGTGCCGGCGCATGGCGGACAGCACCCAATCGCGCACGCACAGCAACCGCCCTTGCTCTTCAAGCGTGAACCGCGTCGAGCGACCCAGCGATAAGCCGAGCACGGCGCCGTCGATGTTGACCATGAACTGCAACTCGTCACCGCCGACCACCGAGCGGAAGTAGCTCAGGTAATACTCGCTCTGCTGAAACTGGTCGGGAGCCACCGAGTCGAGACTGTGCAGGCCATCGGCAATGCCCGCGCAAGCCGCTTGGTAAAACGGATCGAGCAGGTACATGCCGGCGCTGTAGTCCGCCAGTTCTTCGTATTCGTTGGCGCCCCCCTTGGAGTCGAAGTCGATCAGCAAACGGGGCACTCGCCCCTCCCGCATCACCGCCACCAGTGCGTTGTCCAGCGGCACCAGCAGCCGCAGCGTGTCGACCAGCGCGCGCCAGAAACCGTCCTGACCCAACGCGTCAAATACCCGCGCCAGCCCTTGGTGCACCGGCAACTCTTTCAACAACGCGTCCATGCACTACCCCTTTCGAGTAACCCATGATGGGAATGGGTGTGTACCCCGCCTGCCGATACGCTGCAAGCACCTGTTCATCACCGGCCTGCAGCAGGCCAGGAGTGCCGCATCATGAGTCGTCGCCGTCAACAGATCAATCTTGGACTGAGCGCCTGTATGTGCGTTTCGCTGTCGGCGGTCGCTGCCGAGGCACCCACGGTTCATGTCTACAACTGGTATGACTACATCGGCCCCACCACCCTGCACGACTTCAAGCGCGACACCGGAATCGAGCCGGTTTACGACACCTTCGACAGTGCCGAAGTGCTGGAAGGCAAACTGCTCACCAGCCGCAGCGGGTACGACGTGGTGGTGGCGAGTAACTTCAGCCTGCCGACCCTGATCAAGGCCGGCGCCCTGGCACCACTGCCTCGCGCACAGATGCCGGATTTCAAGAACATGGACACCGAGCTGCTGGCGAAACTGGCCAACAACGATCCGGGCAACCAGTACGCCGTGCCGTACCTGTGGGGCACCAACGGCATCGGCTACAACATCGACAAGGTCCGTGCCGCACTGGGTGACAAGGCGCCGGTGGATTCCTGGGACCTGGTGTTCAACGAAGAGAACCTGGCCAAACTCGGCCAGTGCGGGGTGGCGATGCTCGACTCGCCGTCGGAGATGTTGCCGGTCGCCCTGCACTACCTGGGCTTGCCGCCGAACAGCACTAGCCCCGAGGACTACAAAAAGGCCGAAGCACTGCTGCTCAAGCTGCGTCCGCACATCGCCTACTTCAACTCGTCGAAGTTCATCAGCGACCTGGCCAACGGCAACATTTGTGTGGCGGTGGGCTGGTCCGGCGCGATGCTCGAAGCCAAGACCAACGCCGAGCAGGCCAAGAATGGCGTGAAGATCGCTTATAGCCTGCCGAAGGAAGGTGCGCCGGTCTGGTTCGACACGCTGGTGTTGCTCAAGGACGCACCGCATCCAGAGCAAGGCCTGGCCTTCATCGACTACCTCATGCGCCCCGAAGTCATCGCCCCGGTCAGCGATCACCTGTCCTACCCCAACGGCAACCGCAGCGCGACACCGCTGGTGGCTGAATCGACCCGCAACAACCCCGCTGTTTATCCGTCGGCCGAAGCACTGGCGACGTTATTCACCCTTCAACCGTTGCCGCCGGCCATCGAGCGGGTGCGCACACGGATCTGGAGCAAGGTGAAGAACGGGCAGTAATTCAGGCTGCTACAGGGATCGCATCAGCCACGCATTTTTTGAATAAATTGAAGATGAGAGAACCGATGAAACCACGTGCCCGCGACTTGAACATCCAGTTCGGCCAACTGCAACCCGGCCCCCTCAATGCCATCACCGATGTGCCCGGCGTGCGCGTCGGCCACAGCGATGTCCGCGGACGGACCGCCAATGGCCGCGACATCTGCACCGGCGTGACCCTGATCGAACCGCATGCCGGGTCCACCAATCAGCAACCGTGTTTTGCCGGCGTCCATGTGCTCAACGGCAACGGTGACGCCACGGGTCTTGAGTGGATTCGTGAAGCCGGCTTGCTGACCAGCCCGATCGCCTTCACCAACACCCACAGCCTGGGCGTGGTGCGTGATGCGCTGATTGCCCTGGATCGTCAGGCTCAGCCCGATGACGGACGACTTTACTGGAACATGCCGGTGGTGCTGGAGACCTTCGACGGCCTGCTCAGCGACATCAACGGTTTTCATGTGAAGCCTGAACATGTGGCCGAGGCCCAGCGCAATGCCGTCGGCGGACCGGTGACGGAAGGCGCGGTGGGCGGTGGCAGCGGGATGATCTGTCACGAATTCAAGGGGGGCATCGGCACGTCTTCGCGCCAATTGAGCAAGGCGCAAGGAGGCTGGACCGTCGGTGCGATCGTCCAGGCCAACCATGGCATTCGCAATGAACTGCGCGTCGACGGTTACCCGGTCGGTCGCTATATGGAACAGGCTGACTCACCGTTCCTCAGGGCATCGCTGCCTTATCCGGGCATGGGCTCGATCGTCGTTTGCCTGGCCACCGATGCGCCGCTGCTGCCGCATCAATGCACGCGCCTCGCACAGCGCGCCAGCCTCGGGCTTGCCCGCACAGGCGGCGGCAACGAAGACCACAGCGGCGACATTTTCATCGCCTTTGCCACCGGCAACCAACACGTGCCACCGGCCGCTTATGAAGGCAAAGGTGCTCCCACCTGCAACAACCTGAGCATGGTCAACAACGACCACATCAGTGAGTTGTTTTTGGCCGCGACTGAAGCGGTGGAGGAAGCGATCATCAACGCCGTGCTGGCGGCTGAAACGACGGAAGGTAACGGCCACACCGTGCCTGGACTGGACGCGAAAACACTGCTCAAGGCCTTGCGTCAGGCGGGTTGGCCGGGGGAAACAGTCGGGATCTGAATACGCTTTAACGAAGACGCCCGATGCAGTGCATCGGGCGGCTATCGCTTATTTTTCCAGGATCAACAGCGGCGTGTCTTTTTTCACCAGGTACGTCGCCAGCTCCGAAGCTTTGCCGTCACCGACGTTCTTCGCGACATGCGCAGTGCCTGCGGGGATGTACAAGGAGTCACCGGCCTTGAGCGTGACGGGCGCCCGCCCTTCGAGTTGATACTCAAACGTGCCCGAGATGACGTAAGCGACCTCCACCCCAGGATGAGAATGCTTGGGGGAAGTGACGCCCGGGTCGAAATCGACACGCACCTGAATCACCTCACCCTTGGAAATATCGAGGTCCTGGCGCACCAGGTCCGTGCGGTGCAGGCCTGTCTGCCAGCTTTTTGCCGGAGTGGCTTGCGCCGGCGCTTTGGCTTCTTCAGCCGCGAAAGCGTTGAGTGATACGGCGGCAGCCAGGGCGATGCCGAGCAGGCCTGCGGTGTGACGGGAGTTGATACGGGACATCGCAATTCTCCAATGAATGCCGCGGTTGCGGTGGCTTCATTACGAGGTCGCGGTGTATCGCGCAAGTGTCGAGAACAGCATGGTTTTGTATGCCCAGGTAACTACCGGCGCCGGGGATACGTTCGGATACAACCGCAGATGCGCGTCAGTGCGCAACGCCGAATCTGGTCACGATGTCTTCTGGCTTGAGCTGTCGCCCGTCCATTGAAACCAACTGCAATTTCTGGATTGGCTGACGATCCTGTGCGTCGACCATGACGGATCCCGCTTCGCCGGGTTCGTACAAAAACTCGTTGCCCCACTGAGACAAGGCAATCAGGACGGTTTGCAAGGCCCTGCCCTTTTCAGTCAGCACGTACTCCTTGTAGATGCTTCCATCAGCCGCTGGCTCCATGCGCATCACACCTTCTGCCACCAGGCCTTTGAGGCGGGTGCTCAGAATGTTTTTCGCGACATTCAGGCTTTTCTGAAAATCGCTGAAGCGTTTTGTGCCTGAGAGCGCATCACGAATGATCAGCAAGGACCACCAATCGCCAATGAGGTCCAGGGATCGAGCGACCGGACACGGACTGCCCTGCAAGCTTTTGCGCTTCACGTAAACGAACCTCCACCAAAAGGGTGCCAACGCTGACGATAATTTGGTCAGATGGCAGGTGGTTGCATAATACAACCCATGCTGGTAAAAATCACTTTCATTGGTTTCATAATGAAACCGACAACCCGATTTCGAGTGATTCCCTGTGCCAGACGCACAGTGATTTCGCCCTCAATGGTTGCATGATAAAACCGTAGGAGATTCCCAATGAAACTGGCTGGAAAAATTGCATTTATCACCGGCGGCAACAGCGGCCTGGGCCTGGCCACCGCCAGACTGTTTATCGCTGAAGGCGCAAAAGTGGCGATCACCGGTCGCAGTCAAAAAACCCTGGATGAAGCCCGGGAGGCGTTGGGGCCAAACCTGCTGGCGATCCAGGCGGACCTGACCGACGTGAAAGAGATCGAGCGCGCCGTATCAGAAGCCGTCGCAGCATTCGGCAAGCTGGACATCGTGTTCGCCAATGCCGGTATCGCCGGACAGACCCCGGTTGGCGGCACTTCGCTAGAAACCTTCCAGACCATTATCCAGACCAACCTCACCGGCACGTTTTTCACCGTGCAGGCAGCCGAGCCGCACCTCAATCCGGGTGCTTCGATCATTTTGAACGGGTCGGTGCACGCTGTGATGGGATGGCCGGGGTACAGCGCCTACGCAGCAAGCAAGGGCGCCGTTCGTTCCATGACACGGGTGATGGCCGCAGAATTTGCGCCGCGCGGCATTCGCGTCAACCAGATTACCCCCGGAGCTGCACGCACACCGGTCTGGAACCCCCACACGGTGAAAGTGGGAATGGATGCGCTGGAGGAAAAACTGAACACCACGATCCCGCTCGGTCGCATTGGCGAAGCGGAAGAAGTGGCCACCGTCGCCTTGTTCCTCGCCTCCAGCGACTCTTCGAATGTCGTCGGTGCGGAGATTGTTGTCGACGGCGGTGCAACCAGTTCGCCATTGGGCGCACCGGCTCACCGAAAAAACTGGCAGGCGTAACGGGTTTGTATCGGCGTGTATGTTCGCTGACGATCTTACACAGCGATACACAACCAGCGGATCAGGACACATAGGCACTACATAAAGGTGGAAAAGTGGGGGCTTCTCCCGTTCGTCCGTAACGCGGCGACATAAACGGTGAGGCCCCCAACCCTTTAGCAGGAACCCGTCATGATCAATGAAATCGACACCGTGCTGTATACCGGAAAGACCCACACCACTGGCGGCCGCGACGGCGAATCGAAGAGTTCGGATGGACGTCTGGACATCAAGCTTTCCCCGCCAGGCTCTTCAGGGGCTGGGACCAATCCCGAACAGCTATTGGCTGCAGGCTGGTCGGCCTGTTTCATCGGCGCGATCGGTAAAGCGGCTGCCGCGCTGAAGGTGACCTTGCCGAGCGGCGTCGCCGTTGATGCCGAAGTGGATCTGGGCAAGACCGACAACGCCTTTTTCCTCCAGGCACGCCTCAATGTCAGCCTTCCTGGTCTCGATCCTGTTGTCGCACGGGCGTTAGTCGATGCCGCCCATCAAACCTGCCCGTACTCCAAAGCGACCCGTGGCAACATCGACGTCACGCTTAATCTGGTTTAAACCGGGCCCATAATGCGGCCTGCCATCCCGGCAGGCTGTACCGAGTTTTTCCCCATAGCATTTATCCATCCTGCCGCCGTTGATCAAGGACGAAATCGGTCTAAAAAGTCCGGTTTGCGTTTCGTAGCCTTTGCTATTCTAAACCTGTAGGTGAAGACGCAGACTGATGCGCAAGAGGATAGCGAGGAAGCGTGGGGCGCGCTCCTAAGGGTACACGGTTAGAAAGATTCTCCGAGTTGAGATCCAGCCCTTATGCCGTGTGAAGCAGGACAGCACAAAACTGTTCTGTCAGAAGCCTGATAAACCTTGTAAGCCAGAGACCAGCGCTGGCCACCTACTCTATTTCGAAGCCCGCCTTGTGCGGGCTTTTTCGTTGTGTGCAGGACCGGCAGCCAATGCCACCCCCCTCAATCCAACCGTTCGTCGCCAAGCAGGCCTTTCCCCTATTGACTTAAATTGGCGACTGCGCGAATATTATTTACATCGCATACGATACAAACGTATACGCCATACAAACAAACCTAGTACACCTTTGAGGATTCATCCCATGAGCAAGATCGAAAAAGTCCTGGCCTCCGGCAAAACCCACACCACCATGAGCAGCACCGGTACCACTTCGCGCGGCCATAACGGCAGCCTCGACATCGTGCTTTCGTCACCTGGCAGCGACAAACCCGTTCATGAATTCAAAGGCACCCAGCCACACCCGAAAGCCGAGCAACTGTTTGCCGGTGCCTGGTCGGCCTGCTACATCGCCGCCATCGGTCTGGCTGCCAAACAGCGCAACGTCGAGCTTCCCTCCGATGTGTCCGTCGATATCGAAGTCGACCTTGGCCAGACCGGCGACGCTTACTTCCTCCAGGCACGCCTGACGCTGCGCGCTCCAGGTCTGGATCAGGCCGTCGCGACAGAAATCGCCCACGCCGCAGACCAGATCTGCCCGTACTCCAAAGCAACACGCGGCAACATTGACGTGGCCCTGAACGTAGTCACGGCCTGATACACAGCGACGCTTTGACATCATTTGGCTTTCAAGAAACCTCATACATATCGCATGCGACTAAAGCGCACACGAAAACAAACTCATTAAAACATTCAGGTAATCGTCCATGAGCAAGATCGAAAAAGTACTGGCCACCGGCAAAACCCACACCACCGCCAGCAGCACCGGTAACACCTCGCGCGGCCACAACGGCAGCCTCGACATCGCCCTCTCGTCGCCCGGCAGCACCCAGCCTGCGCACGTGTTCGCCGCCACCCAGCCGCACCCGGCCGCCGAGCAATTGTTCGCCGGCGCATGGTCGGCCTGCTACACCGCCGCTGTCGGGCTGGTGGCCAATGACCTGAACGTTGTGCTGCCGGCGGACATGTCTGTCGACATCGAAGTCGACGTCGGCCAGACCGGTGCGGATTACTTCCTTCAAGCTCGATTGACCCTGCGCGTGCCCGGCCTGGCGGACGACGTTGCAAAGACCCTGGCACACACCGCCGACCAGATCTGCCCGTACTCGAAGGCGACTCGTGGCAACATCGACGTGGACTTGAAAGTCCTCACGGCGTGATGCACCGCGCGGCGGGTTCGACGTTACCCTGCACGTCGACCCGCCGGAAGGCAGCAACGAAGTTCTCGGACGCGACCTGTCTGATGCAGAATGAGTTCACGCCACTGCAGACCTCCATCGAGCGCCTGCGCAACAACCTGATCACATCAATGAACACTGAGGAGCAAGCGATGACCACGCACACTGAAACCGCAATCCTGGCCGGCGGCTGCTTCTGGGGCATGCAGGATCTGATAAGGAAACAGAAAGGCGTGCTGTCGACTCGAGTCGGCTACTCCGGCGGCGACGTGCCCAATGCAACGTATCGCAACCACGGCACCCATGCCGAAGCAATCGAGATCGAGTTTGACCCGGCCATTACCAGCTACCGCCAGATCCTTGAGTTTTTCTTCCAGATTCACGATCCGTCGACCGCCAATCGTCAGGGTAACGACATCGGTCTCAGCTACCGTTCGGCGATTTTTTATCTGAATGAAGAACAGAAGGCAGTGGCCGAGGACACTGTGGCCGATGTGAATGCATCCGGTCTCTGGCCCGGCAAGGCGGTCACCGAAATCGCCCCCGCCGGCCCGTTCTGGGAGGCAGAGCCGGAGCATCAGGACTACCTCGAACGGCTGCCGACCGGTTACACCTGCCATTTCATTCGGCCGAACTGGAAACTGCCCAAGCGCGCATGACGCGGTACACCCTGGGTTCCGGCAGCGGCGTCCAGGCACCGTGGCATCAGGTATTGGCCTCGCAGGGCAGGCTAAACAGCACGCCGACCGACGTCAGTCTCAATACCCTTGTGGGAGCGAGCTTGCTCCCGCAGGGTTTGCGTTTAAAGGATTCAGGCGTCTTGCTGCACCACGCCGCGTTCTTCCAGCAAGCGCACAAACATGGTCAGGCTTTGCGACACCGTCCCTCTGCGCCACACCAGCCAGGTGCGCAAAAACCGGAAGGCTGGCGACAACGGCCAGACACTCACCGTGGTGCAGCCCGGCATGCTTTCGAGCATGCTGCGCGGCATCAGCGCCAGGCCGGCTCCGGCGCTGACGCAGGCCAGCATGCCGTGATAGGACTCCATTTCGAAGATTTTCCCGGGCACTGCCGAGTCCTTGGCGAACCAGCTTTCGAAGTGGTGGCGGTAGGAGCAATTGGAGCGAAACGCATAGATGTTTTCGCCGTTGACCTCCCGCGCGCGGTGGATCGGGGCATGGTTGAGCGGCGCGATCAGCACCATTTCTTCCTCGAATGCCGGCACGCCTTCCAGTGCCGGGTGCAGCACCGGGCCGTCGACAAAAGCAGCGGCCAGTCGGCCCGACAGCACACCGTCGATCATGGTCCCGGACGGTCCGGTGGACAGATCCAGCTCGACCTTGGCGTGCTTCTGGTTATACGCGGCCAACAGCTCGGGGATGCGCACCGCCGCCGTGCTTTCCAGCGACCCTAGCGCAAAGGTGCCTTGGGGTTCTTCACCGGCCACCGTCGCCCGGGCTTCCTGCACCAAGTCGAGAATGCGCCGGGCGTAATCGAGAAAACTCCAGCCGGCGGGCGACAGGCGCAGACGGCTTTTCTCGCGGATAAACAGGTCCACGCCCAAGTCCTGCTCCAGTTGCTTGATCCGTGTCGTCAGGTTCGACGGCACTCGATGGATGTGTTGGGCAGCCACGCTGATGCTGCCGTGCTCGGCCACTGCTTTGAAAATTTCCAGCTGAACCAGATCCACAGTCATTCTCCAAACGTGAACGATATGCTCAGCATTATTCAGTTTCCAGAAAACTAACGCCACCGTAACCTGAGCGCATTCCCACCTAGCAGGACGGTGCCATGACCAACGTTTCCAGTCTCACCCACGCCATTTCGATCAACCCCGCCACCGGCGAGCAGATCGGCCACTACCCATTTGAATCCGCTTCGGCGCTGCAAGCCGCACTGTCCCGAGCCGCTGACGGATTCCGTGTCTGGCGCAGCACAGCGGTGGCGCAACGCTCACAGCTTTTGATCGCCCTGGCGCAAGCGTTACGCGGTAACGCCGCAGCGATGGCGAACATGATTACTCTGGAGATGGGCAAGCCGATTACCCAGGCCCGCGGTGAAATCGAAAAATGTGCCCAGCTCTGCGAGTGGTACGCCGAACACGGCCCGGCCATGCTGACCGCCGAGCCGACCCTGGTTGAAGGCGGCAAAGCACGCATCGAATATCGTCCGCTCGGCCCGATTCTCGCGGTGATGCCGTGGAATTTCCCGATCTGGCAGGTCCTGCGTGGCGCCGTACCCGCGCTGATCGCCGGCAACACCTACGTGCTCAAACATGCGCCAAACGTGATGGGCAGCGCTTACCTGCTGCAGGAAGCCTTCAAGCAAGCCGACTTCCCTGAAGGTGTGTTCGAGGTCATCAACGTCACGCCAGAGGGCGTCTCCACGGCGATCGCTGATCCTCGCATCGCAGCGGTGACCCTCACCGGCAGCGTGCGCGCCGGCATGGCCATCGGTGCGCAGGCCGGTGCAGCGTTGAAGAAATGCGTACTGGAACTGGGCGGTTCTGATCCTTTCATCGTGCTCGACGATGCCGATCTCGACGAAGCCGTCAAAGCCGCGGTGATTGGCCGTTATCAGAACACCGGGCAAGTCTGCGCGGCAGCCAAACGCTTGATCGTCGAACAAGGCATCGTCGAGGAATTCACGCGCAAGTTCGTCGAAGCCACGGGCAAACTGGTGGTCGGCGATCCACTGGCCGCCGACACTTACATTGGCCCGATGGCTCGCTTCGATCTGCGTGATGAACTGGATCAACAGGTGCGCGACACCCTGGAAGAAGGCGCGACATTGTTGCTGGGCGGCAAAAAAGCTGAAGGCCCGGGCAACTTCTACGAGCCTACGGTCTTCAAGGATGTCACCGACCAAATGACTTCGTTCAAGCAGGAACTGTTCGGCCCGGTCGCCTCGATCATCACCGCACGCGATGCCACCCATGCGCTGGAACTGGCCAATGACAGCGAATTCGGACTCGCCGCGACGATCTACACCGGCAACGTCGAACGTGCCCAGCAGATGGCCGGCGAACTGGAAACCGGTGGCGTGTTCATCAATGGCTATTGCGCAAGCGACCCGCGCGTCACCTTCGGCGGCGTGAAGAAAAGCGGTTTTGGCCGCGAGCTGTCGCACTTCGGCGTGCGCGAGTTTTGCAATGCGCAGACGGTTTGGCTGGATCGCCGCTGATCACCTCCAGTGGCCCGGGAGTCTTTTCACGCCCGGGCCTCTGCGCTTTATTCGTTCAGAAAATAGACCTTGTCGTTAACCGACGATATCGATCAACTGCTCGCGCTGCGCACCGGTCAGCATCGGCCCGAAACCGGCGCCGGCGTTGTCCGCCATGTAGCGCGGGTTGCCGGTACCGGGAATCACGCAGGTCACCGCCGGATGCGACAGCAAGAACTTCAGCGCCATCTGCGGCCAACTGTTGACCCTCACGTCCGCCGCCCAGCGCGGCAAGGGTTTGTCCTTCAAGCGGCTGAGCAGGTTGCCGCCGCCGAACGGCCGATTGCAGATCACCGCCACGCCACGTTCGCGGCACAGCGGCAGGATGCGTTTCTCGACGCCGCGGTCATCCAGCGCATAGTTGATCTGCAAGAAATCCAACGGCTCGGCCTTGAGCACCGCTTCCACCTCGTCATACGCCGACGCCGTGTAATGGGTGATGCCGATGTAGCGGATGCGCCCTTCTTCCTTCCATTTGCGCAAGGTCGGCAAATGGGTTTGCCAGTCCAGCAGGTTATGGATCTGCATCAGATCGATGCGATCGGTTTGCAGCAGTTTGAAGGACTGCTCCATCTGCGCGATGCCTTCTTCGCGGCCACGGGTCCAGACCTTGGTGGCCAGGAAAGCGGGCGAACGTGGCTCATGAATCGACAGCAACTCACCGGTCGTCTCTTCCGCGCGGCCGTACATCGGCGAGCTATCGATTACCTTTCCGCCCTTCTCGAACAATGCGCGCAGAACGGCGGGCAACTGCTTGTAGGCGGGGCTCGAAGGCCCGACATCAAACCCGCGATAGGTGCCCAACCCGACAAGGGGCAATGGCTCGGAGCTGGAAGGAATGGCGCGGGTCAGCATGTTCTTGCCTCCTGTGTCCTTCGACGGCGTGGTTGCAGCGAAGGCCGGGCCGAAGGTGAAAACCGCCGAAGCACCGGCAGCCAGCGTGAGTATTTGGCGACGTGTGTATTCATCAGTGTGGCTCATGGAATGACCCTTCCACCTTTTTGCTTTCAACCTGTTTTTCCTGATGCCTGGCCAGCCACAGGCATAACCAGCCCCACAGCCCGGCAAACGGCACGATCACCAGCGCCACCAGACCAAAACCGGCGCCCAATGCCGTCAGACCGACCGACAACCAGCCACTGGCGGCGTCTCCGCCGCGATACACCAGGGTTTCGATCACATTCTTGGCCTTGTACTTTTCCTCGCGGCTGACCACGGTCCACAACACTTCACGCGCCGGCCGCACGATAGCGAACTCGACCGCACGACGCAGCCCCTGCGCCAGGGCGACGGTAGCGGGCACGGGCGCCAGCGCCATGGCGCTAAACGCCACGATGGTCGCCAGCGGCAATGCCACCAGCGCCCCGCCGACACCGACCAGCCGAATCAACGGCGCCGTCAACAGCAGTTGAAAGATCAAGGTCAGCGCCGACACGATCAAATCGACCACGGCGAAGAATTGCGTCCGGCTGGCCACATCAGCATAGCTACCCGCCACAATCCTTCCCTGCTCGAAATACAACAAGGTCGCGGCGCTGGTGTGCAGCAACATGAACAACACCAGTCCCAGCAGATAAGGCGAACGCGTAATCAACGTGATCCCGGCCAGCATGCTGCCGCCCATGCGCCGATCCTCCATCAAGCGGCTGCCGGACTGCGATTGGGTGCGCGAGAGCAGCGCCCGATAGCAGCGCACCGCGACTTCCAGCAGCAACGCCGCCGCGACGGTCAACGCCACCGGGCCCAATCGCGTGGCCATGGTCGCGGCCAGCAACGGCCCGATGAACGTGCCCAGGGTGCCACCCGCGGCGATGAACCCGAATAACCGTCGCCCTTGTTCACTGGAAAACCGGTCGACCAGCACGCTCCAGAAAATGCTGACGATGAACAGGTTGTAGATGCTGATCCAGACGAAAAACACCCGCCCGACGGCCACCGGCGCAATGCGATTGGCGATCAACACACCAAACACCATCATCGACGCGGCGATCACGCGATAGATCAACGGCACGAACCGCGTGGCCGGCAGCCGCGACGCCAGCAATCCGAACACCGGCACCATCAGCAACATCACCACGAACGTCGCCGTGAACAGCCACTGCAATTTGTCGGCACCGCCCTCAAGGCCCAGGGCATCGCGCAACGGTCGCACCAGGTAATAACTGGCCAGCACGCAGAAATGGAACGCGAACCCCAGCATCAGGGCGGTTCTTTCGCCGGGCTGCACGTCGAGCCATTTTGCCGCGATGGGCATGGGCGCCCTCCTCTGTAGCCGGACTTGGTGTGCCCCACTACCGATGAACTAAACTCTGGCTCCGATCCAGTGGATTGGGTTTCTCAGCCCAGAGCCGTCAATGTCGCCCACTAAAGTTAGCCGAATGCAACGAACCCTGGTGTTAATCGTCGTCATCCTGGTCGCGTTGTACCTGGCGCTCTGTGCAGCGCTGTTCGTGTTTCAGCGCGCGCTCATCTACTTCCCGCAGCCCAGCGCCATCGAGACGTCCGAAACGCTGCTCAAGCTGACGGTGGACGATGTGGACGTGGCGGTGTCGATCAGGCCCCACGACGGGCCGAAGGCGTTGATCTATTTCGGCGGCAATGCCGAGGATGTTTCTCGCAACCTGCCAGGGTTCGCCCAGGCATTCCCGGAGCATGCGATCTATTTGCTGCACTATCGAGGTTTCGGGGGTAGCTCCGGCTCGCCTTCGGAGGAGTCAATTCAGCGCGATGCCATGACCTTGTTTGACAAGGTCTACGGCACTCATCCGCACATCGCCGTGGTCGGACGCAGCCTCGGTTCGGGGGTCGCCGTGCGCCTCGCCAGCCAGCGGCCGGCCTCGAGCCTGATCCTGATTACGCCCTACAACAGCCTGGAAGACCTCGCCGTGCGCCAGTTCCCGTGGTTTCCGGTGAAGTGGTTGCTGCAGGAGCGCTTTGAATCTTGGAAGTACGCGGCGCACATCACGATACCGACGCTGCTGATCGCGGCGGAGCACGATGAAGTCATACCGCGTTCAAGCACCGAGCTGCTCTACACGCATTTCGCCAAAGGCGTGGCCACGCTGCGAGTCGTACCGGGGGTGGGCCACAATTCCATTTCCGAAAGTCCCGAATACCTGAAATTACTTGGCGATGCGCTGTGAACAACGCCTGTCTATGACCTTGTTCCCAGACGCCTGCCAACGCCCTCAAATCATCGGCGAACTGCTCACCACGCGCAGTGCCAACCCTTCGTAGGCATCCAGGGTAATGGTGAAATCACCCTCAGGCGTGAGATCACCTTCGACTCGCTCGTTGATGATGTCGACCACCGGGCCCGGCGCAATATTGGGCAGGTGCAAGGTTTCGGTGATCGGCGTCGAGCCGAAGTTCAGCGCAGTGATTTGCGTGCCTTTACCGGCCGGCAATTCGTGGACCATGACCAACAGCCCCGGATGCTGGACATCAGGAATCAGGATCTGCCGACTGGCGGCGATATCGTAAGCGCGGCGCGCGGCGAGGATTCTCTTGAGTTGCGAGACGAACGAATCCGAGTCCTTCAACTGGCTGGGCAGGCTGCCGTACAAAGTTTTCGGCCGTGGCATTTGCCCTGCGGACAGCGGTGCGTCCGGATTGAGGTCCACCAGGTCGTAGGCGCCACGATGAATCCAGCGCGTGTCGCCGTCACCCATCAAATGCTCAACCTGTTCCGCTGGCAACGGCAACGCGCCGACCAGGTCCCAGCCGGACAGCGCAAACACGCCCGGTTGCATCGCGTTGTACATCACCAACAGCAAATGCACCTGGCGAATCTGTTGGATGTCCGCCTCGGTGATCGCGTCGAGATCACGAATCCCCAGCGCTGCCGTGATGATACTGGCGGTGGTGCAAGACACGCCGTTGGTGACAAATTTCAGGTTGTAGGGCGCGTGCTCGCCCGCCAGACGTTCGTACATCTGCTCGCGAATGTGTTCACGCAGGATGTTGCCCGGGAAGCTCTGGCCCTGATAGAGGTAGGTGTCATGGGCGTGCAGCGTCCAGAAATGCACCAGCTCCAGGGTCAGTTCGTCGTGGTTTTGCAAGGCATGGATCAGCGACCCCGGGTCGATGCCGAGGGTGTGCATCTGCCGCAGCATCAAGCGCAGGAACTCGGTGTCGCCCATCAACAGCGCGTGCTGGTAGGCCGGTCGGGTGATGAAGTCATAGGAAAGGTCGGCGCCGCCGTGGGACATGTTGGCGATGTCATCGACGGTCAGGTTGAGCTCCTGGAAACTGAAACCGCCGGCCTTGCGGATCGCCCCGGCCAGCAGCTGGTTACCGGTGATCGATAACGGATGGCTTTCAGACCAGGCTGTGCCGTCGAGCTTGCGCTCCACGCCGAGGAATCCGTTGGCGTCCAGGCGCAGGATTTTCGCGCCCATGACGTCAATGGCGTGCAGCGCATCGCCGATGATCATCTGCTGCGCGGCGAAGGTCGGGTCCAGCCAGTTCAACGACGGCTGCCCTTCCTTGAAGTAATGCAGATAGACCCAGCGTCGCGGCTTGCCATCGACGCCGATCACGATTGGCGTCGCGCTCCAGTCGGTCTCCTTGACCCCGGGTTCGAAGAAAATCACCCGTTGCAACTGGCCGACGATGTAGTGCTTGTCCCGGAGCACGTCGACCTGCAGCGGACTGAGATTTTGTGCATCCCGGCCATCGGCGATGTCCGGCAGCAACGGCCAGTCCTCTTCGCGGATTTCGACCATGTGGTAGAGGCCCGGATAGTCTTCATAGGCCATCTCGGCCAGGCGGAAGTCTGCGCCTTTGCCGGTGTGCGAAGGGATCACGTCATCGATGATCACCGCATTGTGCGCGGCGGCCATGCGCACCAGCGCCTGGAGCTGCGCCTCGGTGCCCAGTTCCGGGTCGATCTCGAAACTGACGCGGTCAAAATTGCCGTCAATGGTCGGCGTGCGTTGGGTGCCTGTCAGGCCGCCCGACATTTTCAGCGGCCCGTTGTGAATGCCCTGGATGCCGATTTTCGACAGGGCATGCCATAAGGTTTCATCGCCCAGGGCTTCCAGCACGCTGCCGTCTTCGCGGGTGACGATGGACGCCGGGTAGGCGGTGAACCACACCGAGGCCAAGGCGGAAGCATCACGGGGCCGGGTATGGGCGTAAGGCTGTTGCCACAGTCGACCTTGCCCCGAATAGAGCTTGGCCCGCTGCCTGGCGGCATGCAGCATCGATTGTTCAACCAGCCAGGTCACATGGTTTTTGTCAGCCGCGGTCATAAAAGCAATCACCTGTTGTCGGGAAAAATTGTGCGCGTGGCCATCCCATGCGTACCTGCACCGATGGACCCGTCCTTTTCATATGAGGCCCTGGGTCGGCATTCGTTGCATCACGCGGTGACGATTCAGAATCCGCTTGCTGTTGCAAGTCATACCTGTGGGTGAATCCTTAACACCTATATATCCCTTCGAAGCAACCTAGGCATAAGTGACGTAATTTCGCCTCTGTTTAAGATACAGACGTCAAATGCCAAGGCTTGACCGGACCCAAAAACGTCCAGGCTCAAGTCAATTCGACGCTGACGTCGGATCGCCGGACTCATGCAAAGCCTCTTGGCGTTTGAACCTCCCCTGATCAAATAGGAAAACAGGATGAAAACGCCAAACGTTGTATTGGGCATCGCCCTCCTTGCCACCACCGGCTTGATATCGGCGATGACCCACGCCGCCGAACCACACGCTGGCGCTGCCGGCGGCAGCCGGGCAGGCGGAGATCGGGATGCAACGGCCCCTTTGGTCCAACACGCCGCTGATAAACCCGCTGACCAACACCTTGCCGAGGGCGGTGCTGACCGCTTGAAAGAGCGGCAACTGGCATCGGATGGCTCCGATCATCTGAAGCAGAACAGCCTTGCCGAAGGCGGCGCTGATCGCTTGAGAGAACGGCAGCTGGCGTCCGACGGCTCTGACCACCTCAAGCAGAACAGCCTTGCCGAAGGTGGCGCTGATCGCTTGAAAGAACGGCAGCTGGCGTCCGACGGCTCTGACCACCTCAAGCAGAACAGCCTTGCCGAAGGTGGCGCTGATCGCTTGAAAGAACGGCAGCTGGCATCGGACGGCTCCGACCACCTCAAGCAGAACAGCCTTGCCGAAGGCGGCGCTGATCGCTTGAGAGAACGGCAACTGGCATCGGATGGCTCCGATCATCTGAAGCAGAACAGCCTTGCCTACGGTGCCAACAGCAATATGCGCGGTACGCGTGTAGCGGAAGGCGGGTCTGATCGTTTGATGCAGAACCGTGTTGCCGACGGTGGCTTTGACTTCGGTTCCGACACGAACTCGGACTTCTGCTACGCCTGCCGCTGATCGAGCACCCATTCAATGCTCGACAACAAATCCCCTCACCACAAAAGCTCCACGCTCAGGTGAACAGCAAGACGTCTACAAGGGGCTTTTTCAGTTCCTGAATAACGCTTCCCAAACGCCCGCCAACCCGTTTTTTTGGCGGGCGTTTTTTTTCTTCTGCGTTACGCCACCACGGGTTCTCTTTTCAGCGCGGGCAACGCAATGGCGAACGCCAGGCCAATCAGCCCCGCCGCGACCGCAAAGGTGATCGCCATGCCGTGGGCGACCGCTTCCGGGGCTGCATGGGTGATGTCGGGCGTCGAGGACGCCAGCGCAAACACCGCGCCCATGACCGAGGCGCCGGTGATGAGGCCGAGATTGCGTGACAGGCTCAACAGTCCGGCAATGACACCGCGCTGATCCTGGCTCACATCGGTCATGATCAACGTGTTGTTGGCCGCCTGGAACAGCGCATAACTGGCAGTCATCACTGCAATCGGCGCGAGGTAGCCGATGATGCCGACACGCGCCGGGATCAGCGACAACACGCACGCGCCGAGCGCCATCGCGACGAGCCCCGCCACCGTCATGCGCCGGGCGCCTAAACGATCCACCAGGCGACCTGCAGGGACGCCAGCCAATGCAGCCACCAGCGGACCGACGGACAACACGAGCCCGACCAACGCAGCATTCAAACCGAGTGCGCCCGAGAGATAAAACGGCCCGACCACCAGCGTCGCCATCATCACCGTCGAGACAAGCATGCTCATGGCCAGGCTCGCGCTCAATCCCCGATCACGCAACAGCGCCAGTTTGATCAGAGGCGATGCAACTGTCGCCTCGACGAACAGGAAAACGCCTGCCCCGGCAACAGCGATGAGCAATAACGCAAGGTTCAGCGAACCCCAATCGCCTTCGCCCCATGTCATGGCCAGCGCATACGCACCGAGCGTCAGGGCCAGCACCAGCGTGCCGACCAGATCGAATGCGCCGCGCTGAACCTTCGGCGCTTGGCGATCGGCGGGCAAATAGCGATAGGCGAGCACAGCGTTCAAAACACCCAGCGGCAGGTTGACCAGGAAAATCGCCTGCCAGCCGAAGCCAGAAATCAACACGCCGCCGAGCGACGGCCCCAGCGTCGTGCCGATCGCCGACACCGTGCCGAGCAATCCCATGGCGCTGCCGGTCTGCGCCTTGGGCACCGTCTCACCGACCAACGCCACGGTGAGCGCCAACATGATCGCGGCGCCCAGACCTTGCACGGCCCGGGCGGCGACCAGCCACCCCAGCGACGGCGCCAGGCCGCACGCCAGCGAAGCCAACGTAAAAATGGCGATGCCGGCCAGCATCAAGCGGCGACGACCGACGATGTCGCCCAAACGTCCAACACTGACGATCAAGGTGGTTATCGCGAGCAGATAGGCCAGGACGATCCACTGCACTTGCTGGAATGAAGCGTCCAGTGCCTGGGACAAGGTGGGCAAGCCTGCATTGGCGATGCTGGTGTCGAGCGAAGGCATCAGCATCGACAGCGAGAGACTGGCCAACGCCCAGCGGACCGAACCGGAGGATGCGATAAGTTTCATGGTAGGGCTCACTTGTGAACTGTAGACCTTCAGCGTATGCCGGCGCCTGACAAGGCGGAAGACGCACCGTTTGCACTTGATACCTGCATACAACGCCATGTCACCATCCGGCCGTGCTAACGTTAAAGCATGACGACTCCCGACCTGAACCTGCTGATTACCCTCGACGCGCTGCTCACAGAAGGCAGTGTGGCGCGTGCCGCCCAACGACTGCGGCTGAGCCCGTCGGCCATGAGCCGGGCGCTGGCGCGACTGCGTGAAACCACCGGCGATCCCCTGCTGGTCCGCGCCGGACGCGGCCTGGTGCCGACACCCCGGGCACTGGAACTGCGCGAACACGTCAGCCAACTGGTGCAGCACGCCGAAGCGGTACTGCGCCCCGCCGAGCAGCTGGACCTCAAGCACTTGGTACGAACCTTCACCCTGCGCACCAGCGACGGCTTTGTAGAAAACTTCGGGCCGGCGTTGATTGCTCGCCTCAGCGAGGAAGCACCGGGGGTACGGCTGCACTTTTTGCAGAAACTGAACCAGGACAGCACCCTGCTGCGGGACGGCACGGTCGATCTGGAAACCGGCGTTGTGGCGGACACCACCAGCCCGGAAGTGCGTACCCGCGCGTTGTACCAGGACCGTTTCATCGGCGTGGTACGGCCGGGGCATCCACTGAGCAAGGGCAAGATCACGCCCGCCCGGTATGCGGCCGGCCGGCATGTCCTGGTCTCGCGGCGCGGACGGGACCAAGGGCCAATGGATGATGCGTTGGACACGCTTGGACTGACCCGTGAGATCGTCACCATCGTCGGCGGTTTTTCCGCGGCCCTGGCGTTGGCCCGGGCCTCGGACCTGATCGCGACGGTGCCCGAACGCCACACCCACACGCTGCGCGCCGGCCTCCACAGTTTTCCCCTTCCGGTCGCCACGCCAGTGATCACCGTTTCAATGCTCTGGCACCCGCGAATGGACGCCGATGCCGCGCACCAGTGGTTGCGCGGATGTCTTCGGGCGGTGTGTGCGGGATCGCTGGATTAGCAAACTGATTTTTGTCGCCGCCGGGTCTAGACTCTATGCGTTGCTTCGGGCCACACCGGTCGGGCCAGCGATCTGGATAGAAGGGAACGTCATGAGCGACAAAGACAATTTGCGTAAGTACTCCTCTCAAGTGGTCGACGGCGTGGAGCGCGCGCCCGGCCGTTCCATGCTGCGGGCCGTGGGCTTCACGGATGAAGACTTCAAGAAACCGCAGATCGGCATCGCCTCGACGTGGGCGATGGTCACGCCGTGCAACATGCACATCGACAAGCTGGCCATCGAGGCCGAAAAAGGCGCGAATGCCGCGGGCGCCAAGGGCGTCATTTTCAACACCATCACCATTTCCGACGGCATCGCCAACGGCACCGAAGGCATGAAGTATTCGCTGGTGTCGCGGGAAGTGATCGCCGATTCCATCGAGGTGGTGGCCGGTTGCGAAGGCTTCGACGGGTTGGTGACCGTGGGCGGTTGCGACAAGAACATGCCGGGGTGCCTGATCGGTATGGCGCGGCTGAATCGCCCGTCGATCTTCGTCTATGGTGGCACCATCCGCCCGGGCGCTGGCCACACCGACATCATTTCCGTGTTCGAGGCCGTGGGTCAGCACGCCCGGGGTGACATCAACGAGATTCAGGTCAAGCAGATCGAGGAAGTGGCGATCCCTGGCCCCGGCTCCTGCGGCGGCATGTACACGGCCAACACCATGGCCTCGGCCATTGAGGCTTTGGGCATGAGCCTGCCCGGTTCCAGCTCCCAGGACGCCGTCGGCAGCGATAAAGCCTCGGACAGTTTCCGCGCCGGCCAGCAGGTCATGGAGCTGCTCAAGCTGGACCTCAAGCCGCGCGATATCATGACCCGCAAGGCATTCGAGAACGCCATCCGCGTGGTGATCGCCCTCGCCGGCTCGACCAATGCCGTGCTGCACCTTTTAGCCATGGCGCATGCCGTGGATGTCGAACTGACGCTGGATGATTTTGTCGAGCTGGGCAAGATCTCCCCGGTCGTGGCCGACCTGCGTCCCAGCGGCAAATACATGATGAGCGAGCTGGTGGCCATCGGCGGCATCCAGCCGCTGATGAAACGCATGCTCGCGGCCGGCATGCTGCACGGCGATGTGTTGACGGTGACCGGCAAGACCCTGGCCGAGAACCTGGAAAACGTGCCCGACTACCCCGAAGGCCAGGACGTGATTCTGCCGTTCGATCAGCCGGTCAAAAAGGACTCTCATCTGGTGGTGCTGCGCGGCAACCTCTCGCCGACGGGCGCGGTGGCCAAGATCACTGGCAAGGAAGGTTTGCGCTTTGAAGGCACGGCGCGCGTGTATCACGGTGAAGAAGGCGCGTTGGCCGGGATTCTCAATGGCGAAGTCCGGGCCGGCGACGTCATCGTCATTCGCTACGAAGGCCCCAAGGGAGGGCCGGGCATGCGCGAAATGCTCTCGCCGACGTCGGCAGTCATGGGCAAAGGGCTGGGCAAGGATGTCGCGCTGATCACCGACGGCCGCTTCTCCGGTGGTTCCCATGGTTTTGTGGTGGGGCATATCACGCCGGAAGCCTTTGACGGCGGGCCGATTGCGCTGATTGAAGACGGCGACAGGATCACCATCGATGCTGAGACCCGTCAGATTACGGTGGATGTTTCAGACGCGGAATTGGCCGAGCGCAAGACCCGTTGGGTGCGGCCGGAATCCAAATACAAACGCGGGGTGTTGGCCAAGTATGCGAAGACTGTGTCCAGTGCTTCGGAGGGCGCGGTGACGGATAAATATCTTTAAGGGATAGGTTCTGCGCTGTCTGATCTGGCGCATTCGCGAGCAGGCTCGCTCCTGCATGAGATCTTCATTGAACACAGGATCTGTGTTCGAAGCAGACCCCATGCAAGAGCGGGCCTGTTCGCGAAGAGGCCTTCAATATCACCAAGAATCAATGGATCAGCGCACAAGCCTCAAAGCCGAAACCGATCCACTGACTGCGACAGCTTGCCCGCCAAGGTCGACAGCTCATCAGTCGTCGAAGCCGTCTGGCCAATAATCTTGCTGTTACCCTCCGACATCCCGGCAATCATGTCCACCTGTTGGGCAATTTCGTTACTGGCCAGGCTCTGCTCGCCGATCGTGCGAGTGATGTCATTCACCAGCTCAGTGGTATTGAGCGTGGCTTCGAGGATTTCGCGGATCGCGCGCTCGACGTCGGCGGTCACGGCCATGCCTTTGTCGACCTGCGCCACGCCCGCCTCCATGCTGGTCACCGCCTCGCGGGTGCTTTGCTGGATGCGCGCGACCATGCTGGCAATTTCCTGCGTGGAGGCACTGGTGCGTCCTGCGAGACTGCGGACTTCGTCGGCCACCACGGCAAAACCACGGCCCTGTTCACCGGCGCGAGCAGCTTCGATGGCGGCGTTGAGGGCCAGCAGGTTGGTTTGATCGGCGATGCCCTTGATCACCTGAATGATGCTGAAAATCCCCTCGGACTCCTTGTCCAGCGTGCGGATCACCTGGGCTGACTGCTGCGCCGAACGCGCAATGCCATCCATGTCATTGACCACCTGATGAATCACCCGACCACCGTCCTTGGCCAATGCCTCGGCCTGGTTGGCCATGTTCAGCGCGCGTTCGGCGTGACGGGTGACTTCCTCGATGCTGGCAGTCATCTCACTGGCGGCAGCGGCCATGGTGCTGGCGGCGACGCTTTGCTGCTGGCTGCTGTCGGCGACCTGATGGCAGCCACTGCTTAACTGCACGCTCATGCCGCTGACGCCATGCGCATTGCTGCGAACCACCTCGATCATGCCGCGCAAGTCACGCTGCATGGTCGCCAGGCTGCGGATCAAGGCGCTCGCTTCGTCATTGTGGGTCGGTTCGACAATCGGCTCGCTGAGGTTGCCATGGGCGATGCTTTGGGCAATGCGGCTGGCGGTCTGCAACGGCCCCATGATGCTCGAAATCACCCAGCGTCCCTGGATCAGCAGTAACAACAGGCTGGCGATCAGCACGATACCCAGCGTGAAGTTGGCGCTGCTGATGGCCTGCTCGGTGTTTTTACTGGTCTGTTGGGTGCTGGTTTCGATCACCTCGCTGAGGGCTGCCATCTGGTCTTCCAGTTGGCTGAACGCGGTATTAAACGTGCCGAGTTCCTTTTGCGCGGAATCCGGATTTTCCAGCGCCAGACCGACAATGCGCTCGGCGGCGCTGATGTAGGTGTCGAGGCTCGGCTTGACCTTGTTCAAGCCCGCCTTGATGGTGTCGTTGACCGGCAACTGGAGGTTTTCACCCAGCACTTCACGAAAATGCGCCGCATGCTCCTCGATGGAACTGTGCACCTCGGCTTTGCTGCTGGTGCTTTTGCCCAGTCCGACCACCATCGCGGACAGCACATCGGCGCGCAGTGCGTCGTGCATCATGTCGGCTTCGAGGTGATTGCGCAGCGCGGTCAAGCTGACCTCGTTGTCCTTCACCGCTTCGGCCATCCGGGTGTTTCCCACGTAACTGACCAGGCTCACGATCAGCGCGGTGAGCAAGCTCGTACCAATCAGCAGCAACAAACGTAATTTTATAGACATGGGGTAGCCCTCTCGGTACGTCGCTTTTATGAACACGTTATCGGCGGCGCCCGCCACTCTTTGATGCCTGACGCCGGACTTTCAGTGTTTTGCGACATGCGGTAGTCACCGCCGCTGTCTCCAGCGCAAATTTCCCCTCTTCACGCCTGAACCTAGCGCCTGAACGCAAGTCTTAGCCGAGCCGTGAATTCCCATTGCCGCTGTCATCTCATCAGAGCTGCCGTCCCATGCGCCAACCTCGCCTTGCCTTGCGTTTTGTCTCGCTCTGTTTCATGCCTTTGCTTGCTTTGTTTGCCAGTCCTGCTTATGCCAGTGGTGAACGGCAACTGGTGGAAGCCATCAACGACTACCGCGCCCACCCGCAACGTTGCGACAGGCGCCCGGCCCAACGTTTGGCCCCGCTGTCATTGAAGTCGAACCTGGCGTTGCCGATTGGCTATGGCGGCGGTTTGCGCGATCGATTGAAGGCTTCAGGCTATGCAGCGGTGACGGTGCGCACCCTGCGTGTGGTAGGCGCGCAGGACGCCGACGAAGCGTTTGACCTGTTTCAGGACGAGTATTGCGGGGCGCTGCTGGATAACCAGTACGCCGACATTGGCGTCAGTCGAGCCCGAAGCGAGTGGCAGATCGTGCTGGCGCAACCCGTTCTCGATAGCCGTGTGGGTGATTCCCGTGCGGCGAGCAAGGGGCTGTTGGCGCAGGTCAATGCCGCCCGGGCCAAATCACGGATGTGCGGTCGTCAGCGCTACCCCGCCGCACGACCGCTGAGCTGGAACCCCGCCCTCGGCGCGGCAGCGCAAGGGCACAGCAAGGCCATGGCCTATGGCAATTACTTTGCACACCGTGACCCCGACGGTGATGGCCCGGCGGATCGAGCAAGGGCCGCCGGTTACCGAGGCCGGCAGATCGGCGAAAACATCGCCGCCGGGCAGAGCTCACCGGGCAAGGCAATGGCAGGCTGGCTGGCCAGCCCCGGGCATTGCGCCAACTTGATGAACCCGATGTTTACCCAGGTGGGCGCGGCGTATGCAGCGGACGCACGCAGTGATGAAGGGGTTTACTGGACGATGATGTTTGGTGCGCCGTGATCCTGATTCTGCGCTGTCGCTTTCTGAGCGGTGAAGTCATGGCCAAACCTTGCGCCGGGCGGCTAAAGTGGCGCGACGAAAATCATGGAACCGATGAACATGGACGAGCTTCACCAAGGCAGTTGCCTATGCGGCGCCGTTGAATATCACGTATCCACCGAACTGAAAGCCGTCACCCACTGCCATTGCAAAAAATGCCAAAAGAGTCATGGAGCGGCATTCGCGACGTATGCGAGCGCTCCCAGGTCGACGGTTTCAATGGTTGCCGGTGCAAAGGTGCTCAAGGGCTACGAATCGTCCAAAGGCGTCACACGCCAATTCTGCTCCCACTGCGGGTCTTCGCTGTTCTGGTCTGATTCGAAGGGGGCGTTTTCGGACTGGGTTTCGATAGCGATCGGTACGCTGGATACGCCTTTCCTGGCCTTAAAGCAGAAACACACCTGTATTGAGTCCAAAGCGTGCTGGTACGAAGCCGATTCGCTACAGGGCTAGCGCTTACGCGCCAGGCGTTGCTGCCAATTGCCGCCATTGGCGCGCTGGCATTGTTCTTCAGAATCAAACTGCACATGGGCCGCGACCGATCTGACGTGTACATCCGCTTCGCTTAACGCTGTAGCCGTCAGTTCGACCATGCGTTCGCCCTGCCCGCTCGCCAGCGCCTGATCCTTGTTGGCCTGGGTGTCGAAAACCCAGACCACCCTCAGGCTGGAAGGAAACTCCTCGTAATCGACTTCGTGGGTCAGCCATTCAAAGCCGACGATGTGCGCTTTGGCCGTTTCACACGCCTCAGTCAGGGTGGCAATCAGGCGACGCTCGATGTGTGCCTGATCGCGTTTGCTTAAACCCATGGGGAATCCTTTGATGGTCGAAATATTAAACCGCTGTCAATCGTTCACTTCTTGGGGCAATCGATGCTCCCTGTCAATCAAACCGATTTCGCCGGACTCCAGGTTCCTGAGTCAGCCCACAAAAGGCCCCGCCAGCCACTGTCTGATGGAAGCGACAAGATCGGCAAAACCCGAAACCCGGTACATTTTCCCCTTGTTGAATAGTCTTCAACAGCTCCAGCCGCAACCCTTCCAGATCCTCTGATCGAGCGCCCATGCGCTTGGCGGTAGCGACCAGGACATCCGGAGGCATCCCGTCGTCCAACAGGGCCCAGATCGTTAGCGCTGATGGTTTTGTTCATGCTATCGAACCCCGACTCACTCGAACGGGATAACCGAAGTGTTCATCATCTAGCCCCGCTCGCCGTTGAGCATGGCCTGATGAAACGTCGGCAATTCTTTCAAAGCATACAACGACGCCTGCTGAAGCACGGACTCCCGACTGCCAGAAAATCGCTGCTTGCGGCTGAATACCGCCATTTCCTGCCCTGCCATGAAGGCCCATGCAAAGCAAACCGTGCCGGCTGGAATACCATCAACATCCTCCGGCCCCAGCAGCCCTGTCGTGGACACCGCCACGTTGGCCGGGCTGTCACGCAGCGCGCCGATGGCCATTTCCCGAGCCACTTCGCAGCTGGTGAGATTAAAGGTCTCGATAGTGATTGCACTGACTGCGAGCAAGCGTTGCTTAGCCTCGGGTGAGTAAACCACGTAGCCGCTTTCAATCAGCTCACCGCTGCCGGGCACCTGGGCCAGCAGCGTGATGATACTGCCCGCCGTGCAGGATTCTGCGGTGGTCAGCCGCAACGACTGTTGACGCAGATAATCGACGACTGTTTCAACGATCGACATCGCACTTAACCCGTTTTCCGTGTTTAACACCGAATCAAACTTCAGCCTCAGCTGTGCACCGGCGAAGCTCATCAACCGCTCCTCTTCCTTAGTGCTCGGTGATAATCCTCGCCCGCGATGGCGCGCAGGTACGCTTGATCGGCCTCAACCCTGAGGTCGCGCCATTCCTGCCAGCTCACGATTCCCAGGCGATCCATCTCGTCAGACTGACGAATCAGTTCCTCGTGATACGCATCGGGGCACTCCATGCGCAGCTTCAAGTCCTCCAGGACAAGATGCCAGGTGTTGAGCGCACGCAGCTTTTGCTCTTGCGCCGGAGTCAGCAGATTGGCAAACGAGTGCATGGCAGCGCCCCCCTAGAGTTCTTTCAGAATGGATCAATCCATCGTGAAAGCGGTTCAGGTGCACCGACCAAAGGCAGTTTTTCAAGGCTGCGCCCCAATGGTGAGACGCAGTCCATTGCCATGGCTTATTTCCCGTTAAGAAACTCGACCGTTTGCGCCGTACTCCACAACGCATTGGCGATGTAGCGATAGTTGATCAGCGCTGCCAGGTAGCCATCGCCCTCGGGAGTCGTCGGGCCGGCGGTGGCGTCCCGAACCACGGCCACTTCGAAGCCAAGCTCCAGCAGTTCACGCAAGTGCGACTCGACACAGAGGTTAGCCGCCATGCCCGCCAGAATGATTTGCGACACGCCGTGCTTGCGCAGCTGCAACGCCAGGTCATTGGTTTCCGGGCCGTACACCTTGTGTGGTGACGCGATGATGGTTTTGCCGTCGAGAATGTAGGGCTTGTACTCGGGCATGAAGTCGGCACCGGAGTTCTCGAAACCGTCGAGGGTCAGCGGCCCCTTGCGATCAAACATGCAGATACTGTGCATGACCTTCTCAAGCGGTCCGCCGAAATGCCAGTCGTGGTCACATGGATAGTAATAGTGCGGCGAAACGGCGACCGTGATGCCCGCGCCCTTGGCGGCCGCAAACAGCTGGCCGATGTGCTTGACGGTATCGTGCTCGACGATGCTTTTTCCAAACACGCCCCAGCTCACGCCTTCGGGGCTGAGGAAGTCGATTTGCGGATCGATCACCACCAGCGCGGCCCGCGAGAGGTCAAGCTTCATGCCGGGATCGGGCAGCGCAGGCTCTGCCGGGTCTGCATACTGGAGGGCGATGCGGTTCGAATCGTTGCTCATGACAGTGGACTCCGGTCGATAACAGGAAAATCGCTCTGCGCCATGGCGCCCGGGTGGGGCGTTGTCTACCATCGGCGAGAACTTCATCCTATTGCCCTGCCCTGCGCGGCTTTTGCCTGGACGTGCAGAGTCTTTACCCGGTCGTCTCTATCATGGATATCCTGTCCGAATTCTTCGAACGCACCAACCTTCAGGGCAGGCTGTTCTTCTCTGGCAGGGTCGATGGCACGCTGGTGCTCGACAAGCCTCCTGGCATGGCGTTCATCCATGTCATCAGTGAAGGCGGGATCGACATGGTGCAACCCGGCCTGCCGAAGATCTCCATCACCGAACCCAGCGTGTTGTTTTGCCCGAGCAGCTGCCGCTACCAGTTGCGCGCCAGTTCGGCACACGGCGCCGAGCTAATCTGCGCCTCGTTCCAGTTCGGGCGCAACGCCCTGCAACCCTTCCCTCTGGGCCTCAAGGAAACGCTGGTTTTCCCGTTCAGTGAACTGCAGAACATCACGCCCGTGATCGGCTCACTGCTTGCCGAATTCAAGGATCAGGCCCCTGGTAGAACCAAAGCGCTCAACCTGTTGCTTGAGTACATTTTCGTGGTGTTGGTGCGCCGTTCGGTCGTCGAGCAAAAGATTTCCAGCGGCCTGCTTTATGCGCTTCAGGATGGGCGTCTTGGGGCGGTTTTCCAACGTGTTCACCAGGAGCCGGAGGCGCTGTGGACTGTCGAGAAACTTGCTGGCCTGGCGAACATGTCCCGGTCGAAATTCTCTGCGTACTTCACGCAGATCATGGGTACATCACCAATGGGCTACGTGACGGCCTGGCGGATGAAAGTGGCCCAGGACCTGCTACGCGACGGGGTTCAGATCAAAGTGGTTGCCGCATCGGTCGGGTACAGCTCGCAAGCTTCTTTCTCCCGTACTTTTCTCAACGTGATTGGCTGTCCACCGGCCGAATGGCTGAAACGTGATGCCGCTGGGGAGGTGCCGCGGGTGACCGCGCGCGTGCAGCGGGTTCGGTCGGATGACGCGGCAAATGAAACTGCGTGAGTTCGCGTTTTTGTGTCTTCTAGCGCCTTAAGTTTTATACTTCTGTCCCGGCGCCTAATACACCGGGGTGCGGTATCACCACCGCCCATGGAAGACGTCCGCGCACGACAAATCAATCGAATGGAATCCATCACAATGAGTTTCACTGCTATACAAAAAGTCTCCACTAAAGCCTGGTTCGCGCTTGCGGCCCTGGTGACAGTTCTAAGCGGCATTGCAACGATTTACGCCACGTTTCACGAAACCAACCCCAACAATCCCCGCTTCATAGGTCGCTGGACGACCGATTACACCTACCCGATCACCAACGGCACGTTCGAATTCAAGGGAATGACAGAGTACTTCCGCAACGGACGGTACAACGTCAATGGCGTTGTCTTTGTGGACGGAACCGTTGAAGCCAAACCTTACCGGCTTGAGTACAGCGTAAACGGAGCCGGTAGCTGGACGGCCGATTCCAGCCTGCTTTCGTTCACATTGGCTGACATGAAATCAGTTCCCAAGTCTTACGTAATCAACGGCACAGCCATTTCCCCCTTGCTGGTTGCCAAGTTTGCCGGGCCCTCCTTGCCAAACTTTAGCGACGGCTTAGCGTCCGGCGCTTCCGACGAACTCAAAATCCTGATGATCAAGGACAATGAGATAACGCTTGAGGGTAAAGACCCGGCAGGGAATGCCTTCACCCTACAGACGTACAGACAGCACTAGGTTTCAGCAGAAAAAGCGTTTGTGCCTGTGCTGCTGTCTTGGCGGGCAAACCACGCTTCCACAGAGATAGGGGTCGATCACGTCTTGTGTGAACGACGCAGGTCAACCGTAGGAGCGTGGCTTGCCCGCGAAGAGGCCGGAACAAACAGCACATATTCCGAAGACGTCCCTGTTACCGCCCCAGCCTTTGCGACCAACGGCGTAATTCACCTCAAGCCCGCCACGATCGCTCTGGCCCGACAGTCTCCGGCGCTAAATCAAACTGAACGCGACGACATGGCTGGCCGCTACAAATACCTGCTTACAATTTAGCCAGTCATAAAACCCGATCGTGTACTAACGAGTGTTAGTTTGGCCGCCTTATCGGTCCATGAGATGCCAACGTAGTCATGCGCATCAAACTTCCCAGTTTTCCTGCCTTCTGTGCTTACCTTCTACTGTCCTGCCTGTTTGCGACCGCGTGGATCACCAATCCTGCCAATACGCACTCTTCCTTTGCCCTGATCAGCCCCGTGATGGCAGTGGCCGGCAAAGTGGCCAAGCCCATCTATACCAGCCGTTTCGCCTCCTCCGGGTTGGTGGATTTCGTGCATTCCTCGGCGGTCACCGCACTGCCCGACGGCAGTCTGATGACGGTCTGGTTTGCTGGCTCCCGCGAAGGCGCAGCCGATGTACAGGTGCGCTCCGCCCGGTTCGACTCGAAAACCGGCGAATGGGGTGCTGAACAGGTATTGGCCACTCGGGACTCGACCCAACAGGGCACTCGAAAATACATCCGCAAGCTGGGCAACCCGGTGGTGGCGCTCGCGCCGGATAATCGGGTGTGGTTGTTCTACGTGTCCGTGTCCATGGGTGGCTGGGCCGGTAGCGCGGTCAACGTGATGGTGTCCGATGACTTCGGTGAACATTGGTCCGCTCCGCGCCAACTGATCACCTCGCCCTTTCTGAACATCAGCACCCTGGTCCGGTCGGCACCGGTGTTTCATGCCGACGGTTCCATCGGCCTGCCGGTCTACCATGAGTTCCTGGGCAAGTTTGCCGAGTACCTCTACCTGAGCGCAGACGGCGATGTAATCGACAAATTCCGCATCAGCCATGGCATGAATTCATTGCAACCCGCGGTGGTGCCGCTGGATGGCCAGCGCGGCATCGCCTTGCTGCGTTATGCCGGCAACACCCACCACCGTGTCCTGGCGACCCGCACTGAAGACGCCGGGCAAACCTGGAGCGAACCTTATCCGCTCGACCCCTCGAATCCGAATTCCTCGTTGGCTGCCGTCGCAACACCCGAACATGGGTTGCTGGTGGCGCTCAACGACCTGCAGGAGGGGCGCTTCAAGCTGAGCCTGTATGGGACCGATGCCAAAATGGACGATTGGCGCTCATTACGCGACCTGGACAAATCCCCGGATCCACTGGGCGCGCCATTTTCTCCCGAAGCCTACAAGGAGATCATCGGCAGAGAATTCCGCGGTTCCAGCGGCGCACGCCGCCATTCACTGGAAGCGGAGTTCCTGGATAACCTCGACAACCGTGTCTGTAAAAACCAGGGGTGTGAATTCGAATACGAATACCCGTATTTCATCCGCAGTCCTGACGGTATGTATCACTTGGTTTATTCCTGGAACAACACCTTCATCAAGCACGTCACCTTTAACGATGCATGGCTTAGCGAGCGCCTCAAATGATCAGCCTGTGGCAAGCCCATCTCAGCTTCGCGATGATCATCTTCCTGCTGCTGCCGTCGTTCGGCTTGTCCAGGAACTGGCGGATCGCACTGCTGGCCGCCTTGCTGGCCGTCAGCTTCTTCTCGCCGGACGGCTTGTCGTTGGCCGCGTATTTGCGCAGCTACATTGATGACCTTGCGATCACCACCCTGGTGTTCATGGCGTGGGGCTGCTTGCGTCGACTGGACATGCTGCCACCGGCACGCGGCAAAACCGGCGTATTGATCCTCTTCGCCGCGATGGCCCTGGTGTTGTACCCGGCCACTCTGGGCATGAGTGATGTGGACCCCTATCGGTTAGGCTACAGCCCGCGCCCAATGTTGATTTTCTTCGCAGTGCTGACGCTGGGCCTGTTTTACCTGCGTAACGGCCTGGCCGTCTTGATGCTGGCCAGCGCAACCCTGGCCTTCATCGCCGGGATCAAACCTTCGCAAAACTATTGGGATTACCTGGTTGATCCGCTGCTGGGTCTGTATTGCTGCGGGGCACTGCTGACGCTTGCCCTGCGCTGGACCTATCGCCGCTCAAGCAAGCGGCACGGTGCAGTGAGCGACGAACTCAAATCCGTTTGAGATTTAACGACTTTTTAACAGGGGAACAAGGATGGGTTGGCTGCACTCGAGACGTTTACATTATTGGCTAGGCGCTACAGCGATTGCGTTTGTGCTGTTTGCACTGCTGAGGATGGCGTTCTTCTTCGGCTTTTCCGGGTTCGAACCCAAAGCCCTGATCGACACAAAGGGCGTCTGGGAAACCCTGAGCATCGGCTTCAGTTTCGATCTGCGCCTGGCCATCC
The DNA here is from genome assembly GCF_007993905.1 of Pseudomonas sp. SJZ077. Lineage (NCBI taxonomy): Bacteria > Pseudomonadati > Pseudomonadota > Gammaproteobacteria > Pseudomonadales > Pseudomonadaceae > Pseudomonas > Pseudomonas sp. SJZ077. The sequence goes on from NZ_VIUJ01000008.1 coordinate 83,309, forward strand.
TGACCATGTTGCCGTTGGCGCTGCTGGCCTGGATGCCTCGCTGGAACCTGCTCCGCAGCCGCCTGCTGCGCCGTATCGCACGCGTCTATCTGGTCGCCGCCCTGAGCGTTTTGCTGCTGATCTACATCATCGACTTTGGCCACTACGCCTACCTGGGCGTGAGGATCAACGCCACCGTGCTGCGCTTCATCGAGGATGCGCAGATCTCCCGCGACATGGTTTGGCAGACTTACCCGGTGATCTGGATTTCACTGGGCTGGCTGGTGACGATTGCGCTGGTGACACTGGCCCTGGTGCGCCTGGAACGCGTCACGCTGGACCGCCCTCGCAAAGCCATTCGCAAGCTCTCCGCGACGTGGGGCGGTGCGTTGATGGTCGTCCTGGTGCTGCTGGGAATTTTGGGTCGTGTCGAAAACATGAACCTTGAAAACCCCGTTCCGTTGCGCTGGAGCGATGCGTTCTTCTCGGGTAATAACCAGATCGCCGCACTCGGCCTGAACCCGGTGCTGTTTCTCTACGATACGGGCAAAGTCGGCCAATCGCGTTATGACGAGGCGCAAGTGCGCGAACATTACGCGGTCATGGCCAACTACCTGGGCGTCGACAAACCCGACCCGCAGACCCTTGATTTCGTGCGGCACCAGGGCCCCCAACCGTACAAAATCCCGGGCTCGCGTCCCCCGAACGTGATGTTCATCATGCTTGAATCGCTGGGCACCAGTGCTGTCGGGGCCTACGGCAACCCGATCAATCCGACGCCCAATCTCGATCGGCTGGCCACTCAGAGCTGGTTCTTCGAGCACTTCTACGTACCCGTAACGGGGACCGCGAAAACCGTCTGGGCCAGCATCAGCGGGGTGCCTGATGTCACGCGGCAGGAAACCGCGACGCGTAATCCGCTGATCACCCAGCAAAACACGCTGATTAATGCGTTTACCGGTTACGAGAAGATCTACACCATCGGCGGCAACTCCGGCTGGGCCAACATGAATGCCCTGATCCGGCAGAGCATCGACGGCGTGCGTCTGTTCGAAGAGCGGGACTGGAAATCGCCGGTGGTGGACGTCTGGGGTATTTCCGATCTGGACCTGTTCAAGGAAACCGACCAGATCCTGCAAGCACTGCCCAAGGACAAACCTTTCTTTGCCTATGTGCAGACGGCCGGCAACCACCGTCCGTTCACGATCCCAAAAAGCAATGACGGCTTCGAGGTCAAGCACCCTACCCTGGCCGAAGTGCAGGCCGCCGGATCGCGCAGTGTCGAGCAGTACAACGCCGTGCGCCTGCTGGACTTCAACCTCGGCCGCTTGATGGAAATCGCCAAGGCCGGTGGATGGTACGAAAACACCATCTTCGTGATGTTTGGCGACCACAACACCCGTATCGCGCAGATCCCGTTCCTGGCACCGGCCTACGAGCAACTGGGCCTGGAGAGCAACGCGGTGCCGATGATCATCCACGCACCAGGCTTGATCGGGACGCGCCAGGTCAAGGAAGCGGTCGGCCTGGTGGACCTGCTGCCCACCGTGGCGGGGATGGCCGGCCTTGAGTTTCGCAACAGCGGCATGGGACGTGATATCCAGCAGCCCGCGCGCGAGGGTGAACGCGTGGTGCCTCTGGTATTGCGTGAGGGCACGTTCCCGCTGATTGCCGGCGTGACTCAACACTATATGGTGCAGATGGAGCACGACGGCAGTTCGCCGACCCTTCACGACCTGGCTTCGATGACGCCACGGGACAACGTTGCCGAGAAAAACCCTGAAGAGTTCAAACGCCTGTCGGCGCTGACCCGCGCCATGCATGAAACCTCACGGTTGATGCTGTACCAGAACGTTCGAAAGTAACCGTTCAAGCCCCGCAAACCCGCGTCTATGCTCCAAATAGACGCGGGCCCTCCCCGCGAAACCCGTAAAAGACTCTGTCTATTACTCCCCAATACTCCACCTATTAGCTGACTTCCCAAGTGGGGTCTAACCTGTATCCAGCGCTGGCGGAACAAGCTGGCCGGTTTAGTGCTGATAAGGAGACAGGAATGAGTCCGAAGCTTGACTAGGCCACCCGTGGGCCACCGCGCAGGCAACTCGATTGCCGCAGTTCAGAATTCCCGTGTGGTCCAGACAATCAGTTGATCCAACTCTGGGTCCTGCAGCCTATGTCATTGAATTCGCTCGTTGCTATCTAACGCCCACCCCGGGCCGATAGCCGGATGAAACACGACCAAAGGTAGCTCACACATGGCAAATGAATCGAAATGCCCGTTCAATCACGCCGCTGGCGGTGGCACGACGAACCGCGATTGGTGGCCGAACCAACTGAATCTGAAGATCCTGCACCAGCACTCGTCCCTGTCCGACCCCATGGACGAGGGCTTCAACTACGCCGAAGAATTCAAGACCCTGGACTATGAGGCGGTCAAGCGCGACCTGACGGCGCTGATGACCGATTCCCAAGACTGGTGGCCAGCGGACTTCGGTCACTATGGACCGCTGTTCGTTCGCATGGCCTGGCACGCAGCAGGCACGTACCGCACAGGCGACGGTCGGGGCGGCGCCGGCTCGGGCCAACAGCGCTTCGCACCGCTCAACAGCTGGCCGGACAACGTCAGCCTCGACAAGGCGCGCCGGCTGCTCTGGCCGATCAAGCAAAAGTACGGTCGCAAAATTTCCTGGGCCGACCTGATCGTCCTTACCGGCAACGTCGCGCTGGAGTCCATGGGCTTCAAGACCTTCGGTTTTTCCGGTGGTCGTGCGGACGTTTGGGAACCCGATGAAGACGTCTACTGGGGCTCGGAAAACAAATGGCTGGGCGGCGACACCCGCTACGGCAAAGACGACAATGCTCCCGTGGAAGCACCCGGTGACGGTCCACTCGTGGCCGAACCCGGCAAAAACGAGGAGAGCCGTACCGAACACGGCCGCAACCTCGAAAACCCGCTGGCCGCCGTGCAAATGGGCCTGATCTACGTCAACCCCGAAGGCCCGGAAGGCGAGCCAGACCCGGTCAGATCCGCCATAGACATCCGCGAAACCTTCGGCCGCATGGCAATGAATGACGAAGAAACCGTGGCGCTGATTGCCGGCGGCCACGCCTTTGGCAAAACCCACGGCGCCGGCCCCGCCGACAACGTAGGCGCCGAACCTGAGGCGGCGGGCCTCGAAGCACAAGGCCTGGGCTGGAAGAACAGCTTCGGCACCGGCAAAGGCCCGGACACCATCACCAGCGGCCTGGAAGTGACCTGGACCACCACACCCACCCGGTGGAGCAACAACTACCTGGAAAACCTGTTCGGCTTCGACTGGGAACTGAGCAAAAGCCCGGCCGGTGCGCACCAGTGGGTTGCGAAAAACGGCGCGGGCGCCGGCACCATCCCGGATGCTTTCGACCCGTCCAAACGGCGTAATCCCACCATGCTGACCTCAGACCTGGCCCTGCGATTCGACCCGATCTACGAACCGATCTCGCGGCGCTTCCTGGCCAATCCGGATCAGTTGGCCGACGCCTTCGCCCGTGCCTGGTTCAAACTGATCCACCGTGACATGGGCCCCCTCTCCCGCTACCTCGGCCCGGAAATGCCCGGCGAAGAACTGCTGTGGCAAGACCCGATCCCAGAGGTCGACCATGCTTTGGTCAACGACAGCGACGTCGCAGCGCTCAAGAGCAAAGTGCTTGCCTCGGGCCTGAGCGTCTCGCAATTGGTATCAACAGCTTGGGCAGCGGCTTCCACCTTCCGTGGCTCCGATAAACGTGGCGGCGCCAACGGCGGTCGTCTGCGTCTGGCGCCGCAGAAATCCTGGCAAGCCAACCAGCCTGAGCAACTGGCGAACGTGCTGGCGAAACTGGAGAGCATCCAGAGCGAGTTCAACAACAGCGGCAAGAAAATCTCGCTGGCGGATTTGATCGTTCTGGCGGGTAATGCAGGTGTCGAACAGGCCGCAAAAAATGCCGGCCACAGCGTCACCGTGCCGTTCACACCCGGGCGGATGGACGCCTCGCAAGAGCAGACGGATGTCGAGTCTTTCGGCTTCCTCGAACCCATCGCCGATGGCTTTCGCAACTACCTCAAATCCCGTTACAGCGTGTCGGCCGAGCATCTGTTGATCGACAAGGCGCAACAGCTGACGCTCACCGCGCCAGAAATGACCGCGCTCGTGGGTGGTCTTCGCGTGTTGAACACCAACGTCGGGCAAACAAAACACGGCGTGTTCACCCAGCAGCCAGAGGCATTGACCAATGACTTCTTCAAGAACCTGCTGGACATGGGCGTGGAATGGAAACCGACCTCAGAGGCCAACGAGGAGTTTGAAGCACGCGATCGCAAAACCGGTGAGTTGAAGTGGACCGGCACGCGGGTTGATCTGGTCTTCGGCTCTCATGCGCAATTGAGGGCGCTGGCGGAGGTTTACGCGAGCAGTGATGCGAAAGAGAAGTTTGTGAAAGACTTCGTGGCGGCGTGGACCAAGGTGATGAACCTGGATCGCTTTGATGTGAAGTGATGCCGTTGTTGAATCTGTGACGCCTGAAAGGGGCCACCTCGATCCAGTGATACGGAGAGGCGTGGCCCTTTTGTCATTTGCGGGTGCCTGTCACCCCGCACCGGTCGCAATCATCACAGGATTCAGTAACCCACCCCACGAACACCACCCGATGCCCGAATGGATTCGCCGGTGACCCAATGCGAGTCGTCGGATGCCAGGAAAACGGCCAGCGGCGCAATGTCTTCGGGCTCACCGAAACGGCCAAGCGGCGTACCGGCGATCAGCTGTTCACCAAACGCTCCGGCGAAGTTGCCCTCCGTCGCCGGCGTATTGGTGTGACCGGGCAAGATCGAGTTGACCCTGATCCCTCGCGGCCCGAGCTCTCTGGCCAAGGCAAACGTCAATGTATCAACCGCGCCCTTGGTGGCCGAATAAACGCTGGAGGCCAAGTAGGGATCGGTGCTGAGAATTGAGCTGATGTTGATGATGCTGCCCGAGGGGCCAAGCAGCTTGACGGCTTCTCGGACCGCCAGGAGATACCCGAGCACATTCAGATTGAATTGCTGGTGGAACGCGTCCTCGGTGAGGTCTTCGATCATTTGAAATACCGCGACGCCCGCATTGTTCACCAGAATATCCAGCGCTCCGAAGTCCGCCTTGACCGTGTCGAACAAGCGGACCACATCGGCTGATTGGCTGATATCCGCCTGAATGGCGACGGCTTTACCGCCCTGCCCCTGAATCTGCGCGACCACCGCATCGGCGTCGGCTTTGCTCGACGCGTAGTTCACAACGACCGTTGCTCCTGCCGCGCCCAATGCTTTGGCAATACCTGCGCCGATGCCTTTCGATGCGCCCGTGACAACAGCAATTTTTCCTTCAAGTTTCATGAGGCTGACCTTTACCTGAGTTGATTGATCCATCGCAGGTCTGCCTGCCATCAGGTTTTGAAGGCCTGAACGCAACCTGCCGCTTGCCCCCAGTATCCGGGCAGGCGAAGGACAAACGTTTGCCAGTTGTTATCGAATGCTTGCCTATTCTTCTCGCATGGCTTGCCCTGCTCGCGGCGATGGCTCATGTTCAGCGCATGAATCCTGCGATCGAAGAACTGCGCCGCCTCGTGATGCGCGCGGAAAACAAGTGGACGGACACCGGGCTGCCGCGTGTGACGATGGTCCAGGCGGAGGCGTGTGCGAGCCAGGTGTATCAGCCGATGCTGCACCTGGTGCTCCAGGGTGCGAAAACCTTGTCTATCGGCGATCAGGTTTATCAGTATCTGCCGATGACCTACTTCCTCGTGCCGGTGGACGTGCCCGCCACCGGTGAGATACACCCCGGCGGACCAGGCTTGCCCTATCTTGCGATCAGCCTGACCCTGGACCCGAACGTCATCGCGACGCTGCTGACAACCGACATCAAGACGACCGCGCCGCCACCCGCAAGCCGCTTTGCGGCGGTGCCGGCACAGGCTGAAATGATCGACGCCTGGTTGCGCATGATGCGGCTGATGGACCGCCCAAACGAAGCCGCGGTACTGGCGCCGATGCTTGAGCGGGAGATTCTGTTTCGAGCCTTGCAAGGACCGCTAGGGCCGATGCTGCGTGAAATCGCTCGCCCGGATGGTCGTCTGGCGCAGATACGCCGCGCCACCCAATGGATCCGTGAGCACTACACCGAACCCTTTCGCGTCGAGCCACTGGCGACCATGACCGACATGAGCGTTGCGGCGTTTTATCGGCATTTCAAATCCATCACAGGCATGACGCCCATTCAATATCAAAAGCGCCTGCGCCTGCTCAGGGCTCGCTGGTTATTGCTGTTCGACCCTCGCGATGCCGCTTCAATTGCCTTCACCGTGGGGTATGAAAGCGCATCACAATTCAGCCGTGAATATGCACGCCTGTTCGGGATGCCTCCGGCGCGTGATGCTGCAAGGTTCAGGGCGCCCGTTGTCCCGGGTGACACTGACATGACAACGCTTGATTTGCGGCCTGAGCTTAGTCCTGCCTGACAATATCGACCGAGGGGTTGGTCGAACCCTATCTTCAATCGAACCCCTCCACGCCTGAAAGGTCTGCTCCTGTAGTACTTCTCTGGAATGAGCTCTCATGTCTGCGCACCAAAGCCTTGTTGTACTCGCTCGGGGAGGCTATGCCGCTCGCGGCGTTCTTTACCTGATCATTGGCATCTTCGCGCTGCTGGCGGCTCAAGATTCGACAAAACCCAAAGACAGTCACAGGAGCATGGAGGCCGTGTTAAGCCAGCCTTTCGGTTACGTTTTAGTCGGATTGGTGGTGGCAGGCCTGCTCGCCTTCGCCTGTTGGCGAGTGCTGCAAGCCCTGCGCGACGTTGATCATCACGGTCACGAACTGAAGGGGTTGGTCATCCGGGCAGGACTGTTGGCAGGAGGTTTGGTCAACGGCGCGCTGGCGTTTTTTGCGTTGGGCTTGCTCATCAGCGGCATCAGCAGCTCGGGCGATTCCGGCGGTGGGCAGACCAAGGATCTACTGGCGCACCTGTTGTCCTGGGAACACTCGAATGTCGTGGTCTACCTCGTCGCGATCATCCCTCTGGGTGTAGGCATTGCTCACATCATCAAGGGCTGGAAGTCGTCGTTCGAGAAATATTTCGAAGCGGACGAAGACGTAATGCGCTACGTCCGTCCGGTGTCTCGATTCGGTCTGATCGCCCGTGGCGTCGTGTTCATCGAGATCGCCCTGTTGCTGATCATCAGTGGCTCCCGCTATAAAGCCATGGACCCGCCCGGCATGAAGGAGGCCCTCGATGCGCTGCAGAACCTGCCGGCCGGCGGCGTCATCTTGATGGTGATGGCCCTGGGATTGATCGCCTTTTCGGTGTACAGCTTGTCCGAAGCCGCCTGGCGCAAGATCAACATGGATGTGCCTGGCGTACCGGGCGCCTAGCGGCATGAATGGCCGACCGGTTTTTGCAACCCCCACACAGCTGACTTCAACGAAGGACTGATGATGACCTTTCTGATTTTTCTTTTAGCCTGCGGCGCGGCGGCCAGTACTGGCCTTCTTTTCAAACCGGGCCAGTGGTACGAATCACTCGTCAAACCGAGCTTCACGCCACCCAACTGGCTGTTTCCCGTCGCCTGGTCGATTATCTATCTGTTGCTCGCCTGGGCCGGTTACCGGTTGTCCCTGATACCTGGAAGTCAGGTGGTGCTGGCGTTATGGGCGGCGCAGATTGCCTTGAATACGCTGTGGACACCGGTGTTTTTCGGCGCGCACCGCATTTTCGCCGCGATGGTGATCCTGACGCTGCTTTGGCTGGTGGTCGCAGCGATGGTGGTGATGGCGATGCGGCTAGATGTGATCACAGGCTTGATCCTGTTCCCCTACCTTGTGTGGCTTTGTGTGGCGGCTGCGTTGAATTTTTCCATCTTGCGCAATAACCGCGGATAGCGAACTTCGAGCAGCTAACTCGACTGCTGTTGTTTCACGACTCGCCGTCGACAAGTCTCACCCTGTGGCAGTCAGACGGCCCCAGTTTTTGCCCGCTTGATGAACGAACATCCATCGGCATCAGGGCCTGGCCGGATGCGTTGTCCAACAGCACAGAACGCGTTTCCTGCGGCTGGAACAGGAAACGTTCGCCCCACTGCCTCATGCTGACCACCACCGGAAAGATCTCACGTCCTTTGTCCGTCAGGACGTACTCCTTGTAGGCGCTTCCATCTGACGCCGGTCGAACGTCGAAGACCCCGACTTCAACCAATGCTTTCAGTCGCGAGGCCAGGATATTTTTGGCCACGCCCAGGCTCTTCTGAAATTCGCTGAATCGGCGAATATCGTCAAAGGCGTCGCGAAGGATCATCAGCGACCAGCGATCCCCAATCACCTCAAGTGTTCTTGCTACCGGGCATTCGCTGCTGTGCGGTGAAGTGCCTTCGACCATCGTATTTACCTTTTGGATAAGGGTTGCCAAGTCTGCCGACCAAGCTGGTTGCAATTTGAAACTTGATTCAGCAATAATCGAATCCGGTTTTTAATTGCAACCAGCTTAACGCCATGGAGGCGCTTATGACAGCAGATGCCGACGCAATAGCCAAACGTAGCACCGGGCAGCCTGTGGGATTGCCGCCTGCGGAAACCGGAGAATGCAGTAGGACTGGCCAATCCTCGGGGCTTTCTCCGTCACTCACGTTATTGTTTTCTGTCACCTGCGCGCTGGCCGTCGCCAATGTTTACTTCGCCCAACCCTTGCTCGCCTCGATGGCTGAAAGCCTGGGGGTCACTTCAGGTGTGATCGGGGTCGTGGTGACGGCCACTCAGGCCGGATACGCGCTGGGGTTGTTGTTCATCGTACCGCTGGGCGACAGGGTCAACCGTAAACGGCTGATTTTGACTCAAGTGATGCTGTCTGCCCTTGCGCTGGCGGCCGTCGGCGCTTCACAGCAGTGGCTGGCTCTCTTGGGCGCCATGATTGTGATGGGCTTACTCGCCGTGGTGGTTCAGGTGCTCGTAGCCTATGCCGCCGCGCTCGCAACGCCCTCACAGCGCGGGCAGGCCGTGGGGACCCTAACAAGCGGGGTTGTCCTGGGCATTCTTCTGGCGCGGTTTATCTCTGGGCTGATCGCCGATCTGGCGGGCTGGCGCGCCGTCTATTTCGTGTCCTCAGGATTGATGCTGACCCTCGCGGCGGTCCTGTGGAAAGTGGTGCCCGCCACGGCGTTGCCACGCAATCATGACACCTACCCCGCGCTGATCCGGTCGCTCTTCAAGCTGTTCATGACCGAACCGGTTTTGTGGGCCAGGGGCCTGTTGGCCTTGCTGATCTTTGCCGCTTTTTCAGTGCTGTGGACCTCTATGGTGCTGCCGTTAAGCGCTCCGCCGCTGTCGCTTTCACACACGGCCATCGGCCTGTTTGGCCTGGCGGGCGTTGCCGGCGCCCTGGCTGCCAGAAGAGCCGGCCAGTGGGCCGATAGAGGTTGGGGTCAACGCGTGACCGGCCTTTCGCTGGGGCTCCTGGCGCTTTCCTGGTTGCCCATCAGTTTTGCCGAGACGTCCCTGATCGCGCTGGTTTTCGGCGTGGTCGTGCTCGACTTCGCGGTGCAAGCCGTGCACGTCACCAATCAGAGCTTCATTTTTGCGGCACGACCCGACGCGCAAAGTCGGATGGTCGGCGCCTACATGTGCTTCTACTCGGTCGGCAGTGCGCTGGGGGCGGTCGCCGCAACCCAGGTTTATGCGCGCTGGGGCTGGATGGCAACAAGCGTGCTTGGCGCCTTGATCAGTGCTGCGGCTTTGGCGCTTTGGGTTTTTACGAGTCATCTATCACCGACCAATCAAGGAAGATCAGCATGAAAGCCAGGCACCTGCTACTCGCCATCTCGATTACGGCCATCTGGGGTGTGAATTTTTCAGTGATCAAACTGGGCCTCACCACCGTTGACCCGCTGATTCTTGCCGGCATTCGCTTTACGCTTTGCGCACTTCCAGCGATCTTTTTCATTCCGAAACCCGATGTACAGTGGCGCTACATCATTGGTTACGGTCTGGTCTTCGGCATAGGACTCTGGGGCGTCGTCAACCTTGGTATCAAGTCGGGCCTCTCCGCTGGCATCGCTTCGCTGGTGCTTCAGTTCAGCGCTTTTTTCACGATTCTGCTGGGCTCATGGGTATTCAAGGAGACCATTTCCCGCTACCAACTGGCGGGCATGGGCATCGCCTTCTGTGGCTTGTTGAGCATCATCTCGATTGTTGACGGGACAGTGACGACGGCAGGGCTGATGCTGGTGCTGCTGGGCGCGGTGGCCTGGAGTGCGGCCAACGTAATCAACAAAAAAGCCAGAACAACTCAGGTCTTTGCTTTCCTGGTGTGGTCCAGTGCTTTTTCGCCCATCCCTCTTTTCGCGCTTGATTACGCGGTCAACGGCTCGACGGGGTACAGCGCATTGGTGAATCAACTCGACTACCGTGCCGTCCTGTCGATCCTGTTCCAGGTCTACCCCAACACCCTGTTCGGCTACTGGGTGTGGAATTCACTCCTGAAACGATACCCAGTGTCTACCGTCGCGCCGTTATCGTTATTGGTGCCGGTATTCGGACTGCTGGGTTCAGTCATGATTTTCAATGAGCCCCTGTCATTCAACAAAATCGTTGCTGTCGTTCTCATCGTATCGGGGCTTGGCGTCGGTTTATACGGACAGCGTTTGCTCAGTGCCGTGCTCAGGCGAGCAGACCGACGCCATAGTGCAGCAGAAGCAAGTGCATCGCTGCCTCATGGACGGGCAACCAAGGCCACACGAAAATTCTTCTAATGCCGAGGCAGCGGTCGTTACCATGGACACGGGTTCAACCGGAGGAATGCAATGGAGCTGAAGTTCAGTCACGTCGATGTACTGGTCAAGAACCTCGAAGAAGCCTGTGCTTACTACGCACAGATACTGCAAGCCAGGATCTCTAAAACGCTTGTCTGGGAACGCGGTGGTCTGCACGTGCGCTACGCGATTGCGTTGATCGGTGCGGAGCGATTCATGCTGGTGCAACCGCTGGCGGGGAACCTGAAGGCGCTCCTGGATTGCGCGGGCGAAGGCATGATTTACCGCCACTGCTACTCCACACCGGACATCGAGAAGGCCTATGACGAATTGATCGCCGCGGGTGTTCAGCCAGAAGACGAGAACGGAAAACCACTCGCCCGTGCGAACCTGCAATCTCCGTCCGGGACCCGCATCATCTGGCTGCCCAAGCGCTTCGGGCACTTCTCCATCGAGATATTGGAAGACAAGGCGTTGGAGGCCTTTATCGAGGATGCGTTTGCCTGAATGGGGCTGCGGTGAATGCCCGCTTTCGCCGGGGCGGGCCTCGATTGTCCCATCCGAGTTGACAGTCAAACCGTTTTCACCCTCTTTTTCCCTTTCCTGTAGATCATTAATCTGAGCCCATGTTGAACGAAGCCACTTATCCCTACAGAGAAAGGATTTCATCATGAGCAACGCCACATACAACCGCCTGAACAAAGACGACGCCGTAGTCCTGATGATCGACCACCAGACCGGTCTGATCTCGCTGGTGCAGGACTTCTCGCCGAACGAGTTCAAGAACAATGTGCTGGCTCTGGCTGACGTGGCCAAGTTCTTCGAACTGCCGACCATCCTGACCACCAGTTTCGAACAAGGCCCCAATGGTCCGCTGGTCCCGGAGCTCAAGGAAATGTTTCCGGACGCGCCCTACATTGCCCGTCCTGGCCAGATCAACGCCTGGGACAACGAAGACTTCGTCAAGGCAATCAAGGCGACCGGTCGCAAACAACTGATCATTGCCGGTGTCGTGACCGATGTGTGCGTGACCTTCCCGACGCTGTCGGCCCTGGCTGAAGGGTTTGAAGTGTTCGTGGTCACGGATTCTTCCGGCACCTTCAACACCACCGTGCAACAGGCGGCGTGGAACCGCATGACGCAAGCCGGTGCGCAAATGATGAACTGGTTCTCGGTCGCCTGCGAGTTGCAGGGCGACTGGCGCAACGACATCGAAGGCCTGGGCAACTTGCTGTCCCAGCGCATTCCGAACTACCGCAACCTGATGAACAGCTACTCGGCCATGGCAGCGCGCCAGGCATAAAGAAAACGGGCGATGATGACCTCATCGCCCGTTATCTTGTCAGCCTCATGGGACAGTCAGACACGCTGCCTTCTATGAATTGGCAGGAGTGGAGCATGACCGTTGTCGAGATCGAAGAGCGGCATTGACGAGGCTGCGGTTGTGTAAGAAGTGAGAATGAAAACAAGGCCGCCTTCGCGGCCTTGTGTGTTTTCAGGTGTTCAAGGCTGTCGCGTGCTGACCCGCTGCTCGCCTTGCTCGAACATCGCTTCGAAACGCGGTTTGTTGGCCGCGTAATAAGCGGCCACGGCCTGGTCAGAGGAGGTTTGGCGTGCCTGCATCATCAGCGCTTCCAGGTCCGCCTGGGGGATCGAGTAATGAGCGAAGAAATACGCCACTTCCGGGTACTGCTGGCTAAAACCTTTGCGCGCCATGGCGTGAATCTGCTCGGCGCCACCAAAGATATGCTTGGGATCATCCAGGTAACGCAGTGACCACTTGGAGAACATCCAGTGTGGGCTCCAGGCATTGACCAGGGACCATTTGTCACGTTTGAGGTTGCGGTCCAGCTCATTGAGCATGCCGGTTTCCGAGGAGGCCACCAGCTTGTACCCGTCGAGCTTGTATTCTTCCATGGCCTTGACCGTGAGCTTGTATTGGCCATTGCCGACTTCAGAAGTGAGGATCTTGCCGTCGAGTTTTTCCCGGACCTGCGGTTTGTTCAGATCCTCGACGCTCGCCACTTCACTGATGGGCACCGAGGTGGGCACGGCCATGCCGATCCGCCCTTCATACAGCACGCCGAGGTCTTCCAGCCGGTCCTTGTACTTGTCGTAAAACGCCTTGTGGGTACTCGGTAGCCACACCATCGGGATCAGGTCGATATTACCGTTGGCCAGCGCCTGGAATTGAATGCCAATGTCGGCCATCACCAGTTTGACCGGTTGCTTGAGATGTTCCTGCAACGCGGTGCTGGCCAGTTTGACGGTGATTTCGGTGTCGGACCAATTGACCCAGCCAATGCGCACGGGCTCGGGTTCAGCAGCCTGTGCCAGTGCTGCACTTGCTCCAAGCGCAAAGCCGAAAAGGCAGGCACAGGCTTTTTTTCGATACGGCGAACGAGCGTTCATCAGGCGTCTTCCTATTGATGTGGGATAGGCAGGTTGTCTTCATTTGAACGGCCTTACGGTCGTGAACAGTGCAGTCTTCGCTGCTTTAAGCCCGGGCAGCGCAGCCCTCTTCTTCTGCCCCTCGCAATCCCATGCATGTCATCCATCCAGAACACTGACGACGGGGTCTCTGCACCCTTTCGAGCTTGATCTTATCGACGAGTTTTGCGGCGCGCAAGAAAAATGTACACCTGTGTCAACGATGATTGACACAGGTGTACAGTTATCCTAATTTCAACTCGCCAAGCCCGATAAAGCCCCACTACGGAGCGCACCACGATGTCCAGCGATCCCTTGCTGCAACCCTACAAGATCAAGCACCTGACCCTGAAAAACCGGATCATGACCACCGCGCACGAACCGGCCTACCCGGTCGATGGCATGCCGCAGGCGTTGTATCGCGCTTACCACGTCGAACGCGCCAAAGCCGGCGTGGCCCTGACCATGACCGCCGGCTCCGCAGCCGTGTCCCGAGACAGCCCTCCGGTGTTCAACAACGTGCTCGCCTACAAGGACGAAGTGGTCAAATGGATGAAGGACCTGACCGACGAATGCCATGAACACGGCGCGGCCGTGATGATCCAGCTGACACACCTGGGCCGCCGTACCCGCTGGGACAAAGCCGACTGGTTGCCCGTGGTATCGCCCTCACACCGACGCGAGGCTTCGCACCGGTCCTTCCCGAAGAAGATGGAAGACTGGGACATCGAGCGGATCATCAAGGACTACGTGGATGCCGCCGAGCGCATGAAGGCGGCCGGGCTTGATGGCCTGGAATTACAGGCTTACGGGCACCTGATGGATCAGTTCTGGTCACCGCTGACCAATGACCTCGAAGGCCCTTACGGTGGCTCGCTGGAAAACCGCATGCGCTTTACGTTCGACATCCTCAGGGGCATCCGCCAGCGGGTCGGCGAAGATTTCCTGCTGGGTGTGCGCTATACGGGTGACGAACAACTGCCGGGCGGCTTCAATGCCAGCGAGGGCATGCAGGTCTCACACATGCTCAAGGACAGCGGGCTGGTGGACTTCCTGAACGTCGTGCGCGGCCACATCGACACCGACGCGGGCCTGACCGACGTCATCCCGATCCAGGGCATGCGCAATTCCCCGCACCTGGACTTCGCCGGCGAGATTCGCTCCGCCACGGGTTTTCCGACCTTCCACGCCGCGAAGATTCCCGACGTTGCCACCGCGCGTTACGCCATTGCGTCAGGCAAGGTGGACATGGTGGGCATGACCCGCGCGCACATGACCGACCCGCACATCGTGCGCAAAATCATCGAGAAGCGTGAAGAAGATATCCGTCCGTGCGTGGGTGCGAATTACTGCCTGGACCGGATCTATCAGGGTGGCGCCGCCTATTGCATCCACAACCCGGCGACCGGCCGGGAAACCACGATGCCCCATGACATTCCCAAAGCGGCGGTGAAGCGCAAGGTCCTGGTCATCGGTAGCGGCCCCGCAGGTCTGGAGGCGGCGCGCGTGGCCGGCGAGCGCGGCCACGATGTCACCGTGCTGGAAGCGGCCGACCGCCCTGGCGGCCAAATCCGGCTGACGGCGCTGAGCGAGCGCCGACGCGAAATGATCGGCATCATCGATTGGCGAATGAGCCAGTGCGAGCGCCTGGGCGTCAAATTCCACTTCAACACCTGGGCCGAGGCCGACACGGTATTGGCCCATGAACCGGACGTGGTAATCGTTGCCACCGGCGGCCTGCCCCATACCGAGGTGCTGTCGCAGGGCAATGACCTGGTGGTCTCGACCTGGGACATCATCTCCGGCGATGTAAAGCCTGGCCGCAATGTCCTGATCTTCGATGATGCCGGCGACCACGCCGCCCTGCAGGCGGCCGAAGTCATCGCGCAAAGCGGTGCGACCGTCGAGATCGTCACCCCAGACCGGTCGTTTGCACCCGAAGTCATGGCGATGAACCTGGTGCCCTACATGCGCAGCCTGCAGGACCTGGCCGTCACCTTCACCGTCACCTATCGGGTCGAGTCAGTCGAGAAGCGCGATGGCAGGCTCATTGCGACCTTCGGCAGCGATTACGGCAAGGTCCACAAGCAACGCGTGGTCGATCAGGTCGTCGTCAACCACGGCACGATCCCCCTGGATGACCTGTATTTCGACCTTCGTCCTCATTCGAGCAATGAAGGCGCAGTCGAACAGCACGACCTCATCGCGGGCAACGCACAGCACATCGTCACCAACCCGCAAGGGCGTTTCCAGTTGTTCAGGATTGGTGATGCGGTGTCCGCTCGAAATACCCACGCGGCGATCTATGACGCGTTGCGACTGGTGAAAGATATTTGACTCGACAGCCTCCTTCCCTGAGCGGAAGGAGGCGCCTCGGGCGCAAAGTGTGTGCCCGGACCGATCGACTACATGCCTCGCCGGGCCACTTGCGCGCCTTCCTGCACGGCACGCCCCACCATGGCTTCGATGCCCTGATCAGCCATCGACTGCAGCACGGCCGCCGTCACCCCGCGATAAGCCATCAAGTTTTCAATCATTTGCCGGGGATCGTGGCTGGCGAGTAATTGACCGCCGCCCACCACCACACCCTGTGCGGCTCGTTGTGCGATCGCGGCCGGGATGCCCGCCGCCACCGCCTGACTCATCAACGCCTGGTGCAACATCGCCGCCAAGGCAGGCCCGGTGCCGGACAGCGCGCTGAGGTAATCGATACAGTCCTCATCCGGCACTTCATCCGCCGCGCCCACGCACTCGAACAACCGTTGCACCAGCGCTCGGTCCTGCTCGCACAGGCTGGCAGGACAGCACCAAGGCGTGAACGACTGCCTGATTTCCACCGCCGCATTCGGCATCGCACGTACCACCACTTCGGCGCCCGTTGCCGCGCGAATAGCCGCCGCCGGAACCCCGGCCATCAGGGAAATCACGAGCTTGCCCCTGGCGTTTATCTGGAGTTGGCGAAATTGTTCTGGCCGGATCGACAGCACAACGATATCGCTGAGATCCACCAGCAACTGGTTGTCAGCCAGCAGCCGCACCGGTGGTTCGAACGTGTGGGTGCCGGACCGGTTCGAGACCAGCAAACGATCAGGACGGATGAAGCCGGTATCGAGCAGCGCCTGCGCAATCGCGCGGCCCAGCCAGCCGGTGCCACCGATGATGCCCAGGGTTCTATTCTGCATCGGGGGTGGCCTCCTCAAAGCTGTCGACCCGTGACACGAAAACCCCCGGCTCTTTTTCTGCGTAGCCGAATTTCCCATAAAACCGGTCGAGCTCGCGCCGCTTCGGTGCTTTGCCGGTAAATACGGTGACGTACTCAGGGATTCGCCGGAAACGTACGACGATATCCTCAGTGGTTTTCATGGAGATGTAGCCGATCTGGGTGAGATAGATCGTTCTGGCCCGAGCGTCGGCGGCCGCAACCTCATAACCGAACCGTCGGAACATCGCGGCCAGGGCATTGATTCGCGCTTCATCAGCCAGCGCGATTTCGGCGGACACCTCAGCCGATTGCAGCGCCCAGCTGCGCACGGCAAATTCAAACTGCGAGTCAAACAAATCAGGGTTTAACCAGCATTCGAAAACGTTGAGGATCGCTTCGGAAATACTTTCTGAATAACTCTCGCACTGGCCAATCAGGCCGCCGGTGTTCTTGTCCCGCCACCGCGCCAGCAGCGCCGCGAGCAACTGCTCCCGGTCTTCATAAAACCAGTAGAAACTGGTGCGCGACAAATTCAGCCGCTTGGCCAACGGCATCACCCGCACGGCGTCCACACCGGATTCTTTCAGCGCATCGTAAGCCGCGTCCAGCCAGCCATTGACGGAGCCACGCCAACCCGCTTCCTGCGCCTTGATTCGCGTCTTTCCTGCCTGCGGCATTTTGGCTTCCTCTTTGATATCTGATGTCCCGGCAACTGTACGCGGCTGCGTGCAAGGCGTACATAAAATGTACATCAACGTACATTTTTTAGACGACGGTGGACACTGGAATTATTTTCAAGAGGGGGCATCGGCCAGACTTCACCAGAAATGAAGACCTCGCCCTGATCATATATCCCGATTAACGACGATTTCCAAAGGGCCGTACCAGCTCTCCAACGTCAGCCAGCGACTCCAGCCGCGCGACCGTCCGCTCCAGTTCTACAATCGTGGAAAAAGGAAGACGCCCTTCGCACAGCGACCGAAACTTTTGTATGAGCCGCTCTTGTTGCGCGCCGAGATCCGTTTCCGGCTGACTTGAATCATGCCGGCGCTCCAGTTTCCGTCCGTCTCGCAATGTGATCCCTACAGTCGTTTCCGGCACTCGCAATGCCGGGTCCAGAATCACCTGCGCCAACCCCTGCAAAGCCAACACCTGCGGATCCACCACGCTCAGCTCATTAAAGGCCTTGGGGTCAGCGGTGTTTTTGCCGAGCAACGCCATCGCTACCGTGTGCTTGAGGCTAAACCTGGCCTGCATCGGCGTGGCAGGCCTGGCGATGTTGCAGATGTCGTCGCAATGAGGGTTTACGCGAATATCAATCGCAACGATGTCGGAAACTTTCATGGCTTCAGTACGAACCAGGTAAAGCGCACTTTCAATGGCCGAATGGGTTTCGTAGCAAGTGTTGTGATATTTGAAGAGATTGGTTTCCAGATGAAAGCCATAGGCCGGTGCGACGTCTGTGGTCTCGACAGCAAAATCGGCTACATAGCGGGGTGTTCTCAGCGCGCAATGCACGGCCATGTCGCTCGAGTGCGTCCGTGCGAACCCGAGGCGATGACCGATCATATCCTCGGAAACATCCACGCCTCTGTGCGCCAGCATCGCAGCCACCAGCCCACTGCGTGCAGCCTCTCCAACCTGCAGCGCCTTGCACGAAGACCCGAACGCCGCTTTCAGCCCTGCCGCACGCGTCGATGCAATGCCCAAGGCCCGTGCGGTCGTTTGCGCGTCGAGGCCGAGCAAGCGAGATGCTGCGGCAGCCGCCCCGAAACAGCCCATCGTTGCCGTCGCATGAAAACCTTTCGCATAATGATTGGGGGCGACCAATTGACCGACGCGGCACGAGGTTTCATAACCGGCAACAAACGCCTCCAGCAGTTGTGCACCACTGGCCTGGAGGTCTTCACCCAGCGCCAGCGCCGCTGCCAGCACCGGCGCGGTGGCATGTCCCGGAATGGAAAAATTGACGTCATCGTAGTCAAGCGCATGGGACGCCATACCATTGACCAGCGCTGCCGCCGAAGCAGGAAGGCGATCCACCTGACCTACCAGCGAGCAGCGAGGATGGCCGCCCTCCGACACCATGAGCCCGGCCAGCGTCTGCGAAACGGAATCATCGGCGCCGGCCACGGTGACGCCCAGCCAGTCGAGTACAGCCTGGCGGGCAATGCGCAACACCTGCGGGGGAATATCCTCCAACCGGAGGCTGACGACCAAAGACGCCAACTCAAGGGTGATGTTCTTGTTTGTATTTCCCATAACGTCCTCAACCGGAATGTCGCGTTCTTGTTTTGTCCACGTTTCCGGTGATCGTCAAACAGGGTTCAGGTCAGCTCAAGCGAGATAAAGTCCCGATTCGCTTGATCACAAATCAATGCATACCACTCCCGTCTAAAACGTCTCAGGCTTGATATTTCCTCAACAACAAAAGGCCAAAAACTCGTTTGTCTGCGGTATGGGTTACTTCTGTAATCCCCCTCGTCACTACTCGACAATAACAACAACGAGGCCACAGACATGTCCACCAAAGAAAAGAAGCCCATCTATAAAAACCTCACGTTCCAGGTAGTCGTCGCCATGGGGCTGGGTATCGCTTTAGGCTTCCTCGCGCCGGAACTGGCTGTCAAATTCAAAATGCTTGGCGACCTCTTTCTCAAACTGATCAAGACCGCCGTGGCGCCCTTGGTGTTTTTCACGGTGGTCCAGGGCATCGCCTCGGCAGGCGATATCAAACGCGTCGGCAAAGTCGGCATGAGAGCAATTATTTATTTCGAGGTGGTTTCCACCCTCGCCTTGGCCATTGGTCTCTTGTGGGGCAACTTGCTGGATATCGGCGCCAACATGCACGGCGCCCACCCAAATAGCGCGGCAACAGCGGCAGCCAACGCGGCCGTCGCCAAAGCCCACGCTCCGGCATCGACCATGGAGTTTATTTACAGCATCTTTCCGGACAACTTCGTCGGTGCGTTCTCCGGCGGGCAAATGCTCCAGGTGCTGGTTATCTCGGTGGTGTTTGGGTTCGCTCTGCTGGCTCTTAAACCGGAACGTCGCAACTTCATTGAAGACGGATTGCATCGGATCTCCGAATGCTTCTTTGAATTCATTAACCTGATCATGAAACTTGCCCCACTCGGCGCCTTCGGTTCCGTGGCCTATGCCGTCGGCAGCAACGGCAGCGCGGTACTGATGTCATTGGCCAACCTGGTGCTGATGTTCTATGTGGTGGTCGCCTTTTTTATCCTCATCATCCTGGGCGCGATATGCCGACTGTCCGGGTTCAGCCTTTGGCGATTTATGAAGTACATCAAGGATGAAATCCTCATCGTCCTGGGGACCGCCTCTTCGGAAAGCGTCCTGCCGCGCCTGCTGCAAAAACTTGAAAAGTTTGGCTGTTCCAAACAAAGCGTCGGTCTGGTGCTGCCCACCGGGTATGCGTTCAACCTGGATGGCACATCGATCTACATGTCACTCTGCGTACTGTTCATTGCCAACGCCTACGGCGTGCCACTGAGCTGGGACGAGCAGCTGGGAATACTCGCCGTCATGCTGCTGACCTCCAAAGGCGCGGCAACCGTGAATGGCGGCAGCTTTGTGGTCTTCGCCGCGACAGTGAGCGCCATCGGCGTGTTACCGGTTGAAGGACTGGCGCTGATTTTTGGAGTGTATCGGTTTATGTCGATGGCTAACGCACTCTGCAACACCATTGGGAATAGTGTCGCTACGGTCGTGGTGTCGAGATGGGCCGGGGAGTTTTCCGAGCAGACGGCACAGGTTGAATATGAACGTGCTCTTGGCCGGATGCCTAACGCGGCGCTTTGATGACGGGCCAAGATGCTTGACCGACGAGAGTGCCGTAAGGGCGGCACTCATCGCTTGAATCAGCATTCAACCGGCAATGCGAGTCGGCACAGCCGAAAGCTCGGGCTGCTTTGTACAATCTATGAATCTCGACGTCCGAATTTCACGTAGGAAACCACAACCTGTGGCGAGGGAGCTTGCTCCCGCTGGGCGGCGAAGCAGCCCCAAAATCCGACAACATTTTAAACATGCCTACATCCCGTAGCCGCTGGCGAAGCCTGCGTTCGGCTGCACAGCAGCCGCAAATCCGGCACGCACGGTTCAGCTGGCATTAAACACGTTCTGATTTCCCGACTGTTATTCAGCTGAATGCAGGATCCGCCATCAGCCACAAAGTAACGATTTTGGTCCTACACACCCGTTTGCAGGCACCAAAATCGCCGCCTATATTCGACCCGTCGCTGACTGTATTAGCGATAGGGTTTCGCAGCCCTCAAGATTGACACCAAAACACCGTCAGGCATGATGCAGCCGGCTCCGGCTGCAAAGTGTTTTATGGCGGTTGTGCGCGGGAGACCTTCGGGTCTGCCGGGTTTTTGGTGTGGTTCTCCGGTCTGCGAACCCGCGCACAACTGCCACCCAATTTGTTTCGCAGCAAACGGTGGTAATTCTTCTTTTGTTAGGATTCACACCATGACAACTCACAAGCCGCCCCGCCGCTTCACCCCCATGTCTCAACTCGCTACTGACTACCCCGTCCTGCTCATCGACTACGACGCCCCACTGCGCGAACTCCACAACTGCCTCAGCGAACGCCTCAACGCCGTCCTCAAATACCTCAACCTCATGGCCTGCACCAGCCTCCCCGACTACGCCGAACACGACATCAACACCGTCACCAACATCGCCCGGATCCTGGTCCAGGATGTGAGCGATGTGTTTCGGGTGATTGAGCAGCGTGGGTTTGATGCACCCAAGAGTCAGTGATCAAAGTTGAGTCGTAAAAAAACCCGCACTGAGTTGCGGGTTTTTTGTGTTGTTCAGGCCTGTCGAGTTGGCGAGTGAATTGTCTTCTCTATCAGCGCCGCGACATCCTTCGCACCAAAACACCGGAATTTAACGCTGCCAGCGCCGGTATCCAGACGGATGATCTTCGTCATGAACCCGCCTTCAATAGTGACCTTTCGGATGAATGCCAGTGGGAGCTCAATATCCAGCGTCCCGTCCTGAACGAGGCGGTTCATGGCATTGGCACTCAAACGAACCATTTTTTGCGTCAGCTCCATCTTCCCGCCAACCCAAAGTCCTCCGTATGCTTCCTTGAAGGCCTCCAGCACATCGCCCAACGCGTCCACATTGCCAGCCTCAGCCACGGAATATAAATCGTCCACGTTGTCGTAATTCACCTCGGCATCGGCCACCAGAAAATTGACCAACTTCGACTTCAAAACCTGTCCAGTCATCCTTGCCTCTCCATTATTGGAAAATGGCGACAGGCCTATTTACTCAAATAGTTCTATCACCTTTTCCTGTCACCTTTTTCTTGCCTTTTCTGCCTGGAACTTTACTACAAAATGATGTCGATATGATGGCGCACCACGACATCTTGTCAGTGGGGCTACCAGAGTCAGGCTGATTCCTGATAAAACCATGGACGTATGTGATGAGACTGATCCTTGCTGTGTTTTTGATGCTTAGCGGGTATGCCTACGCGGGTTGTGCCAACATCAGCGACAGTGACCAGCGCAACTACTGTAATGCCAAATCAGGTAACGGGAGTTGTGCGAGTATCAACAACTCGGATTTGCGCAATGCCTGCAACGCGGAGACCGGCAGCGGCAGCGGCAGCGGCAGTTGCGCCAACATCAATGACAGTGACCAGCGCAACTACTGTAATGCCAAAATAGGCAATGGGGGCTGTGCGAATATCAACAACTCGGATTTGCGCAATGCCTGCAACGCGGAGACCGGCAGCGGCAGCGGCAGCGGCAGTTGCGCCAACATCAATGACAGCGACCAGCGCAACTACTGTAATGCCAAAATAGGGAACGGGAGCTGTGCGAATATCAGCAACAGCGACCTGCGTAACCAGTGTGATTCATTGAAGCGATGATCAAACAGTTCATCGAGTGAACCAAGTAGAAGCCACAACCGATTTCAGCCACAAATTACCCGCATCACTGCGGGTTTTTCATGACCTGTATTTACCCCTGCCCGCCTTCCCCGATCAAGGCTAAAGCCTCTTCGCCATAGGCACACACGCCAACTGAAGCCCTGAAGGCGCATGGTAAACAGCAGGTTCGTCACCCACGAAACCGCAGCGCCGGTAAAAATCAGTCGCGTTCAACGTAGCGTCCAGATTGACCGCCTTCAGGCCCAACTCCCGCGCCAGGCATTCCAGATGGCTGAGCATCTTCAAGCCGATGCCTTGTTGCATGAAACCCGGCAGCACAAAGATCGCGCCGATTTCGCTGTTGTCCAGATCAAGCATCCCTGTCGCCACTGGTTCACCTTGAATGCAGCCCAGGTAAAAGTGCTTTTCCATTAAGTCGCCATACCCATCTTTGGCGGCTCCGACGGTCCAGGCGAGCATTTGTTCTGCGGTATAAGCGCCGATGCATTGGTGCCGTATCGCTTGAAGGCGGATATCGAATGCGGTCTGGGCATCGCTTGGTTCGGCGCGTCTGATCTCAAACATTTCATTCTCCTTGAGCCATCGGTGGACGGAGAACTAAAAAGCCCCGTCCATCTCTGGCGGGGCCTTGGGTAACTACGTCAAATCTGATGAACGCGTGACCTCACGGCCCGCCAGCGGCGGTCATGGAGGAACACATCATGTTCATGCGGGAAATGTAGATCATGGGTCGATAGTGTTTTGGATGAACGGGGTTGTCAATTTTGATGGGGAAAATAAATGCGTTCCCTTGTACATATTTCGCTCCTCACACTCTCTTTTTCTGTCTTGGAACTTTTTAACCAGATGATGTCGATATGATGGCGCGCCACAACATCAATCAGTGGGCCAACCAGCGCCAGGCTGTTTCCTGGAAAACCATGGACGTGTGTGATGAGACTGATTATTGCAGCGCTTTTGATGCTTAGCGGGTATGCCCACGCCAGTTGTGCCAGCATCAGTGACAGTGACCAGCGCTACTACTGTAATGCTAGAGCAGGTGGCGGGAGCTGTGCGGGTATCCGGAACTCAGGTTTGCGCATTGCTTGTTATGCGGAGACCGGCAACGTCAGAGGCAACGGCAGCGTCAACGTCAACGTCAACGTCAGAGGTAATGGCAACGGCAGCGGCAACTTCAGCGGCAGTTGTGCCGCCATCAGCGACAGTGACCAGCGTTACTACTGTAATGCCAAAGCAGGTAACGGAAGCTGTGCGGGGATCAATAACTCAGATTTGCGTAATGCTTGTAATGCGGAGACCGGCAACGGCAGTTGTGCGGGCATCAATGACAGTGACCAGCGCTACTACTGTAATGCCAAAGCAGGTAACGGAAGCTGTGCGGGTATCAGAAACAGCGACCTGCGCAACCAATGTAATGCCTTGAATCACTGAGAGCACGGCTCATCCGAGTCCCCATTCATCCTGGGCCACTCCGCGCCATGCGGCTCCCGGGCAATCAAGGAAGTGTGCAATGAGACTAATACTCGCAGTGATGCTGATGTTCAGCAGCTACGTTTACGCCAGTTGCGAAAACATCAGCAACGATGACCAGCGTAACTATTGCAAGGCGCGTGAGGGCCGAGGCGGTTGTCAGAATATTAAGAACGACGACCAGCGCAACGCCTGCAAAGCGGAAACGGAGGGTACGAGTGATTGTGGAAACATTCGCGACAATGACCAGCGCAACTATTGCAAAGCCAAGCAGGGTTCGGGAGGTTGCCAAAACATCAAGAACGACGACATGCGCAATGCCTGCAAAGCGCAAACAGAAGGTACGAGTGACTGTGGAAACATTCGCGACAATGACCAGCGCAATTACTGCAAGGCCCAGCAAGGCTCCGGAGGTTGCCAGAACATCAAGGACGACGGTCTGCGCAATCAGTGCAAATCCATGGCGCCTTAGCTGAACGGCACAGCGACAGCCGCGTGATAAAGGTGACAGGTCCTTTGTTTAAATAGATCTGTCACCTTTTCCAGTCACCTTTTCCATATAGAAACCACCCTCCGTGGCGAGGGAGCTTGCTCCCGCTGGATGGCGAAGCCGTCCCGGCCTCCCCTCGTCACGAATCTGTACTATTTTTAAGACTCTCTGGATTGACCTGTTCCCGATCAGAACAGGTCGACGGTCATCAATGATCCGTAACAGGAGATTGCATCATGAAGCGCTTGCTTGGGGCTCTTGGATTCTCAACGTTACTGGTGGCATCGACGGTGTTCGCTCATCACGGCTGGAGTGAGTATGACTCGAGCAAACCCTTGCAGTTGAACGGAACGATCGAGGAGTCCGGTTATTCCCACCCGCACGGGTTCATTCGCCTGAAGACCGACGACAAGACCTGGAGTGTCGTGCTTGCGCCGCCATCGCGCATGGAAAACCGGGGGCTTTCCAGGGAAATGCTGAGTGTCGGAAAACGGGCTACGGTGGTGGGCTATCAGAATCGCAACAACCCCGATGAACTGCGCGCAGAACGCATCACGGTCGACAACAAAACCACTGAGTTACGTTGATGCAGACAACTGGCACCCGCGGTGGATCGGGTCTGGACGGCTGGCTGGACGATGTGGGTGAATCGCCACTCGGGTCGGCGATGCGAAGCGAGTTATGGCTGTATCCGATCGTCGAGGTGGTTCACATCATTGGCTTCGTGGTGCTTGTCGGCTCGGTCGTCATGTTCGATCTGCGGGTTCTCGGGCTGTCGAGAGATCTTCCGGTGACGGCACTGGCCCGCCACCTGCTGAGGTGGGGAGTCGCGGCCCTGCTGTTGATCGTCCCGGCGGGGCTGATGATGTTTTCAGCCCATCCGCACGACTTCGCATCTAACAGCGTTTTTATTCTGAAGCTGTGCTTGATCGGTATTGCGGGCCTCAACGCGGCTCTTTTTCATGTGGGCGTCTTTCGATCAGTAGCCCGGTGGAACACCGACACCGCGGCGCCAGGAATAGCAAGAATCCAGGCGATATTTTCGATTATGTTATGGATCAGCGTGGTGCTCTGTGGCCGACTGCTGGCCTACACCTGACAGGGCGACAAAATAAATCATTGACTGATAAATCGCCCTGCTTGCGCCAACCTTTACATGAAGGATCAATACTAAACACTACCCCACATAAAATGCTGCGAAGCTATAAACAGAACACTGGCAGCATACAAAGAATATGAAACACCCTCAGAAACAGGCACCTCCTCAATCCTATAAAAATCCGGAAGATATAACTCCCTCATCCGACCGATATCCCCTTTTACCCTATAGAATTTTTCCCCTAGACCCGAAACATCCCGAATATTAAACATCTCTAGTGAGTTTTCTTTAATTGCATCCTCTAGCTTTTCTTCGAGTACCTTAAGGCGAGGTCTGTACTCACTGTGCAGAGCTATATACTCCTGAATGCATGGCAATACTTTACGGAAAAGCTCGGACTCTTTTTCCTCTGGAATTCTATTGTATACAGATCCCAGCGATTCCCAAAAAACTGACGACTCGGCAATTATTTCCTCGGGACCCTGTGGCACGGATTTCTTTTTCAGAAAAGCAAAGACCGAAGCTTTCGATTTCTCAGACTCATATAAAACAACATCACCCTTAATAAATTTCAACGCCCTCAGCCTGGATACGAGATTAAGACCTGTCTGGTACGTCAGCTCGTAGTCATAGGCCTCGCGCACTACTCTCACGCTTGTGTTTAATGCGTGTCTCAAGTACGGATGAGAATGCCTTTGCGCATCGAACTCATCGAAAACATCTCCTATATTGACGCTCCCACTAAGCGCAGGATGTGCCAATTTCGCCACTATGCACTCGAACTCTTTATTGACTTCAGAAAGAAGTGATATATATTTTTTACTCGCCTCTGAAATCGCAATATTTGATGTCAACACCATATAATCATTTGCAATTTTATCAATTTTTTTTGAGTTATCTCGAGACGACACTACGCTATTTCGATATGCAACAAAGGCAACAAAAAGACTCAATAAAGCGGTAACTTCTGAAATACTCACTGTCATTTACACGCCCCTCATGCAATTTAAAATCAATTAGAACATTCCACCGAAAATGCTCGTAATAACCGCGCGTTCCAAGTAACGTTTTTTGCTTGGTAGCATTAAGTCAGCCGTACCCATGAATCCTGAGCCAAGGCCAGCGTGCCTGATAACTCTTCGCCTTCTGTTCAAATAAATCCGGCTGGGGCGTTTTGGGGTTGATACGAAGAATCCCCTGTTCCGTGTCGGCCAGACCGTTGGGTGCATAGAGCTCACCTGTTTCAATATCCAACCCGATACACGTACCGGCGATCAGATAACGATCAATGCCGTCGCTGGTCGACTGAAGCCGAGGATAAGACCCGCCAAACCTCTGGCTGTACCAAAGATGGACACGGGCTTGGTTCTTGATTTCTACGCTAACTCCGAGATCCTGAAAGAGGCGCTGTGCCGAGTTAATGACCTCATTCTCAGCCTCCCACGACAAATCCTCATCGAAGTAGAAAACGTCGTAATCCTTGATCCCCCACGCTGGCGACTGTTTCGACTGATGATTCCAGACGGCCTGAAAAAGGCAGCCCGCCGTGAGCATGCATTGGTTCAAACCCAGTGAAGGCAAGCGCAAGGTGATTTCCGCGTTTACTGGATTGGTCATCGCGATGCTGACCAACGCTTCGGCAGTCAATGTCATTTTCGCTCCTTGAAAGGTGATCGCATCCTTGGCGATCAATACGTTAAACAGCGCTATTGCTAATGACCGAGCATCAGTCCAGCAGTACGACTTTCTTCAGCAACTCGTATAGCCCAGCAGGCACCAACGGCGTTTCGCCAGTAATACTGTCGAGCGCCAGCCACTTCGCTACAAAGGCAGCGCCATCGCTTTCTTGAGCATCCAAGTGGAGCAGCTCATAGACGCTGGCATCCACGAATTTCGCATCGTAGACCTGCACGATTTCGTGCCCGGGCGTGCCGGCATAGGTGAAGATGTTTTCGAGCGTGCCGAGCAGGCGAACATCGGTAATGGATAAACCGAGTTCTTCGTCGACTTCACGTATTACGGCTTGGGCGCTGGTTTCGCCGAACTCTATTCCGCCACCGATTGGGCGCATGAAGGGCTTTCCAGTAACGGGGTCGAGTGCTTCGTTGACCAGTATCCTGCCATCGTGATGGAAGATGCAGAGTGCGAGGGCTCGGATGCGGGGCGTGGTCATGAGATGAAGTCCATTTGCTTTGATCAAACCCTGTAGCAGGTGCGTCCATTGGGCATGGCTGTTGGCCGCGGACGCAGCCTTCGGCAGCTGCTAAAGGATGGCGTCCGTTTTGATATCAGAAGTTGGCCGGGGTGTTAGCGCTGATGATTTCCGCTTCATCCTGGCCAATATTGCGGAACTTGTGAGGCAACGTCGTCGGGAAGTAATAGCCGTCGCCAGCGTTGAGCACGCTGATCTGACCATCAACCGTCAACTCAACCGTCCCCCGCGTAACCAGCCCGCACTCCTCGCCTTCCGAATGCACAATCGGCTCTTCCCCCGAACTCGCGCCCGGCGCGTATTGCTCGCGCAAAAGGCGCATCTGCCGACTCGGCACCGAAGCGCCAATCAACAGCAGCCGCAACCCATGACGCCCAAGATCCGGCTGTTCATTGGCGCGAAACACGTATTGATGCTCACGTGGCGGCTGGTCGAAAGTAAAGAAATCCGCCAAGGACATGGGAATGCCTTCGAGCAGTTTTTTCAGGGAGCTGACGGAGGGACTGACGCGATTCTGTTCGATCAGGGAGATGGTGGCATTGGTGACGCCGCTACGCCGGGCCAGCTCGCGCTGGGACAGTTTGTAGCTTTCGCGTACTAATTTGAGTCGTGAGCCCGTGTCCATGACAGCCTTATGCGAGAAATACTTAAGGGTTATGGGGGTGGATGGCGGGCGACTTTTGGCCGCGAAAGTACCGCTTCCCTGTCCCGTAAATGTGAAAGGCGGGTATTAAATCACGTTTGGTGGTGTTGCTCAGCAGGTTCGATAACTGGTTAGTGAAAAAGCTGAGGGTGCTCATGTCAGACCGTTTGGCGATGTGGGTTCGGGGGGTGTCAGGTGGCGGTGATGGTGGCTGATCTGGCGCCATCGCGAGCAGGCTCACTCCTACAGTTTTGGCCGGGGCGTATCCACATTTTGTGCACGCCACAGATCTCCTGTAGGAGTGAGCCTGCTCGCGATGACGGTGTGTCTGGCGACGTCGATGTTGACTGTGCCGCCGTCTTCGCCAGCAAGCTCACGCCTACAGTTTGGGCCGGGCGTATCCACATTTTGTGCACGCCACAGATCTCCTGTAGGAGTGAGCCTGCTCGCGATGGCGGTGTGTCTGGCGACGTCGATGTTGACTGTACCGCCGTCTTCGCCAGCAAGCTTGGCTCCTACAGGGATTGCGTTGGGCGTATCCACATTTTGTGCACGCCACAGATCTCCTGTAGGAGTGAGCCTGCTCGCGATGGCGGTGTGTCTGGCGACGTCGATGTTGACTGTGCCGCCGTCTTCGCCAGCAGGCTTGGCCCCTACAGGGATTGCGTTGGACTTAGATCCCGAACCGATCACGCAGCGCGTAATACGCGGCGCCCATGGCAGTGAGTGGCGCCTGGAAGGTGCGACCGCCGAGCATCGGCATATGCGGGAGCGAGGCGAACGCGTCGAAGCGTTCGGCGTCGCCGCGGATCATTTCCGAGATCAGTTTGCCGGCCAGGTGCGAGCAGGTGACGCCGTGGCCGCTGTAGCCTTGCATGTAGTAGGCGTTTTTCTCGATGCGGCCGAATTGCGGCATGCGGGACATGGTCAGCAGGAAGTTGCCGGTCCAGCGGTAGTCGATCTTCACGTCCTTCAGCTGTGGGAAGGTCTTGAGGATTTTCGGCTTGATCAGTTGCTCGATGTCGTCCGGTTCGCGGGCACCGTAGACCACGCCGCCACCGTACAGCAGGCGGTTGTCGGCGGTGAGGCGGTAGTAGTCCAGCAAGTAATTGCAGTCTTCGACGCAGTAGTTGTTTTTGATCAGGCTGCGCGCAACCTTTTCCGACAACGGTTCAGTGACGACGATTTGCGAACCGCACGGCATGCTTTTGCGCGTGACGCGGTTATCGAGGTCTTGTGGCAGGTAGGCATTGCCCGCGATCAGCAGGTACTTGGTGCGCACGACGCCTTTGGCGGTGCGCACGGTGATCGGTTCGCCGTAGGTGATTTCCACCGCTGCCGATTGCTCGTAGATTTTGCCGCCCAGGCCGATGATGGCCGAGGCTTCGCCGAGGGCCAGGTTCAGCGGGTGGATGTGACCGCCCTGCATGTCGAGCAGGCCGCCGACGTAGTTGTCGCAACCGACTTCGCGCTTGATGTCCGTCGCGTCGAGCATGGTCAGGTTTTTGTTGCCGTAACGCTCCCAGCTGCTTTTCTGCTCGGCCAGGCCTTTGAGCTGCTTTTTGTTCAGCGCAGCGAAGATGCCGCCCGGCTTGTAGTCGCACTGGATGTCGTAGTGCTGTATGCGCTGACGAATGATGTCGGCACCTTCGAAGATCATGCTGCCGAGGACTTCGGCGGTTTTGTCGCCGTAGCGTTCTTCGATGACATCGACGTCGCGGCTGTAGGAGTTGACCAGTTGGCCGCCATTGCGACCGCTGGCGCCAAAACCGACTTTGGCGGCTTCGAGCACGGTCACGTTGTAGCCCGCTTCGCAGAGGAACAGGGCCGAGGACAGACCGGTGTAGCCGGCGCCAATGATGCAGACGTCGCAGTCCACGGCTTGTTCCAGGACGGGGAAGTCGCCGGTGAAGTTGCGGGTTGCAGCGTAGTAGCTATTTACATGAGTCTGTTTCATAGGTTTCTCCGATGGTCGCCGACACAAGCCGGCGGCCGCCGTTGTAGAAGTATTAGAGCTTGATCCAGGTCGCTTTGAGTTCGGTGTATTTGTCGAACGCGTGCAGCGATTTGTCCCGACCGTTACCCGACTGCTTGTACCCGCCGAACGGCGCGGTCATGTCGCCGCCGTCGTACTGGTTGACCCAGACACTGCCGGCGCGCAAGCCACGGGCGAAGGTGTGGGCCTTGCTGAGGTTGCTGGTCCACACGCCGGCGGCCAGGCCGAAGATGCTGTCGTTGGCGATGGCCAGCGCTTCTTCCTCGGTGTCGAAGGTGATCAGCGACAGCACCGGGCCGAAGATTTCTTCCCGGGCGATGGTCATGGCGTTGGTCACGCCGTCGAAAATCGCCGGCTCCACGTACAGGCCACCGGTGGCTTCGAGGGTGCGACGGCCGCCCGCGATCAGTTGCGCGCCCTGGTCTTTGCCCACCTGGATGTAGCGCAACACGTTGTCCAGTTGACGCTGATCGACAACCGCACCGACGGTGGTTTCCGGATCGAGTGCGTGCCCCGGTTTCCAGGCTTGCAGCGCTTCCACCAGCAGCGGAATGAACTGCTCGCGAATCGAACGTTCCACCAGCAAGCGCGAGCCGGCGGTGCAGACTTCGCCCTGGTTGAAGGCAATCGCACCGGCCGCCGCTTGTGCTGCCGCGCGCAAATCCGGCGCGTCGGCGAACACCACGTTCGGGCTCTTCCCCCCGGCTTCGAGCCAGACGCGTTTCATGTTGCTTTGCCCGGAATAGATCAGCAGTTGCTTGGCAATCGCGGTCGAGCCGGTGAAGGCCAGCACGTCGACGTCCATGTGCAACGCCAGCGCCTTGCCGACGGTATGACCGTAACCCGGCAGGACGTTGAACACGCCTTTGGGGATGCCAGCGTCCACTGCCAACTGGGCGATGCGGATGGCGGTCAGTGGCGACTTTTCCGAAGGCTTGAGGATGAACGAGTTGCCGGCCGCGAGCGCCGGGGCGAACTTCCAGCTGGCCATGATCAACGGGAAGTTCCACGGCACGATGGCGGCGACCACGCCCGCTGGCTCGCGGGTGATGAGGCCCAGTTGATCATGCGGCGTGGCGGCGACTTCGTCGTAGATTTTGTCGATAGCTTCGGCGCTCCAGCGGATCGCGTTGGCGGTCGCCGGGATGTCGATGTTCATGGAATCGTTGATCGGCTTGCCCATGTCGAGGGTTTCGAGCAGGGCGAGTTCTTCCTGGTTGGCCAGGATCAGATCGGCGAAGCGGATCAGGATGCGCTTGCGCTCGGCCGGGGCAAGGTTGGCCCAGATACCGGATTCGAAGGTGCGGCGCGCGACGGCCACGGCTTCGTTGGCATCGGCTTCGTCGGTGCTGGCAACGTTGGTGAGGAAGCGACCGTCGACCGGGCTCATGCATTCAAAGGTGTCGCCGCTGAGTGCCGGGCGGTATTGGCCGTCGATGAATGCGCGGCCTTCGATAGTGAGGGACTGGAAGCGTTGTTCCCAGTCGCTGCGAGTGTTTGTCATGGTTGTGACTCGACGCAGAGGAATAAGAAGTCGTTGGAAGGTGGTGTATCAGGCGAATTGCATCGCTGACTGCGCGGCCGTCTTCGCGGGCAAGCCTCGCTCCTACAGGTATTGCAGCGTGCACGGCTTCTGCGCCAGGCACTTCTCCCTGTAGGAGCGAGGCTTGCCCGCGAAGAGGCCCTCACATTCAATATCGAAAGTAATTGCCCCACCGCTCAACCCATCAAACGGTATGCAGATACCAGTTGTACTCAAGGTCGGAGATGGAGTTCTCGAACTCGGCCAGCTCGCTTTCCTTGCACGCCACGAACACGTCGATGTACAGCGGGTCGATGTAACGGGCCATGACTTCGCTGTCGTCCAGCTCGCGCAATGCATCGCGCAGGTTGTTCGGCAGGCTCTGCTCGTTTTGCTCGTAGCTGTTGCCTTCCACCGGGGCGCCCGGCTCGATCTGGTTGGTCAGGCCGTGGTGAATACCGGCCAGCACCGACGCCATCAACAGATACGGGTTGGCATCGGCACCCGCCACGCGGTGTTCGATGCGCACCGAATCGGCGGAACCGGTCGGCACACGCACGGCAACGGTACGGTTGTCGATGCCCCAGCTCGGCGAGTTCGGTACGTAGAACTGCGCGCCGAAACGGCGGTATGAGTTGACGTTCGGGCACAGGAAGGCCATCTGCGCCGGCAGGGTCTCGAGCACACCGCCGATCGCGTGTCGCAGCGCGGCGTTCTGCTCGGGATCCTCGCTGGCAAAGATGTTGTTGCCTTCTTTGTCGAGAATCGAAATGTGCACGTGCAAACCGTTGCCCGCCTGGCCCGGATACGGCTTGGCCATAAACGTGGTGTCCATCTCGTGGTCGTAGGCGATGTTCTTCACCAGACGCTTGAGCAACACCGCGTAGTCGCAGGCCTTTATAGGGTCGTTGACGTGATGCAGGTTCACTTCGAACTGCGCCGGGGCGCTTTCCTTGACGATGGCGTCGGCAGGAATGCCCTGCTCTTTCGCGCCTTCAAGGATGTCTTGCAGGCAGTCGACGTATTCATCCAGGTCGTCGATCAAATACACCTGGGTCGACACCGGACGCTTGCCCGAGACCGGCGAACGTGGCGATTGCGGACGACCGTTCACGTTGTCCTGGTCGATCAGGTAGAACTCAAGCTCGAACGCCGCGCAGATGGTCAGGCCCATGTCGTCGAACTTGCGCACCACATTGGCCAGCACTTCACGCGGGTCAGCGAAGAACGCCTCGCCTTCCAGTTCGTGCATGGTCATCAGCAACTGCGCGGTTGGACGTTTCTGCCACGGCTCGATGCTCAGAGTGCCAGGGATGGGATAGCAGATTCGATCCGAGTCGCCGATGTCCAGACCCAGGCCGGTGCTTTCCACCGTAGAACCATTGATGTCCAGAGCAAACAGAGACGCCGGCAGGTTAATGCCTTTTTCGTAAACCTTATGAAGACTGGTGCGTTCGATGCGCTTGCCGCGCACCACACCGTTCATATCCGCAATCAGAAGGTCGACGTACAAAACCTCAGGATATTTCTTAAGGAATGCGTTTGCTTCGTTGAGTTGAACGGTACGCAGAGGGACCGACATGATGCACCTATTAGCTGTTAATTATTATGTTCACTACCTTGTTGCGAGCCCAGTCAACCCGAACGGCAAAGTGAAGTCAATAGCGAACACTTGGCCTCTCCACCTTTATTTTCGGGCCTTTTTGGGGGACGAGAGTGCCATAACGGTCTTGAGCACCGCGTAAACCCTGAGGATCGGACGATCGGCGTTTAGAATTTTTTACATGAGAGTTGTTAATTAAAATCAACAAGGCTAAGCTCCGGAAAAGCTCGTTCAAGTGTGAAACTTCGAGGTGATAAAAATGGCATTCAAGCCATTGATCGGCGTTACAGCGTGCGTCAAACAGATTGGCCTGCACCCCTACCACATCAGCGGCGACAAGTACTTGCGTGCTGTCAGCGTTGCGGCTTTGGGGCTGCCCGTCGTTATTCCTTCCCTAGGCGAATTGACCGATATCGACGATCTGCTCGCGCAGCTCGACGGTCTGCTGCTGACCGGCTCGCCCTCGAATGTGGAACCCTTCCACTATCAAGGCCCGGACAGTGCCCCCGGCACGGATCACGATCCGGCGCGGGACGCCACCACCCTTCCTTTATTGCGTGCAGCCATTGCGGCGGGCGTGCCGGTGCTCGGCATCTGCCGAGGCTTTCAGGAAATGAACGTGGCGTTCGGCGGCAGCCTGCACCAGAAGGTGCATGAACTGCCCGGCATGCTCGATCACCGGGAAGCGGACAGTCCCGAGCTGGCGGTGCAATACGCCCCGGCGCATACCGTGACGGTGCAACCGGGTGGCGTGTTCGAAGCGATGGAGTTGCCCGCCGAGTTCAGGGTCAATTCGATTCACAGTCAGGGTATTGATCGATTGGCGCCAGGCCTGCGCGCCGAAGCGGTTGCGCCGGACGGTTTGATCGAAGCCATTTCGGTGGAACACAGCCAGGCGTTTGCCGTCGGTGTGCAATGGCACCCGGAATGGCAGGTCCTGTCGAACCCGCCCTACTTGAGCATTTTCCAGGCGTTCGGTGATGCGTGCCGGCGACGGGCCGCGTTGCGTAAAACCCGCTGACTTAAAACAACCCTTTACTGCCCCCGCGAGTCAGGCGGGCGTGTCTTTGCGCGTCCGTGACTTGCGACAACAACACACTGCGATAACAACAAGTACTACCAGGCAGCCAGGACGGCGGCGCCGAACAAGCCCGATCGATGCGGATCAGGCGAGCGCAACCTCTTGTAGGAGCGAGGCTTGCCCGCGAAGGCGGAGTGTCAGACGACATCATCGATACCTGATACACCGCCTTCGCGGGCAAGCCTCGCTCCTACAGGGTTCGTGCTCCGACTGAACCTGTCCGGGCTAGCAATCCACTCTTAAGTCAGGCCGCGTTGGCCCGACGACTGAAACCTGTTGGGAGTTTCACATGGCAAACGCCTCCAGCATCTACAGGAAGGCTCTTGAGGGTCACCAGGCACCGAAAAAGGTGCTGGTGAAAGTCGACCGCGTCACCAAGAAATTCGACGAAACCACCGCGGTGGATGATGTCTCGCTTGAGATCCATCAAGGTGAAATCTTCGCCCTGCTCGGTGGTTCCGGCTCCGGCAAATCGACCCTGCTGCGCATGCTCGCAGGCTTCGAGCGCCCGACCGAGGGACGGATTCTGCTCGACGGTGTCGACATCACCGACATGCCGCCGTATGAACGGCCGATCAACATGATGTTCCAGTCATACGCCTTGTTCCCGCACATGACAGTGGCGCAGAACATTGCCTTCGGCCTCAAGCAGGACCGTTTGCCCGCCAGCGAAATCGACGCCCGCGTTGAAGAGATGCTGCGCCTGGTGCACATGACCCAGTACGCCAAACGCAAACCCCATCAATTGTCCGGCGGTCAGCGTCAGCGCGTGGCCCTCGCCCGCTCCCTGGCCAAGCGTCCGAAGCTGTTGCTGCTCGACGAACCGATGGGCGCCCTGGACAAGAAGCTGCGTTCGCAGATGCAACTGGAGCTGGTAGAAATCATCGAACGGGTCGGCGTGACCTGCGTGATGGTGACTCATGACCAGGAAGAGGCCATGACCATGGCTGAGCGCATCGCGATCATGCACCTGGGCTGGATCGCGCAGATCGGCAGTCCGGTCGACATTTATGAAGCACCGGTCAGCCGCATGGTCTGCGAGTTCATCGGCAACGTGAACGCCTTCGAAGGCACGGTGGTGGAAGACCTTGAAGGTCACGCGATCATTCATAGCCCGGACCTGGAACAGAAGATTTACGTCGGTCACGGCGTCAGCACCTCGGTGCAGGACAAGTCGATCACCTACGCGATCCGCCCGGAAAAAATGTTGGTCAGTACCCTCAAGCCGGACACTCGCTACAACTGGTCCGAAGGCAAGGTGCATGACATCGCCTACCTCGGCGGTCACTCGGTGTTTTACGTGGAATTGCCTGGCGGCAAAGTCGTGCAATCGTTCATGGCCAACGCCGAACGCCGTGGCGCGCGACCGACCTGGGACGACAAAGTCTACGTGTGGTGGGAAGACGACAGCGGCGTGGTACTGCGCTCATGAAAACACTCAATCAGCGGTTCATGCGGCTGATGCCGAGTGGTCGAAAGCTCGTCATCGGGATTCCTTTCCTGTGGCTGTGCCTGTTTTTCCTGTTGCCGTTCTTCCTGGTGATGAAGATCAGCTTCTCGGAAGCGGCCCTGGCCATTCCTCCTTACTCCGAGATCTACACCTTCGCCGAGCAGAAATTCCAGCTGCTGCTGAACCTCGGCAACTACTCGCTGCTGACTCAGGATGAGCTGTACATCTCGGCCTACTTCGGCTCGTTGAAGGTCGCGTTTTTAAGCACATTGATGTGCCTGGTGATCGGTTTTCCGATGGCCTACGCGATCACCAAGGCCAGCAAGGAAACGCAAAACGTTTTGCTGCTGCTGATCATGATGCCGACCTGGACCGCGATCCTGATCCGCGTGTATGCGTGGATGGGCATCCTGAGCAACAACGGTTTGCTCAACGGGTTTTTGATGTGGACCGGGCTGACCGATCACCCGATCGAGATCCTCAACACCAACACGGCCGTGTATATCGGTGTGGTTTACGCCTACTTGCCGTTCATGGTGCTGCCGCTGTACGCCAACCTGGTCAAGCACGATCAAAGCTTGCTGGAGGCGGCGTCGGATCTGGGTTCGAGCAACTTCAACAACTTCTGGAAAATCACCGTGCCGCTGGCCAAGAACGGGATCATTGCCGGTTGCATGCTGGTGTTCATTCCGGTGGTCGGTGAGTTCGTGATTCCGGAGCTGCTGGGCGGCCCTGAGACGCTGATGATCGGTCGCGTGCTGTGGCAAGAGTTCTTCAATAACCGCGACTGGCCGGTGGCGTCTGCCCTGGCGGTGGTGATGCTGTTGATCCTGATTGTGCCGATTCTGCTGTTCAACCGCAGCCAGGCCAAAGAGATGGAGGCACGGGGATGAAACGCTTCGGATTTTCAAAGTTCATGCTGATTTTCGGCCTGTCGTTTATCTACTTGCCGATGTTGATTCTGGTGATCTACTCGTTCAACGCTTCCAAACTGGTGACGGTCTGGGGCGGCTGGTCGTTCAAGTGGTACGCCGGTCTGCTCGACAACACGCAACTGATGGGCTCGGTGGTGCGCTCGCTGGAAATCGCCTGCTACACGGCGATTGCGGCGGTGGCGCTGGGGACGTTGGCGGCATTCGTGCTGACTCGCGTGACGCGCTTCAAGGGTCGCACCTTGTTTGGCGGTTTGGTGACCGCGCCGCTGGTGATGCCGGAAGTCATCACCGGCCTGTCGCTGTTGCTGCTGTTCGTGGCGATGGCGCAGTTGATCGGCTGGCCGATGGAGCGTGGCATCGTCACCATCTGGATCGCCCACACCACGTTCTGTGCGGCGTACGTCGCGGTGGTGGTCTCGGCGCGTTTGCGTGAGTTGGATTTGTCCATCGAAGAAGCGGCGATGGACCTTGGGGCGAAGCCGTTCAAGGTGTTTTTCCTGATCACCATTCCGATGATCGCGCCGTCACTGGCGGCCGGCGGCATGATGTCGTTTGCCCTGTCGCTGGATGACCTGGTGTTGGCGAGTTTCGTCTCGGGGCCGGGTTCGACGACCTTGCCGATGGAAGTGTTCTCGGCGGTGCGTCTGGGGGTGAAGCCTGAGATCAACGCCGTGGCGAGTTTGATTCTGTTGGCCGTTTCGATCGTGACCTTCATGGTCTGGTACTTCAGCCGCCGTGCCGAAGCCACCCGCAAACGTGCGATCCAGGAAGCGATGGACCAGACCGCGAGCGAATCGTGGCAGCAACCTGAAAAGCGAATGGTGGAAGCGACGGTTTAGGTTGTTGAGTTAACTGTGGCGAGGGAGCTTGCTCCCGCTTGAGTGCGCAGCACTCACCCAATTGGCAGGGTTGCCAGAATTCTTGGGGCCGCTTCGCAGCCAAGCGGGAGCAAGCTCCCTCGCCACAGGTTGTGTATTGCCCCACAGGTTTTGTGTTTACCGCATTTTTGCTTTGTGTCACTGAATAAAAAGAATGGAGTTGTACCGATGAAAATGTTTGGCAGGACTCTGCTGACACTGTCCTTAGTGGGCGCGATTGCCACCGTTGCCCAGGCCAATGACAAGGTTCTGCGCGTCTACAACTGGTCGGATTACATCGCCCCGGACACCGTCAGGAAGTTCGAAGACGAGACCGGCATCCGCGTGACCTACGATGTGTTCGACAGCAATGAAACCCTTGAAGCCCGTCTGCTCGCCGGCAAGTCCGGCTACGACATCGTGGTGCCGTCCAACAGTTTCCTGGCCAAGCAGATCAAGGCCGGGGTCTATCAGGAACTGGACAAGTCGAAGCTGTCGAACTGGAAAAACCTCAACCCGGTGCTGCTGAAAAACGCGTCCGCCAGTGACCCGGATAACGGCCACGCTTTCCCGTACATGTGGGGTTCGATCGGCATTGGCTTCAACCCGGCCAAGGTCAAGGAAGTGCTCGGCGCCAACGCACCGACCAACTCCTGGGACTTGCTGTTCAAACCGGAAAACGCGGAAAAACTGAAAGCGTGCGGCATCAGCTTCCTCGACTCGCCTACCGAGATGCTCCCGGCGGCCCTGCACTACCTGGGTTATCCGGTGAACTCCCAGGACAAGGCTCAGATCGCCGAAGCCGAAGCGCTGTTCATGAAAATTCGGCCGTCGGTGGCGTACTTCCATTCGTCGAAATACATCTCCGACCTGGCCAACGGCAACATCTGCGTCGCGGTCGGTTACTCCGGGGACGTGCTGCAAGCCAAGGCGCGAGCCCAGGAAGCGGGCGACAAAGTGAAGATCGATTACAGCATTCCGAAAGAAGGGGCCGGCAGCTTCTACGACATGGTCGCGATCCCCAAGGACGCGGCGAACGTGGAGAACGCCTACCTGTTCATGAACTTCCTGATGCGCCCGGAGATCATCGCCGAGATCACCAACAACATCGGCTACAGCAACGCCAATGCGGCGGCCACACCGTTGGTGGACGAGGCCATCCGGGATGATCCTGGGTCGTATCCGCCGCAAGCGGTCATGGCGACGCTGTATGCGATTCCGGATATGCCGATCGGCGTTCAGCGCGTGATGACTCGGGGCTGGACGCGGGTGAAACTCGGGAAATAGTCGCTCAATGATCGTTCCCACGCTCTGCGTGGGAATGCAGCCCGGGATGCTCCGCGCCCCTTCCAAAGCCGAACGCGGAGCGTCCGGGGAGGCATTTCCACGCGAAGCGTGGGAACGATCACTGTCAAAGTTTCCGTTCACGCAGCGCCTTACCACCGCTGCATCCTCTCTGACGAACGGCCTCACCTGGCTTCCTCGGTTAAGGTGAACTTAGGCGCCCTCCTCGGGCGCCTTTTTTTATGCAAGGGCCAGCGGCCATTCCGCCAGCGCCCGATACCGCCCCTTATGGGATTCAAACAAGATAAAGCGATCAGCCCGCAGGAAAAATTCGGGCGGCGTCGCGGACTCAGGCACCGGCATTCGATAATCATGCATCAACGTCAGGTGCGGCCGAAACGCCTTCGGCGTCTCTTCAACGCCAAACGGCAACATCGCCTGTTCCAGCGCATATACCAGACGCAACAACTCCGGCGGTGCCTGCTCCGGCGCCAGGACCAACACCCCTGCCCGGCGCCAGACCTCCATTCGATCCAGCGCCAACCTCAGCGGTATACCCGGTATGTGGACCTTCTCGGCCGCCGTACAGATCTCGCCAATCTGCGCCACGCCGACAGCCCCCAAAAACAACAATGTCAGGTGAAAGTTTTCCGCCGGCACCGGACGCCCGCTGCGCAGCTCAAGGGCGCTGCGCCATTGAGCAATGGCCTTGCGCTGCTGCGGCGGGCAATTGAGCGCGAAAAACAGCCGCTTGAACGGTTCACGGGATTCGTCAGTCATGCCTGGCAGCTCCTGACATGCACGTTATAGTTGAACCAACCGAATCAACGGGAGGGGGCCATGCGACAGATCATCAGCAAAGAGCCATGGTGGGCAATGCCACCGAAACCGGGGCAGGATGAGTCCGAGCTGGAATGGGGCTGGCTGGTTCACTATAGCGAAGGTGAGCCGCGCTTCGAATTCGTCAGGGAGCGGCCGACGGACAGCGAGATCCGCAACCGCAAAAGTTGCAGGATCACCCCGTCGCCGGAGTGATCCTTTCGACGGGATCAGGCCTTCACGATCATTTCAAAACCACCAAAGACCAGGCGCTGGCCATCGAAGGGCATCGGATTGACGTCCGGCCGCATCCGCGGATCGTTCATCATTTTGTCCATGCCCGCATTACGGGTGGCCTTGTCCGGCCAGATGATCCAACTGAACACCACGGTTTCATCCTCCTTGAGTTTCACCGCCATGGGAAACGAGGTTACTTTGCCGTCCGGCACGTCGTCGCCCCAGCATTCAGCGACGCTGAGCGCGCCACATTCCTTGAAAATGACCGCAGCGGTCTCAGCGTGTTTCTTGAATTTCTCGCGGTTGGCGGTGGGCACGGCAGCGAGGAAGCCATCAACGTAGGACATGGTGTTTCTCCTTCGGTTATGGAACGGTCTGCTGGGTAGTCGATTCTGTCGGGCTCCAATCGACAGCGCCGCCGCCCGAACTGACCGACGGTACGTCGGCGCTCTCCGCCAGGTTGCCCTCGATCTGCGCCGCCATGTACAGCGTCCCCGCCATGACGCCGGAGGTCGGGTTCTGCACCAGTTTCATCCAGGCCTTGTCGAACGTATTGCCCAGGCTGGCGCGAATCAGCGCTTCGCTGTCCGGCCGGTCATTGGCCTGAATAATCGCCCGAATGCCGGCTACCCCCACCGAAATCAGGGCGCCGGCCAGTTTCCCGGCTGCTGCGGCCACCGCACTGGCCGCGCCTCGCGGGGCCATTTCGGCCTCCATCCGTTGACTGGCGCGCTTGGCCACCGGCGCCATGGCGGTGTCGGTCGAATCAACGCCTTTGTCGCCCCCCGCCTTGTGGATTTTCTCGATCAACGCCGCGTAGGCCGGCAACGAATTCAGCGGTTGGGTGTGCACGACCTGATACAGCGACGCATCACGCGCGGGCGGTGGCCCGAGTGCTATCGCGGGGATTTTCTGGATGCGGCCGTTGAGCTGGGCCATCGGCACGCCGTGGCGCTGGGAGATTCGCTGCAGTTCCTCCTGAAGAATGTCCACGTAGAAGGCCGTCGCCAAGCCGAGAATCG
Organism: Pseudomonas sp. SJZ077; assembly: GCF_007993905.1. Classification (NCBI taxonomy): domain Bacteria; kingdom Pseudomonadati; phylum Pseudomonadota; class Gammaproteobacteria; order Pseudomonadales; family Pseudomonadaceae; genus Pseudomonas; species Pseudomonas sp. SJZ077. The sequence goes on from NZ_VIUJ01000008.1 coordinate 124,360, forward strand.
CGTCGGGATCGATCTCTACCGCGACCGGCGCCAGCACGCGTTTCTGGTATTGCTCCAGCAGGTAGGCCGCCAGGCGCTTGGCCGAGGCATCCTGCTCACCCTTGGCACTGAGGCTGTACCAGCTGACCTTCACCGATAGCCATTCCTGGGTCCAGTAACTGCTGAACCAGGGAATGAAGTTCTCTTCGGTCAGTTGGTAGACCCGCGTGCGCCAGTAATCCATGGCACCCCGGGCATAGATTTTTGTCTGCTCGGTCGCGGACTGCGACGCGGCGACAATCTCCTGGTCCACCTGCCGCCAGGTGCTTTGCGACACCACCACGACCGGCGCCACCACCGGGGCACGCACAGGCGTGGCGCATCCCGCCAACACCACCATCACGGGGACGATCAGCGAACGCAGGTTCAAGATCGCGGTTCCTACAGTGTTCCCCGGACGGTATGTCCGGTGTTCAAAGGACTGTTTATTTGAGTATAGGTGGCGGGGTTTGTTCGCTTGGAGCTGGTGGTGTTTTCCAGGGCCTCATCGCGAGCAGGCTCGCTCCCACAGTGGTCTGTGGTGAAACACAGGCTTGCGAACGACGCCAATCCCTGTGGGAGCGCGCCTGCTCGCGATGGGGCCCTGAAGATCACCATCAACGGCGTCGATACTCACCATCGCGACGATTGCCTTCCGCTAAAAAACCGCCTGGCGCAGGATCAACCCATCCCAAGGCAAAAGCCCACACCGGAGGGGAAAATCATGTTGATCCATCTGCTGACCTGCCTGGCCCTGACGGCCGTTACGCTGACTGTCTTTTCCTACATCGTCCTCGCCAAGGAGCGCAGATCATGATCCACGCCATTACCCTTTGCGTAAGCTTCCCGGTGTTCGGCAACAACTTCTATTCGCAGCCATTCGTCTCTCGCAAAGAGTTGTCACTGGTGTTCGACAAAAACTTCGAGGCATTGCTGATACCGGCAGCCGCGAACCACTTCAACAATGAAGTGGTCGGGCTCAACGATCAATTCCGGTTCCTCAATGACGTGTTGGTTGAACACCTGCTGGAGATCGAATTGGCCCAGAGCGCGCCTCGGTCTTCGCGTCAATTCACGTTTTAGGATCAGGCGGGCCGACGAACGGCCCTCACCTTGCCACTATTGCCTCCGCCGCAAAAAAATCGGTCCGCACCGTCGGACTCAAGCCCTGACACGCCGACGCCGGTTGGTAGCGTGAGGCTTTCCAGCACCTCGCCGGTGTTCGGGTCTACTCGCCGCAATTCACCTTCCTCTCCTTCCCAAGTGCCGTGCCACAGCGCGCCTTCCACCCAGGTCACCCCGGTGACGAAACGGTTGGACTCGATCGTGCGAAGAATCTTGCCGGTGTCGGGGTCGATTTGATGGATCTTGCGTTCGCGATACTGGCCCACCCAAAGCGTGCCTTCAGCCCAGGCGAGCCCTGAGTCGCCCCCACCGCCAGGCGCCGGAATGGTGCGGAGTACACGACCATTCGAAGGATCGATCTTCTGGATGCGATCCTCGGCGATCTGGTACAGGTGCCGGCCGTCAAAGGCTGTTCCGGCATGCGCGGCGACATCGATGGAACGAGGCGTCTTACCGCTTACAGGGTCGAGGGCGTTGAGTTTTTCTCCGGAGGCGAACCAGACGTGCTCGCCGTCATAAGAAACGCCATGCACGGCGTCGACGCCCGGAAAGGGTCCGTATTCGTGGATGATCTCGGCAGATGATTGCTTCATGGTTGCATCCTCTTCGTTGGGTGGTGAGATGGATCCTAGTCACCCGGCACCCAAGCTGTGAGTAACAAAGTCGTCGCGAATCCAGACAGCGGCGGCGTCATCCAGCGCCGGGCGCGCCCGCGACCAAACGATTGCACTTTGCCGGCGCTTGCCAGCGAATCGAGGGCCCGTTGCACCGTGCGTTGACTGGCCTTCAGCGTCAGGGCCAGCGCCGAGCTCGACCACGATTCGCCGTCGGCCAGGAAGGCCAGCAGCGCCGCCTGGGGCTCTTCGACGGGCCACGCCAGCACCACAACGTCATCAGCACTCTCAGGTTGCAGCGCAAACCCGCGTTTCGTCGCACTGATACCGGCCAGAGGTTTCAGCGCTTTGCGAAGCCGACCGATTTCGACGCGCAGTCTGGCGCGATGGGATTCATCGGTGAGCTTCTGGCGAAAGGCCTGGGTGATCAGTGTTTCCCGCGCCACATCCTCGGGCCAGGCTTCGGCCAACGCCCGCACGAGGGTGAACAACACCGGTCGTTTGGCCAGGGACACCGACATCCCCGCGCCGCGCACGCCGTATCGGCACGCGTCGACGACCAGAGACGGTGAACTCAGCAATGCTTCCACCTCATCCAGCCGCAGGGGGCGTTCTTCACCCCGGGCAATCAGTCGCGCAGCGGGCGTGTCGAGGACTTGAGCGGCGTGTTCAACTTCGGCGGTGAGCGCGGGAATACCGGCGTCTGAGGCCGCACGTTCGGCCCTTTCGAGCGCAGACCGTGCCCTTCTTGTTTCGAGTCGCCGCACGGCGATCCCGGCCACCACTAATTCATGAACGACGCGCAATGCCGGCGGCAGCGGTGCGGGGTCGAGCTCGGCGAGCAAACGGTCGACCTCATCCAGACGCCCGATCAACAACAAACGTCGAACCTGCAAATACCGCGCATGGGCCGCATTCGCGCCATCGCCATGCGCCTGCAAGGTCACTCGCGCCGCTTCGAGCGCCTTCACCGGCCAGCCGAGATCCCGTGAAGCCAGGGCGATTTCGGCCTCGGCGACCACGCACCGCGCCCGGGCCACAGGCGCTTTCGGACCAAAGGCGCGTGCGGCGCTGCGCACCAACGCCTTGGCCCGGACCAGATCGCCCAATTGCGCCATGGCGATGCCGCGAAGCGCCAGCGCAGGGGCATCGTCGCGCAAGGCAACCCGGTTCAGCGCACCGAGGGGATCGCCCGCCGCGAGTGCGTGCGCTGCGGCGGTGATCAGTGAGTCCATTTAAATTGCGCCACAGGTGTCACTCCCACGGTTCGGTGCCCGTAGATGAGTCTATCTCACGCCCACCCAACCTGTGGGAGCGAGCCTGCTCGCGAAAGCGGTGGGTCAGGCGCTATCGATGTTGGATGTGCCGACCTCTTCGCGAGCAGGCTCGCTCCTACAGGGAACGTGCTTGACCAACGGGGGTGGTCACCGCGGGCGTTTGGCGTCTTGCAGCCACTCGCGCGGGCTGGCACCGGTTTTACGACGAAACGCCCGGGCCAGCGCCGAGGGGCTTTCGTAGCCGACTTCATCGGCGATCAGCGCGATGGACCTGCCCTCACGCAAGCGTTTCTGCGCCAGGCTGATCCGCCAACTCACCAGATAGTCGACCGGCGTCTGCCCCACCACCGAACGAAAGTAGTCGGCGAAACTGGCCCGGGACATATTGGCTGCCGCCGACAGCTCGGCCACGGTCCAGGCCTTGCCGGGCGCGTCGTGCATCAGGCTCAAGGGGCGCGCCAGGCGTGGGTCGGCGAGACCGGCCATCATCCCGGGCGTCTGGTCACGGCTGGTCAGGATGTGCCGCAACAACTGAATCACCAGCAGTTCGAACAGCCGATCCATCATCGCTTCGCGACCACAAATGCCGCCGAACGCCTCGCTGAACAGCCAGTCCAGCGTGCCGGCCAGGGTCGGGATGCTGTCGAGTTTGAGCACCAGGTATTCAGGCAGCGCAGCCGCCAGGGCGTTGCCCGCCCCACCGTCGAACTCCAGAGAGGCGCACACCAATTGAGTGCCCGACGCTTCGCTGGCGAACAAGCGGTGACGATAAGGTCGCGGGAAAAAAATCAGCGTCGGTTCATTGAGCTGCAGGACTCGCTCATCAGCCAGTTTGAGCGTCAGTTCGCCAGCCTGAAGCAAATGCAGGTGCCCGGTGGCCTGTTCGCCATCGAAGGACGTGACGCCGCAAAAATCGCCACTGTGGAAAGTGCCGGCACTGACACCGAAATGCGTGAGCAAGGTGGACAAGCGATCCATGGAACGACTCCCCGGGGAACAGATCTGGACGATCTGTCGCATATCCTCGACGATTTGCACCCTTAAGGCCAGCAATGATCCATAGCATGGACCCCGTACCCAGCGCATACCGCGCTTGAATCGACGGAGTCTCAACATGAGCCGCATCGCCCCCCTGAACCTTGAACACGCCACCGACACCACTCGCCCGCTGCTGGAAGGCGTGCAGAAAAAAATCGGCTTTTTGCCCAATGTCTTCAAGACGCTGGCAATCGCCCCCGCCGTCCTGTCGGCCTATCTGCAACAGTCGGTGGCCTTGGGCAAAACATCCCTGAGCGCCCCTGAAAAAGAAGCCATCTTTCTCGCCACTTCGCAGGTCAACGGTTGCGACTACTGCCTGGCGGCGCACACCGTATTTGCCGGCAAGGCCGGGCTGTCCGCGCAAGACATCGTCAGTGCTCGACACGGTCAACTCAACGCATTTGCCACGCTAGCCCGGCAAATTACCGAAAGTCGCGGCCACCTGAGTGACGAGCAGATTGAAGCGGCGCGTGCAGCCGGCATCACCGATGCCAAGATCATCGAGGTGGTCGCCCACATTGCCTCGCAGACGCTGACCAACTACCTCAACAACCTGGCCCTGACCGACATCGACTTCCCTGCCATCGATGCTTGAGGCGGATGTCTGACCCGAGGAGTACACCCCATGAGCACTGTGACGCTTTACACCACCGACACCTGCCCTTATTGCCGCAATGCCAAGGCGCTGCTGGCCAGCAAAGGCATCGCCAGCCAGGAGATCAATGTTCAATCGGACCCCGGAAAATTCCAGGAAATGCTCACCCGCAACGGTCGTCGCAGCGTGCCGCAGATATTCATCGGTGACACCCATGTCGGAGGCTTCGACGACCTGGCCAAACTGGACCGTCAAGGTGTCCTGCTATCGATGCTGGCCTGAAGCTGCAATCCAAACCCCCTCCCTTTAACCGGCAAGACTTCTATCTGCCCGTAGAAGTCTTGCCACGTCGTTTTGCCACTATTCATTAAATTTCTGCTAGGTTGTACGATGACCGATGAGTCATTCATAACAACAAGGAACTACCCATGAAAAAAGTGAAAGTGCTGATTGGTTTTCTGTGCCTCTTCAGTGGCTACGTGATGGCAGCCCCTGCTCCGGGCGAGAAGGATGTGGCGCAGGCGGTGGACCATCTGACGCAAGCCATGCTCAACAAGAACATCCCCGAACTGAAAGCGCTTACTGCTGAGAACCTGACCTACGGCCACTCGAGCGGCAAGGTCCAGGACAAGAAAGACTTCATCGCCGATATCGAAACGGGCAAGAGCGCTTTCAAAACCCTGGAAATGCAGAACCAGACCATCACCGTCTCGGGTGATGTAGCGCTGGTTCGTCATCATTTTTCGGCACAGGCGATCAAGGGCACCGAGGTGGTCCCGACTGAAATCGAAAACTTCCAGATCTGGCAAAAGAAGGCTGGCAAATGGTTGCTGGTAGGCCGGCAAGCCTTCCGCATCTGAATAAAAAAATCCCGCTCAAGGTGACTTGAGCGGGATTTTTTCATGCAGGCAGCCTTATCGAGACAGCTGCTTATCAGGCCACAACCGGAATCATCGGGTCCGCAGCCGCCAGCGCAGTTGCGCGGTCAGCGGCCGGCGGATAGATCCACACCGTATTGATCTGGGTCTTCAGCGATTTGCCTTCCTCCTTGACCAGTTTGACCTGGCGATCCCAACCCTCGGTGTACACCGCGCCCCACGCGCCCAGATCCAGACAGGTAACGTACTTGGGCTGGCTGTACGCCTTCGGCGCCACGCCCAGGATTTGCGCAGCGACGTTGTTGCCGGCATGACGGCCCAGCGAGATCGCGTGCTGGCAGGTCATCATGGCGTAGTTGCCGATGTCATCCGCGGCGGCATAAGCCACATCACCGGTGGCAAAGATGTCGTCCTGACCGATGACTTTCAGGTGGGCGTCAACGTGCAGGCGACCGAGGTGGTCGCGTTCGGCCGGGATCTGCTCGGTCAGCGAGCTTGCCCGCACCCCGGTGGTCCAGACCACAGTCTTGGCGTCGATGCGTTGGCCATCGGCCAGGGTCACACCGTTTTCATCGACAGCAACGACTGACGACTTCAAGCGCCATTTCACGCCCAGCTCAGTGCTGGCTTCGGCGATCGACTGGCTGATTTCGCTGCCCATGGACGCCCCGACTTTTTCACCGCGATCGACAATGATCACTTCAATGTCAGCGTCCTCGCCGAGGATGGCCCGCAGACGCGCCGGCATTTCAGTCGCCGTTTCAATCCCGGTAAAGCCGCCACCGGCCACAACCACGGTGTTTCGAGCTTTACTTTGCGGCAGGTTGGCCAGGGATTTCAGATGGTTTTCCAGGCGTATCGCCTGTTCAATCTGGTCCACGTCAAAGGCGTGTTGGGCCACGCCCGGAGTGTTGGGCAACGCGAGACCGCTGCCGGTGGCCAGAACGAGTTTGTCGTAGCTGCACACCTGTTCGGCACCCGATGCATCGGTGTAGCCGACTTGTTTTTGCTGCACGTCGATGGATTGCGCTGCGCCCTTGATGAACTTCACACCGACGGCATCGAACAGGTCGCCAAGGGGTGCCGCCAGTTGATGAGCATTCGGCTCGTAGAAGCGTGGACGCACCCGCAGCTCGGCCTGAGGCGCCAGTACCGTGACGTCTACGTGGTTGTGATCATGGATGTCCAACAGGCGCGTGGCGCTCAATGCCGTCCACATGCCACCGAAACCTGCGCCGATGACCAGAATGTGCTGTTTCATTGTTTTAACTCCGAAGAAGACCAAAGACTGAACTCGTCGCCGAGCTGACAACGGCGACTATAGTGATCCGAGTTACAAGACACAACAACCTTCTATCGATGGTTATCATCACACATTCAGATACCTCGACAATCCAGACACAAGCTTCTATCCATATGCAGCACAGGACAGACAGGCGATCTAGGCATACCGATGCTTCGTTGCACCCCTGACAATCGGCTGGTAACATTGGCGACTCATTCAGTCGGAGATAACCATGTCTCTCTACAGCGCGGGCGTTGAGTACGGCATTCACTGCCTGCTTTTTCTGGTGGGCGATTACGGCGACAGCCGTGAGGCAAGCGTGCGCGACCTCGCTGAGCTGCAAGGCGTGCCGCTGGACTACCTGGCGAAAATTTTCACCAAACTGGCCAAGGCCAAACTGGTGGTCGCGACCGAGGGCGTGCGCGGCGGGTTCAAACTGGCGCGGCCGGCGGACGAAATCAGCGTGCTGGACATCGTCAACGCCATTGATGGCCAGAAGCTCATCTTCGATTGCCGTGATATCCGTGGGCGTTGCGCGCTGTTTGAAGGCTCCCCGCCGACGTGGGCAGTGGAAGGTCATTGCTCGGTTCACGCCGTCATGATGACCGCGCAGAAACGCATGGAAGACGCCCTCGCCCAGCAGACCATTCTCGACCTTGCCCGCAGGGTCGGACGTAAAGCCCCGGCCGAGTTCGGCGCCCAGGTGGACAACTGGATCAATGATCGTCGGGAAAGGAAAACGGTGACCGGCACTCAGCCCGACGGCGAACAGATCATCCCGGTGACCGATATTTCCGACTGACGATTCGTCTGGGGCGCTCTATGATTAAGGCCCATGACGACCTCTGCTCCGATCCGCTCACCCTGCCCGCCCGGCGCCTGCATCTGCGGGCGAGACCCGTTGCTGGAAACACCGGGCGCGGACGTGCGCATCCTGTTTCTGACCCGACAGGAAGAAAAGCGTCTGCTCGATCGTCTGGAAAACCTGGAAAGCCTGGCTGACCTCGAACGCTTGCAAAACCGCATGTACGCACAACTGGGCATCCGTGTGGACATCGTCCCCAGCTTCAATGAAGTGCGTACCATGCGCGGCATCGGCATCACCCTCGGCGAGTTGCCGGGCTTGTGCCGCAAGACCCGCCAGTCGATCCCCGCCGCGATTCGCCGCAGCCTGGAGAAACGCCCGGAGATCGCCTTCGAGATCCTCAACGCCAATGACCTGTTGCGCGACGCGTGAGGTCCGTACCGATGAATCCCCTTCTCGAATTCCCCGTGACCGACGAAATACTGACGTCCTACGCCCTGGCGATCGGTGCCGATTTGTTGGGTTATCGCAATCACATTTACCGGGTGCTGAACTTCTACCGCGCGATCAGCGGCATTGAAGGCCTGCCCTCCGAAGCCGTGCAGATCGCCGGGGCGTTTCACGACCTGGGCATCTGGACCGATCAAACCATTGATTACCTGGAACCCTCGGTGCGCCTGGCCACCGACTACCTCGCCAATCGGCAACTGTCGCACTTGAGCGGCGAAGTGACGGCACTGATCCTCGAACACCACAAAGTGCGGTCCTATGCTGCCGACCATGCGCTCAGCGTCGAGCCCTTCCGACGCGCCGATATCATTGACGTGTCGCTCGGCCTGCTGACGTTCGGCCTGCCGCGGGCCTACATCAAAACGGTGAAGTCGGCACTGCCCAATCATGGTTTTCACGGGATGCTGCTCCGGCAAACCGCACGGCAATTCCTGCGCTCCCCGCTCAAACCGCTGCCAATGTTTCGCTGGTGATGGAGTCGTCGGGCAGGGATTGGTGCGAAAAGATCAGTTGAATCCGGCCATCGCCGACCACGCTGTAAAGCTCATGAGACAGCTGCACATCACTGTCAATTACTACTGGATATTTCCCAGTTCATACCTACGCTCTTTCGGGGGATACCCATTTAAAAAAGGTCGGGGGGCCTGACTTCGGTACTTATCAGTACGCAGGAGCTGCTCATGAACCAGACAAAATTAACCCGGTTGTTTGCTGTTTCAATGTTGTTGTCTGCAATGGTTCTACCCGGCATCACCCAAGCGGCCGACAAACCCGCCCCCAACATCGTGGTCATCATGGGCGACGATATTGGCTGGTCCAATATCGGCGTCTACAACCAGGGCATGATGGCCGGCCGGACCCCCAACCTCGACCAGCTCGCTGCAGAAGGCATGCGCTTTACCGACTACTACGCCGAAGCCAGTTGCACCGCCGGGCGTGCCAATTTCATTACCGGTGAACTGCCGATCCGTACCGGCATGACCACGGTCGGCCAGGCCGGCTCACCTGTCGGTATTCCCGCTGAAGCGGTCACCATTGCCACCGCGCTCAAGGCCATGGGTTACTCCACTGGCCAGTTTGGCAAAAACCATCTGGGCGACTTGAACGAATTTCTGCCCACCGCGCACGGGTTCGACGAGTTCTTCGGTTACCTCTATCACCTCGACGCCATGGAAGACCCGGCACACCCCAATTATCCGCAAGAACTTCTGGCCACCGTTGGCCCGCGCAACATGGTCCACAGCTGGGCGACCACCACCGACGATACGACGGTGATGCCGCGCTGGGGCAAGGTCGGCAAACAGAAAATCGAAGACGCCGGTACGCTCTATCCCGAGCGGATGAAAACCGTCGACGACGAAATCCGCGACAAGGCTTTCACCTTCATCGACAAGGCCAAGACCGATAACAAACCGTTCTTCCTGTGGCTGAACCCGACCCGCATGCACATCGTCACGCACCTGTCCGACAAGTACGAAGCGATGCGCAATTCGCAGAATGGCTGGTCGGAGCAGGAAGCCGGCATGGCGCAGCTCGATGACATCGTCGGCGACGTCATGGCCAAGCTGAAAAAAGACGGCATGGATGACAACACCATCGTGATTTTCACCACCGACAACGGCGCGGAAAACTTCACCTGGCCGGATGGCGGCACCACACCGTTCGCCATGGGCAAAGGCACCGTGATGGAAGGTGGCTTCAGGGTTCCGGCGATCGTTCGCTGGCCTGGCAACGTACCGGCCAACACCGTGGCCAATGGCATCATGTCCGGCCTGGACTGGTTCCCGACCCTCGTTGCCGCCGCCGGCAACCCGAACATCGCCACCGAGCTGCTCAAGGGCAAGCAATTGGGCGACAGAACGTACAAGGTCCACCTCGATGGCTATGACCAGACACCGATGATCACCGGTAAAGGTCCGTCGAACCGGCATGAAGTTTTCTACTTCGGCGAAAGTACGCTGGGTGCGATCCGTATCGATGACTTCAAGTACCGCTTCATCGATCAGCCCGGTGGCTGGCTGGGGGCTAAGGTCACGCTGGACATGCCGGTCCTGACCAACCTGCGGCTCGACCCGTTCGAACGCGCCGGGTGGCCGGAAAACATGGCAGCCAGTGGCTCACTGGAGTACTTCGAGTGGTTCAAGTTCCAGTTCTGGCGCTTTGTGTTTGTACAGCAGCAGGTGGTCAAACTGGCTGAAACGGCGGTTGAGTTCCCACCCATGCAAAAAGGCGCGAGCTTTAACCTGGAAGCGGTCAAAGCCAGGATCGAAGCGGCCCGGGCGGCCATGGCCAAGTAGACAGGCGAATACACGGGTGGCGGCTGCCAGCCACCCGCGTTCATGACGGACATCCGCTGAGGTGATCCATGCAATTAAAAACAGCCGTCCTACCCGCCTTCACCCTGTTTGCGCTGTGCTACCAGCAGGCCCAGGCCGGCGGCATCATGCTCTATGAAATCGGCACCGATAACGTGGGGCTTGCCAACGCCGGTGCCGCCGCCCGTGCACAAGGCCCTTCCACCATCGCCAGCAATCCGGCGGGCATGAGTTATCTGCCAGGTACGCAAATTACCGGCGGATTGCAGGTGCTCTACGGCGACCTGAGCTTTGATCGTGACTCAAACACCAACGGCACGGGCAGCGGCAGTGGCAATGCCTTCGACCCGATTCCCGGCGGCAGCTTTTTCATCAGCCATCAATTCGATGACCACTGGAGCGTCGGTTTCGGCAATTACGGCGACTTCGGGTTGGCGGCCAACTACGACAACGACTGGTCCGGGCGCTATTTTGCGCAGAACGTCAGCCTCGCCGGTTTGTCGTTTGTGCCCAGCGTGGCGTATCGCTTCGATGATCAATGGTCGGTGGGCGTCGGTGTGAAAGCCATGTACGGCATGCTGCAAGCGCAAACCGCGATCGATCGTTCACCCTTTGGCTTCACCGACCGCAGCGACGGCCAGTTCAAGTACAAAGACAACGATTGGGGTTTTGGGGCGAATGTGGGAGTGATCTACGCCCCGCAACCCGGCACCCGTATTGGCCTGGCCTACACCAGCAAGGTCGATCTGGACTTCGAAGACCGGCTGGATGTGAAAGGCGACGGCCGTTTGCTGGAGCGCGTCAACAACACCAATACCCAACTCGACATGACCGTGCCGCAAACCGCGACCCTGAGCCTGTTCCAGCAACTCGACCCGCGATGGGCCTTGCTCGCCTCCGTCAACTGGCAGGACTGGTCCGAGTTCGGCGATATCGCGGTGCAAGTCGACACCACCGCAGTCGGTTCACAATCGACCACCGTCGACGCCCATTTCAAAGACACCTGGCAACTGGCCCTGGGCGCGCAGTACCAGGCCACCCCGCAGCTGTTGTGGAATTTCGGCGTGGCTTACGACAGCAGCGCCGTTTCCGACGGCAACCGCACATTTACCGTGCCCATGGACGAATCCTGGCGCGTTGCGGCTGGGGCCACCTATGCTCTGAACAAGGTCACCGACATTAACGTCAGCTGGGCCATGGTCTGGCTTGGCGACATGCCGGTGGACCAGACCAAGTCCACGTCGGGCACTCGAACTTCCGGTCAATTCGACAAGGCCTGGATTCAAGCGGTGACCGGAAACATGACCTGGCGTTTTTGATGCCTGCAATCGAAAAAAAAAGACAACCCCCATGGAGCACACACCACAATGAACCTGTCCCGGAAATTATTCATCGGCGTCGCATTGACCAGTCTGCTACTCGGGGGCTGCACCTCGAAAGTCACCGAAAAAGACCAGTACTCGGGCTTCCTTACCGACTACAACAACTTGCAGCAAGTCACCACCACCAGTGGCGAAACCGCGATGCGCTGGGTGAGCCCGTCCTGGAATCCAAACGCCTACGACACCGTGGTCTTCAACAAACTGGAGCTCTATCCGGCGCCCAAGCCGACCGAGCGGGTCAATCGGCAAACCCTGGATGAACTGCAGAACTACATGACCAGCAAGGTCAAAGGTGTGTTGGGGCAGAAATACCGCGTGGTATCGAGCGAACAATCAGCGCCGGGCGGTTCAAAAAAACTGATCATGCGCGCGGCGATCACCGGGGTGAATGCCGAAAACGAAGGCATGAGATGGTATGAAGTGGTGCCTGTCGCGGCCGTTGTCGGTGGTGTTTCCGCTGCCAGCGGGCATCGGGATCAGGACTCCACGTTGTTCATCGAGGCCGAGTTTAAAGACGCCAGCACCAACCAGACCGTGGCCAAAGTCGTGCGCAAAGTCTTCGGCAGCACGCTGTCCAATGCCAGCCAGGAAATCACCGCCAAAGACTTCAAAGTGGCGATCGACAAACTGGCCAGCGATTTGCAGGCGTTTGTCCGGTAGCGGCAGCTGCAAAGAACGCGACTAACCAAGACGCTATTTTTTCATTCCGACCCGCCGACGCATGTCGGCGGTGATGGTTTGCCGGGTTTTCTTCAAGTCCGCCCAAGGTTCATCACCCACTTCAGCCAGTCGTTCCTGCACGTTGTGGATATTCCACTGATTACCGCCCTTGAGCTCTGCCACCTCTTCCCGAAAAATCGGCACTGACACCGGCAACCCTTCGCGGGTGCGGGCGGCATAGGCGCAGATGGTAGTGGCACCCAGTCCATTGCGCAGGTAATCGATGAAGATCCGCCCGACGCGATTCTTCGGCCCTGACACCGCCGAAAAGCGCTCCGGCAGCAACTTCGCCATGTGACTGACAATTGCGTGGCTGAAGTCCTTCACCTCGTCCCAACCGTGCTTTCGGGTCAGCGGCACCACCAGGTGAATCCCCTTGCCGCCGCTGGTCTTGAGGAAGGCCTTGAGCCCCAGTTCATCCAGTACCGACAGCGTCAGCTGAGTCGCCTCGACCATGCTTTTCCACGGCAGCGCCGGGTCCGGATCGAGGTCGAGAACGAAGCGGTCAGGTTTGTCGAGATTCTCCGTGGTAGCGTTCCAGGTGTGCAGTTCCACCGTGCTCATCTGCACGGCGCCAATCAGCGCTTCGGCGTTGTTGATGATCATCACCGGTTGGCCGGTGACGTCCTTGTCCAGCGTGGTGATGCCCGGAATGGCCAGGCGCTCGGCGTTTTTCTGGAAGAACAGCTCGCCGGCGATCCCGTCCGGGGCGCGCACCAGCGCCACCGGCCGATCCTTGAGCTCGGGCAGAATCCATTCGGCGACGCTGGCGTAATACTCCGCCAGCTGCACTTTGGTGGTGCCGCTGCTCGCATCGATCACACGGTCCGGGTGGGTGATGCGCACTTTGCCGTCGCCGAGGCCGACTTGTGAGGGCGCGGGCGCTGCCTTGGCCGGTTTCTTTTTCGTCGCGGTGGCCGGTTTGTCAGCGGCGGATTTCCTGCTGGTCTGGGCTTTCACGGCTTTCGCACGCTCCTCGGTGATGTCTTCGGCGGGTTTGTCATCGCGCAAGCCATGGAATACGGCATGGCGCACCGACCCGTCCTTGGTCATCTCGGCGAACGCGACTTCGGCGAGCAACACCGGTTTGAGCCAATGCACACCCTTGGCGTCGAAACCGGTCGGCGGATTGACCACCGCCGGTTTTTTCACCTGCAACGGTTTGAGCTGTTCATAAATGTGCTTGAGCGTGGTCTCGTTGAAACCGGTGCCGACCTTGCCAGCGTAGCGCAACTCGCCACTGTCCCGGTCATGCAATCCCAACAGCAGCGCGCCGAAGGCATTGCGCGCACCTTGGGGATCGGTGAACCCGACCACGACGAATTCCTGCCGATGTTTGCACTTGAGCTTGATCCAGTCACTGCTGCGCCGTGACACATAAGGCGACCCCAGTCGCTTGCCGATCAGCCCTTCCATCTGCATTTGGCAGGCACTGTTGAGCAAGGCTTCCGGCTCCTCGCCGAACGCGTCGGAGAAGCGCAGCAAAGGATCTTTATTGGGTTTGAGTACCGTCGCCAGCGCGACCCGCCGCTCCTCGACCGGCACCTCGCGCAGGTCCACGCCATTGAGGTAAGGCATGTCGAACAGGTAATAAAGGATGTTGCCGCTGCGATTGGATTCAAAGGCATTTTGCAGCGCCTGAAAGTCCGGCACACCCTGCTCGTTAGCCACCACCATCTCACCGTCGAGCCAGGCTGACTCCAGGCCCAGAGCGGCCAGCGCCTCGGCCTGTTTCGGCAATTTGTGGGTCCAGTCGTGGCCGTTGCGGGTGAAGAGTTTCACCTCGTCGTGGTCGATGCGCGCCATGATCCGGTAGCCGTCGAACTTGATCTCATAGCTCCACTCGCCCGGCGGGGCTTTTTCCACCAGCGTCGCCAATTCCGGTTTGAGCTGGTCGGGCAGCCTGGCCTTGTGAGCCCCGGTGAGTTGGGCCGACTGCTGTTTAGCCGCGACCTTGCGCGCTGGCTTCTTTACCGGCTTGGGCTTGGCGGCGGTCTTGGCCTTTTTGGGGACAATGGTGCGGTCACTGAGCACGCTGTCGGGCTCGGCGGCGACCACGTCGTAATCACTCTCGGGTTTCGCCGCGCTGTCCTGATGCTTGATCAGAAACCACTGCTCCTGCTTGCCCGGCATGTGCGTGCGAACCAGGTTCCACAAGCCGCCGAGTTTCTCGCCCTGGAGCTCGAACTTGAGCTTGCCTTTGGCATAGGCCTTGGCCGGATCTTCCTGGGGGATCCACACGCCCCGGTCCCAGACAATCACATCGCCGGCACCGTAATGCCCTTCGGGAATGCTGCCCTCGAACGTGGCGTAATCGATCGGATGGTCTTCAACGTGGACCGCCAGGCGCTTGACCTTGGGGTCTAGCGAGGGGCCTTTCGGCACGGCCCAGCTTTTCAGTGCGCCATCGAGTTCCAGGCGAAAGTCATAGTGCAATCGCGAGGCATCGTGCTTCTGGATACAGAACTGCAAGGCATGGTCTTTCGCAGTTTTCTTGCCTGAACGTTTCGCGGCGGGCTCAGAGGTCGCCGAAAAATCGCGCATGCGGTTGTAATCGTCCAGATTCTTGTTCATGGCGCACCTGCTGGCTCGACGCGTCCCCCAATGCCGGGGCCGATGCGCGTGACGATCAAGGCCACGACCGCAATCCGCTCCACCCGTTGATAGCCGGGCGTCAGCAACTCTTCACCGAACACATCGGGATCGAGTTCGCGATAGGTCCAGCCGAACATCGGCGATTCAAGGCGCGGGGTCAGTGCCTCAAGAAACGGATCCTGGCCATCGATCATTGCCACCCCGGTGTACAGCACTAAACAGCCACCGGGCGCCAGTCGAAGCAACGCCTGCTCGACAATGCGCAACGATAACTGCGCACCGAGAGCGCCGCCACCATGCCGGTAAGCGCGCTCGGTGGGGTCGGCCATGTAGGGCGGGTTGGCGACGATCAGGTCGAACTGGCCGTCGACGTCCTGCAGCACATCGCTGGCCTCGACCGTGACGTTAGCGACTTCCGCCAGGGCCGCGTTGACCGCCGTCAAACGCAGCGCCGCGGGATTGATATCGACGGCCAGCACCTCGGCTTCACGGCGTGCGCGGGCAATCACAATCGCCCCGACACCCGCGCCGCAACCAATGTCGACGGCGCGCCGGATCGGCGCGAAGGATTGTTGAAGATGAGCGTGGATCAGCTGCGCGAACCGGTAGCTGTCCGGTCCGAAAAACACCGCGTCCGCCGCGTCGGTGGGAAACCCCGAGTGCACGAACAGCAAATCATCGAGGCTGGACCAGCGCACACGGCTTTTCAGTCGGCCGTTGCTTTCTTGCAGCACGCCCGCCTCCTGCAACTGCCGCTGTTCATCGGTCGACAGCAGGCCCGGTTCGAATGCGCGCGACCAGCCGAACACGTCGCGCAAGGTCCGGGCGTTTTGCCCAAAGGCACGGTCGTTGACCCGCTGGTGCGTGAGCGGCGTCGGGGTGATAAACCGGTAACCATCGGCCTGCAAACGGCGCCCCAGCTGCACCAGCGCCAGATCGGCAGCGCCCAGTTGTTCTTCCTGATTCATGCCGTGCTCCTATCGCAGGCTGGATTTGAGTTCGATGAACCGTCGCGTGGCCATCAGGCCGGCTGGATGGGAATGCCGATGGGCCGACAACCACGGGATCAGCACCGGCATCTGCTCGTGTGCGGCAAGCCCCTCCAGCGAGGTTTGCAGGCTCTGGATATCCGGGTCGTTGTCGGGCACTGGCAGTTCTGTCGCGACACTCGTGCCTCGGCGGACCGCCGTGGCTGAGCGCTCAGGCGTCCAGTTGCCGGCAATCCAGTCATGCAGCAGCTGTTTTTCATAGGGGCTGAATACGCCGAACATGGCGGCACCATCCCCCTCGATCAACTGCCAGAAGCGACTGGCCTGAGGATCCTGTCCGCGCTTGATCCAGCCTTTTTTTTCCATGGCGGCAAGGAACCCTGGCAACTGCTCCGGCGCGGACAGCCATTGGTTGACGGTCTTGCCTTCAAAACGGCAGTAGTCGGAATGCATGTGCTGGCCGAACGGACGCTTGCGCTCAAGCATGTTGAGCAACTCGGCGTCGAGGTCGAACGACTCGATGATCGCGCGACTGCCCTGCCCCAGATCATTGAGTCGATAGCCCAGCGCAACCCGACGCAGAAAGTCTTCGTGATCGCCTTCCACCGGCAGCAGTTGCAGCACCGACTGCACGGCTTTTTGCGCGTGGCCGGTGCTGGCGTTGTCGATGGTCACGTGCAGGGTGAAGTAATACGGATCGATGCCCAATTCGCTGAGTTCATAGGCGCTGATCAGCAGGTGCAACGGCAGCTGTTCGTAGCCCAGGTTGTAGCCGATCACCTCCGGCAAAAACTCGTCGGCGGATTCGCCCAGCGCCAGTTGTATCGCGCCCTGCAGGTAATGCTCGTCGGCGATCACCCCAGGGTCTTGCAGACCATGTTCGGCGAGCAGCTTGCGGTAGATCACCACATGATTCTGCGCCGGGTTGCCGTCGCCGAGCTCTTCCAGATAGGTGCAGATCAGCCCTTCGAAACGCGGGTCGCGCCACTGACGCAACAGGCCGTACAACCAGGCGCCGTCGACCAGTTTGGTCGGGGCCACGGCTTGCAGGAAAAACAGCGCGTGGGCCTTGTTAGTGAAAAACTGCCGGGGCCCGCCTTCTTTGCGTTGTTGCAGGTAGTCGGCGTATTGGCGGGCAACGTCGACGCTGTGGTGTTCGACGAACGATTGCAGGGCCGACAGGTCCGTTGGCATTTCTTGAGGCAAGTGGGTGGCGTGTTCCAGCTGCACTTCGAGAAAGCTTCGCGCCAGAGCACGCCGTTGCTCGGGGTCGACGCTCAGCATCAGTTGTTCATAGGCTTGTTTAAGGCTCCCGGCGGCCGGGATCGGGTGTTCGTGGGCGGGCCGCGATTCAAGTCGGGTCAGGGCAGTCATGGGCGCATCTCTCGGTCTAAGGCCAGTGGCAGGACGTTGAATCAACACGTCTCTACATCAGCAGAGCGATTTGCCCGGAGAAAAATTCAATCGACGTTGAAATCGCCCTGACGGACGGACCTGTGCAGCACCGCCCGCCCGGTGCACGCGGCCTATAATCAGCGGGCGCGGGGTCATCTTCGGAGAGCAATCATGCGAACGGTGCACGTCATCGAGCAATCGCCGGCACCCGTAAATGTCGTGGGCGAGGCGATCACCATCCTCGCGGGCGGCGACCTCAGCAAGCCCTTTGAGATGCATATCCAGGAAGGCGTGCAAGGCGGTGGGCCGCCGCTGCACTTTCATCCGTGGGACGAGGCGTTCTATGTGGTCGACGGCCAGGTCGAAGTGACCGTGGCGGGCAAGTCCACCACCGTCTCGGCCGGGGGGTATGTGCATATCCCCGGGGGTTCGATTCATGCCTACAAGAACATCAGCCCTACCGCGAAGATGATTGGCGTGGTGTCGGATCCGCGGGGCGGGCAGTTTTTTGCGGCGGTGGATCAATTAAGGGTGCCGGAGGATTTACCGCGGATACTGGAGATTGCCGAAGCGTACGGGGTTATTTTCCTGGTGCCCAAACCGGCAGTTTGACCGCGTTTTCATTCTTCGCTAGCAGGCTAGCGCCCACAGGGACCTTGCGCACACCGCAAATCCACTGTGGGAGCTGGCCTGCTAACGAAGGCGGCCTGAAAGACAACCCGGTTTAACGGGCACACCCTAAACCGCACCACCCTTGGCCTGCTGCTCCAGATGCACTTGCAGCTCAGGGTCAATCTTCAGCGCCGCCGCCAGCTCATCCAGATAGTTGCGCTCGGCATCCTGCTGATCGTCCACCAGCATCACACTGGCCAGGTACATCTCTGACGCCATGCCAGGATCCGTCGCCGACTGCGCCACATCGGTGGCATCCAGCGGCCGGGCCACTTCGTCATCCAGCCATTGCTGCAATTGCGGGTCGTCGGTGTGGCGGCCCAGTTCGGTACTGATCATCTGTTTCTCGGCGTCGTCGATCCGGCCATCGGCCTTCGCTGCAGCAATCAACGCCCGCAGCACAGCATGGCTGTGCTCCTCGACTTCCGGGCCGGACAAAAGGTCTACGGTGCGCGGTGCCTGTTGCGGCGCAGCCGCCTGACTGCGTTGCCATGCCTGATACGCCTGGAAGGCCATCATCCCGAGCGAAGCCAGGGCCGCATAGTTGGTGCCGCCACTTGAGCGGGTCCGGGTCGAGCCGCCCAGCGGTGAGCCGCCGCCGAGCAGGCCACCGAGCAAACCACCCAAGCCGCCCCCGCCCATGGCTGAACCACCGCCACCGCCCAACAAGCCGCCAAGCAACCCGCCCAGACCGCCGTCGATGCCGCCCTGGGCAGATGCGCCACCCTGTCGCTCCCTGGAGCCCTGGCCGGCCCGCAGGAGTTGTTCGAGCAAATCGCTGGTGTTCATGACGACGTCCTCATCGATGGGAGTGACCCGGTCAGGCAACAATAGTCCTCGCCGGCAAATGCGCCATTACCGTTTGGCCTGTGGCGAGGGAGCTTGCTCCCGCTTGAGTGCGTAGCACTCACAAAAACCGGCATTGCTGCCACATTTTTTTGGGGCCGCTACGCAGCCCGGCGGGAGCAAGCGCCCTCGCCACAAAAACGGGTAAGTCTGTGTGCCAGTGTTCAGCGAACAGCACTGCAGATTAATCCAAAGTATTTTTTGCCGGCCCAGCTAAGATTTACTGGCGGTGAACCTTATTCCCGGATTTCCGGTCGATACCTGC
This sequence comes from Pseudomonas sp. SJZ077, assembly GCF_007993905.1. Lineage (NCBI taxonomy): Bacteria > Pseudomonadati > Pseudomonadota > Gammaproteobacteria > Pseudomonadales > Pseudomonadaceae > Pseudomonas > Pseudomonas sp. SJZ077. The sequence goes on from NZ_VIUJ01000008.1 coordinate 143,684, forward strand.
AACCGAACCGGTTTGCCGCCGCCCTTGATAATGAGGGTGATGACTGGCTTGCTTCATCTTTCTGGAGAACGCCCCCCGTGATATCCACCCTACACATCGCCAGACTCAAAGCATGGGGCGCCCATGGTTTTACCGCCACCGGCGTGGTCACTGCCTTCCTCGCCACCCTCGCCTTGCTGGAAAACCAGGCCACCAACTGCCTGCTGTGGCTGGGCGTGGCCCTGATCGTCGATGGGCTGGACGGTGCCCTGGCACGCAAGGTCAATGTGCAATCGGTGCTGCCAAGTTTCGATGGATCGATTCTCGATCTGGTGATCGACTACCTGACGTATGTGTTCATCCCCGCGCTGTTCATCTATCGCTACATCCCCTTGCCGGACTACACGCTGCTGCTGACCGTGTCGCTGATTCTGGTTTCGTCGCTGTTTTGCTTCTGCAACGTCAACATGAAAAGCAAAGACAATTACTTCCAGGGCTTCCCCGCCGCCTGGAACGTCGTGGCCCTGTGCCTGTACATCATTGCCCCGTCGCCGTGGATTACCTTCCTGACGATCATTGGCCTGGCCTTGCTGACCGTGACCCGCATGAAGTTCCTGCACCCGTTTCGCGTGCGCAAGTTCATGCCGATCAACATTGCCGTGACCGCCATCTGGCTGCTGTGCAGCTTGTCGCTGGTGGTCAATCACCCGGTCACCAACCCGATGGTCATGGGGCTTTGGCTGCTGATGTCGGCTTACTTCCTGGGGATCTGCATCTGGCGCACCGCCATGGAGTGGTTCGACGGATCGCGCCAAAAGTAACGCAGCATGGCCATCCATATCGTTCGACTCGGCTCGCCGCGCCTGCCTGATGAAGGGTTGCGGATCGGCACGGTACGCCGCCCACCTCGTGGTGTACCGAAGGCCAATTTCGCCCGTCGGGACTTTTATGATGTGTGGCAGCCACTGCTGTCGCCGAGTGCGGAACTGGTGGCCGAAGCCAAAGCGGCCACCGATGACAAAGCCTGGGAAGCCTTTCGGCGCAAGTTCAAGGCGGAAATGAACCACCCGGCGCCCAGTCAACTGCTGGATCTGCTGGCCGCCCTCTCCCATCAAACCGCGCTGGCGGTTGGGTGTTATTGCGAGGATGAAGCGCATTGCCATCGTTCTGTGTTGCGGGAGTTGCTGGCAGCACGCGGCGCACAGATTGCCTAGATCCCTGTGGGAGCTAGCCTGCTAGCGATGACTGCTTTCCAGCCGATGTAGATGTCGACTGACACCAGCCATCGCGAGCAGGCTCGCCCCCACGGGGAATTGGATGTTCAAAGGACTGAGGTAGCACCATGAAACCGCAAATACGGCCCGCCACCGCAGCTGACGCGTCCGCCATCAGCCAGGTCATCATCCAGTCGCTGCGCCAGTCCAATGCCCTGGACTACCCACCCGACATCATCGAGCAGGTGGAAAAAAGCTTTTCCACCGAGTCTATTCGCACGCTGCTGACCCAACGCCAGGTCTTCGTCGCAATGATCAACAGTCATATCGTGGCCACGGCCAGCCTTGATCGCGATGTGGTGCGCAGCGTCTTTGTCGACCCGACTCAACAAGGACGCGGCCTCGGGAGGCAATTGATGGCCACGATCGAGTCCATCGCCGCCGAAGCCAAAATCGAGGTCTTGCGCGTCCCCTCCTCCATCACCGCAGAAGCCTTCTACTTCAAGCTGGGCTTTCGAAAAGTCCGCGACGAATTCCACGGAGCCGAGCGCACGATCATCATGGAACGGCGACTGACCTCCCTCTGACTGCCACGCCCACCCAACCTGCGCCGGTCTGACGGACGGGAGGTCGATCATGGTCAATACTTAGGGGATTGAACGACGCGGGAGGTTCGACATGTCTGGTCAATCACGCTTCATGCTGGTCGCCTCGCCACTGATGGAACACAGCCCCGCCTTCGACAGAGCCGCGGCGCTGGCCAAGGCTGAAGATGCGGCTTTGCACATCGTGGCGTTCGATTACCTGGAAGGCCTGGCCACCGCCAGCCTGGTCAACGAAAAGGCCTTGGAACAAATGCGTCTGGGCTACGTCGATCGACACCGCCAGTGGCTCGAAGAACAGGCCCGTCCCCTGCGCAAGATCGGCGTCCACGTCACCACCGAGGTGGCGTGGGTCGAACGCCCGCTGGAAGAAATCCTGATTCACCTCAAAGAGCAGCCGATGGACGTGCTGATCAAGGCGCTGGAGCACGAATCACTGCTGTCGCGGTTGTTGTTTACCCCGCTCGACGTGCATTTGCTGCGTGAATGCCCGGTGCCGCTGCATTTTGTCAGCCATGCCGTTCACGCCCTGCCACGCAAGGTTGTCGCGGCGGTCGATCCTTTTCATCGCGATGATCACTACAAAACGTTCAATGACCGGATCCTGCACGAAGCGTCGAAGCTGGCGAGTGCCTGTAACGCCGAGCTGGACGTGGTCTACGCCTATGACCTTTCCTCGATCAGCGCAGACGAGTTCGGCTTTGACAACGGCTCGGCGTTTTTCAATTCCGGCAAGGCCAAGACCCTGTTCGACTACCAGGAGGACGCCTTCAACGAATTGGCCGAGCGCAACGGCATCGCGCCCGAGCAGCGGCACATGATCATGGGTAACCCGGCCAAGGTCCTGACCCGCTATGTCGACGCCTACGACGTCGACGTGATCGTCATGGGCCGGGTCGGCCATCGCGGTCTGGGCCGGTTGATCGGCAGCACAGTGGAACACCTGCTGTACAAAATGCCCTGCAGCGTGTGGGTGGTGTACACCGAGCGGGTGGATGAGTAACGCCCTCTACAAAACACCGCATCCCCTGTAGGAGCGAGGCTTGCCCGCGAAGACGGAGTATCAGTCGACAACGATGTTGCCTGACGCTCCGTCTTCGCGGGCAAGTCTCGCTCCTACAGGGTTTTGTGTTGTCTGGTTAACGTCGGGTGATGACGACCTCCAGGTATTCACTCGGCACCACCACCGATTTCTCTCCCGCTCTGTTCATCCGGTTGATCAGCTCAGTCAGGTCGCTTTCAAAGGCTTGGGCTCCCTCGGGAGACAGCGCCGCGAAGGCCTTGTGGACCGGGCCGTACCAGGTGCGAAACGTATCGATGAAGTGCGCCGCCGAGCGATAACGGAAGTTGAAGGTGCGGCGCGTCACCTGGACCTGAAAGTCACGCTCATCGAAGTGCGAGTGCAACCAGGCTTCGGTTCCCCAGTTTGAAGGCGGTTGTGCGCCTGGCGGTGGCGGCAGGTGTTTGCCCAGAGTCTTGAACATCTGGCCGACAAAACCTTCAGGCGTCCAGTTGGCCAGGCCGATGCGTCCGCCAGGACGGCAGACCCGCGCCAGTTCTGAAGCCGCTTTGGCCTGATCCGGCGTGAACATCACGCCGAAGGTCGAGAGCACCGCATCGAAGCTGGCGTCTTCGAACGGCAGCGCCTCGGCGTCGGCGACCTGGAAGGTCACCTCCAGGCGCTCGGCCCGGGCCCGGTCTTCGCCGCGCTCCAGCAGCGCCGCCACGTAGTCGGTCGAGGTGACGTTGCAACCTCGGCGTGCAGCGGCGAGCGTCGCATTGCCGTTGCCGGCGGCCACGTCCAGCACGCGTTCGTCGCAGAGCAAGTCACAGGCTTCAGCCAGTTGCTCGCCGACAATTTGCAGGGTGGTGCCGATCACGGCGTAATCGCCGCTGGCCCAGGAGACCATCTGGCGGTTTTTCAGGGCAGTGAGATCAAGGGGGGTGCTCATTAAATCTGCTCCGTAAGGATTGGAACGCAAGCCCGGCTTACTCCGCCGTGGTCGGATCGATGATGTTCATCACCTGGGAAATGCGGTTGGCCGGGAAACCGCTCTGCCTCGCGTGCTCCTGGATCAGCGCTTCGCTCGGCGAGATGTACACGCAGTACAACTTGTCACCCGTGACATAACTCTGAAGCCACTGCACCTGCGGCAAGTCGCGCAATGCCCGGCAGGACTTTTGCGAAGCGGCTTTCAAATCCCTTTCTGACAGTGTTCCAGCACCTGGAATCTCGCGTTCTATGACGAACTTTGGCATGGCAACCTCTCAGTCTTGTTATTGATGACAGGGTCGGCAGTGGCCCTGTAGGCAAACTATCGCTCCGGCGCGGGCCGGCGTCCTGCCCGATCGTCGGGCAACACTGCCCGATCGTCCGGAGAATTCACGTTACCCGGCAACGCGCTCACAATCAGAAAGCCCTTAGTCGCATGGGAAGTCACCATGGACGCCCTGTCCCAAACCCTGCGCGTCGTCCGCCTGGTCGGCGCGATTTTCATCAATGCCAGGTTCACGGCACCCTGGTGCTACCAGTCGCCCAGTGCCGACACGGCGGCCCCCTTTCTGGAGCCCGGTGCCGAGCGGGTGGTGATATTCCACCTGATCACCGAAGGCGAGTGCTATGTCGAGATGGGAAACGCTGCGCCGCTGCGCCTGACCGCCGGCGATGTGGTGGTATTCCCTCAGGGCGATGCCCATCGCATGAGCTCGCAACCGGGGCTGACGCCGGTCACCGGCAAGCGGCTGGACGTGGTGCTGGCGCGCCGTCCCCGGCAACTGAGTTACGGCGGAGGCGGCGCGGTCACGCGGCTGGTGTGCGGTTATCTGGCCTGCGATACGCGGTTGGCGGGCATGTTGCTGACGGGATTGCCGGCGGTGGTCCGGGTCAATGTGCGCGGCTCCAATGCCGGAATCTGGCTGGAATCATCGGTCCGTTATGCCTTGGCCGAAGCACGCTCGCCCAGGCCCGGGGGCGAAGGTGTGTTGGCGAAACTGGCCGAGGTGTTGTTCATCGAGGTGTTGCGCCTGTACATGAACGAGCGCGGTGAAGGCCGGACCGGCTGGCTGGCCGGTGTGGGTGACCGGATCGTCGGTGCCGCCCTGAATGCGCTGCACAAAAAACCCTGTCACGCCTGGACCCTGGATGAACTGGCGCGAACCGCCGGCACCTCAAGGTCGGTGTTGGCAGAACGCTTTGCGCAGTTGGTAGGGAGTTCGCCGATGCAGTACCTGACGCAGTGGCGGATGTTGCTGGCGGCGAACCTGTTACGCAGCAGTAACAGTTCGTTGATGCGGATTGCCGAAGAGGTGGGCTACCAGACCGACACGGCCTTCAGCCGTGCCTTTCGTCGAGAGTACGGTGCGCCACCCGCGGCGTGGCGGCGCAATCAGGAGAAAAAACCAATGGCCCGCGGCACGCAGCCTGTGAGCCATTGATGGCGAGGGTTACGCCGAAGGTGCCTTGGCCTCTTCCAGCAGTTGCTGAATCATCTTTTCCTGGGTTTCGTAGGCGCCTTCACCGAAGTGGGTGTAACGCACCTGACCCTTGGCGTCGATCAGGTAGTGAGCGGGCCAGTACTGGTTGTCGAAGGCGCGCCAGATCGCGTAGTTGTTGTCGATGGCCACCGGGTAGGTGATGCCGAGCTTTTTCACCTGGTCCTTGACGTTGTCGATGATGCGCTCGTAACCGTATTCAGGGGTGTGGACGCCGACGACCACCAGGCCATCCTTCTCGTATTTTTTCGCCCAGTCCTTCACATACGGCAGGGTGTGCTGGCAGTTGATGCAGTCGTAGGTCCAGAAGTCCACCAGCACCACTTTGCCTTTGAGCGAATCATTGCTCAGCGCTGGCGAGTTCAGCCACTGGACGGCACCGGACAGCGACGGCATGGCACCCTGGGCGTTGTCCATGGAGTCGGCCCTGACCTTGCTGACGAAGTAGTCGACGACTTTCGGCACGCTTTCCATCACACCCTTCTCGAGGCTGCTGACGCCTTCGGACGAGGTGCCGGCCAACAGTGTCCGGTCGGCACCGGTGGAAATCACCGCCACGGTCGCCAGCACGGCAACACCGGCACCACGACGCAACCAACCAGTGACCGGGATCGACACTTTCAAGCGATTGACCAAACCGCGACCGGCGAAGATCAAGGTCCCCAGGGACAGTGCGCTGCCCAGGCCGTAGGCCAGCAGCAACAGGCTGGTCTGTGCGTTCGCACCCTGGAGCATGGCGCCGGTGAGAATCACCCCGAGGATCGGGCCGGCACACGGCGCCCAGAGCAACCCTGTGGCCACACCGATCATGACCGAACCCAGCGGGCCGGACATTTTGCGGGTGTCGGGATCAAGGCGATTGCCCAGCGCCACGAACGGACGGGCCATCCAGTCACCGACACGGGCGGAAATCAGCGACAGAGCAAACAATCCCATCACGAAGAGCGCGACGTGACGACCGGTGTTGTTGGCTTGCACCACCCATTCGCTGCTGACCACGGCCAGGCTGGCGATCAGGGCAAAGGTCAGGACCATGCCGCCGAGGGTCAGCAGAATGGATGAACGGGTGCGTTTGACACCGGCGAACAGGAACGGCACCACCGGGAGGATACAGGGGCTGAGGACGGTCAATATACCGCCCAGAAAAGCGATGAGAAACATGGTAATCACCTTGAAATAGAGAAGAACGACACACCACCTACCCCCTGTAGGAGTGAGCCTGCTCGCGATGGCGGAGTGTCAGTCGACATCAGTGTTATCTGACACTCCGCCATCGCGAGCAGGCTCGCTCCTACACTGGAATTGTGGTGTTCACAAAACCGGGTTCGGGCATCAGGCCTTCTGGTTTTCCTGTAGCTGACCTTGAGGCGTGCGGCTCGAGCCGTCCTGTGCGAGGAAGGCATGAGCGCCCTGCTCGGCCACCGGCGTCAGCTGGAAGCAGGTCGCACTGCCACAGCTTTTCTGTTCAACAGCGGCATTGGCATGGGCAGCCGCGCCGGCTGCGGAGAAAGCAACAGCGGTCAAAAAGCGGGTGACGTTGTTCATGGTGTTCTTCCTGTTTCAAAGGGGGTTGGCAATCGCTCAGCGAAGGACTCAGTTGTCCGCGTTGCAGCCGTCAGCAAATTTGCGGTAATCCAGCACCTGGGTTTTGTGCTGGGAGTCCAGGTAGGTCAGCTGGGCATTCACAACCCCGCAGGAAGGCGCGGCGTCTTCTTTCAACGACACCACTTTCTTGATGTCAAGGTGGGTGCCGTAGGTGTAGGTTTTGGCGCTGACATCGGCGGCTTCGGCGCGGGCCGACAAGGTGCAGATGTTCAGGGCGGCAAACAGGCAAGCGGCGTAGATGGCTTTGGTGTTCATGGCGGTTTCCTCAAGGCTTCAATGGGTAGGTCGTTCGATTGAGCAGAGGCGGTGTGGGTTGCCTCGATGGAACCCATTAGAAGCTCGCGAGGTATCTCGTCTGTGTCGAAAACAGCCGCGTGTAAATCGGTACGTATCAAAGCCGGCCCCTGATACAGAGCGATACAAAACCCCTGGAAAACCGCATTTTTGCCTTTGCATGTATCCGTCGCTACGCCAGATACACTGCAATACAAAGGGCTGCGGGCGAGCGGGCCAAGGCTCGATAGACTGCGCAACATCCCCCATTGATAGAGGCTTGGCCCCCATGGAACACGTCGATCACATTCTCATCGTGGACGATGACCGCGAGATCCGGGAACTGGTAGGCAACTACCTCAAGAAGAACGGCCTGCGCACCACGGTCGTCGCCGATGGACGCCAGATGCGCAGCTTCCTTGAGTCCACGCCGGTGGACCTGATCGTGCTCGACATCATGATGCCGGGCGACGACGGCCTGATGCTCTGCCGCGAGTTGCGCGCCGGCAAACACAAGGCCACGCCGGTGCTGATGCTCACTGCCCGCAACGACGAAACCGACCGCATCATCGGCCTGGAAATGGGCGCCGACGATTACCTGGTCAAGCCGTTCGCCGCCCGTGAACTGCTCGCGCGAATCAACGCCGTACTGCGCCGCACGCGGATGCTGCCGCCAAACCTGGTGGTCACCGAAAGCGGTCGCTTGCTGGCGTTCGGGCGCTGGCGCCTGGACACCTCGGCCCGGCACTTGCTGGACGAAGACGGCACCATGGTCGCGCTCAGCGGTGCGGAATACCGATTGCTGCGGGTGTTCCTCGATCACCCGCAGCGGGTGCTCAATCGCGACCAGTTGCTCAATCTGACCCAGGGCCGCGACGCCGATCTGTTTGACCGTTCCATCGATTTGCTGGTTAGCCGCTTGCGCCAACGCTTGCTGGACGATGCCCGCGAACCGGCCTACATCAAAACCGTGCGCAGTGAGGGCTACGTCTTTTCCCTGCCGGTGGAAGTGCTCGGTGCGCCGTCATGAACCTCACCCTTCGTTGGCCCCGCACCCTGGCCTCGCGCCTCTCGCTGATCTTTCTGATTGGCCTGATCCTTGCGCAGGCGCTGTCCTTTGGCGCGCAGTATTACGAGCGTTACGAAAGCGCAAAAAACACCATGCTTGGCAATCTGGAAACCGACGTCTCGACCTCCATCGCCATTCTTGACCGCTTGCCAGCCGAAGAACGCATGGGTTGGCTGCAACAACTGAACCGCCGCAACTACCGTTATTTGCTCGACGAGGGTTCGCCGGGCGTGGCCATGAGCGACACGCCCATCGCGATGACATCGATCAAGGACGCCATCGGCAAGGATTACCCGATGACCGTGACGGACATTCCCGGCGAACAGAAACACTTTCAGGTGCACCTGAAACTCGCGGACGGCAGCCCGGTGACCATCGACGTCAGGCCATCAATGGTGCCGTTGTCGCCGTGGTTGCCCATCGTTCTGCTGGGCCAGTTGGCGCTGATGATCCTCTGCACCTGGCTGGCGGTGAGAATCGCCATCCGCCCCCTCACCCGCCTTGCCGAGGCCGTGGACAACCTTGATCCCAACACCCACGCGGTGCACCTGGACGAAAAAGGCCCGACCGAAGTCGCCCATGCCGCCATCGCCTTCAATTCGATGCAGGCACGCATCGCCGCGTACTTGAAGGAGCGCATGCAACTGCTGGCGGCGATTTCCCATGACCTGCAAACCCCCATCACCCGCATGAAACTGCGCGCCGAATTCATGGACGACTGCAGCGAAAAAGACAAACTGTGGAGCGATCTCAGTGAGATGGAGCACCTGGTGCGCGAAGGCGTGGCGTATGCCCGCAGCGTTCACGGCGCCACCGAAGAGAGCCGCCGCACCGACCTGGATTCGTTCCTCGACAGCCTGGTGTTCGACTACCAGGACGTGGGCAAAGACGTGACATTGGGTGGCAAAAGTGGCGCGGTGATCGACACCCGGCCCCATGCCTTGCGGCGGGTACTGGTAAACCTGACGGATAACGCTCTGAAGTTCGCCGGCGCCGCCGAGCTGTGGGTGGAAGCGAAAAACGGCGGCCTCTCGGTGAAGATCATGGATCGCGGACCGGGCATTGCCGAAGAGGAACTGACCCACGTGATGGAACCGTTTTACCGGGTTGAGAATTCGCGCAATCGCAGCACCGGCGGCACGGGGTTGGGGCTGGCGATCGCGCAGCAATTGGCGTTGGCGCTCGGGGGATCGTTGACGTTGAGCAATCGTGAGGGCGGCGGGTTGTGTGCGGAGTTGAAGTTACCGCTTCGACCTGGCAGTCAGTAAACAGACACAAAGGCCAAGGAAAGCCTTTATATTGTCGGACACCGTCGTGCAGCAGCCGACGGCGATGCCCTGATAGCAACCGACACCTATATGGATATTGGCAAAATGGATGACAACCGAAGGCCCATCAAGACGCGCTCTGCGGGCTGGGCGAAATACATCACCGACCTTCTGGTGAAACGAGACATCTCCCCCAATCAGATCTCCGTCGCCAGCATCGCCTTCGCGCTCGCCGGGGCGGTGGCATTGAATATTGATAACGGGCTCATCGGCTCGATCCTCTGCGCCGTCGGCATTCAATTGCGCCTGCTGTGCAACCTCTTCGACGGCATGGTGGCGATCGAGGGCGGCAAGAAATCCGACATCGGCAGCCTCTACAACGAATTCCCCGACCGCATTGCCGACAGCCTGCTGATCGTCGCGCTGGGGTATGCCATCGGGTACGCCGATCTCGGCTGGTTCGCGGCGCTGGCCGCGGCACTGACGGCGTATGTCAGGGTGTTCGGCGGTTCGATTGGCCTGAAGCAGAGTTTCATCGGCCCAATGGCCAAGCAGCATCGAATGGCCGTGATGACTGTGGCCCTTCTGTTGAATGCCGTCGAAGCCAGCGTTTATGGCACTCACTACGTGCTGTTGATCGCGCTGGTCATCATCGCGTTCGGTTCAGCCGCGACCTGCGTCACGCGCACGCTGGCCATCTCGCGCCAGCTCAAGGGGAATGCTCATGTGGATCAGTAACGCGCTGATTTCTGTTCTTCGCTTCCTGATCGGCGTCACCGCCCGATGGGAAAGCCCGCCGGACCTGACACGCCAGCGCATCTATTTCGCCAATCACTCCAGCCACATGGACACCCTGGCAATCATCGCGGCGCTGCCCCCGGAAGCCCGGGTGAACGTGAAACCGGTCGCCGCTGCGGATTACTGGGGAAAGAACAAATTTCTGTCGTACATCTCGCAAAAAGGCCTGAACGCAGTGCTGATCGAGCGAAACCCGGCGCCCGGCGTTAACGTGCTGGAGCCGATTTTCGATGTGGTGCGGGCCGGCCATTCGATCATCATCTTTCCGGAAGGCACCCGAGGCAGCGAGGCGTTGCCCGGTCCTTTCAAATCAGGGCTGTACCGTTTGGCCGAGACATTCCCCGAGGTGGATCTGGTGCCCATCTACCTGGAAAACCTGCATCGCTCCATGCCGAAAGGCAAACACGTCCCGCTGCCCATCATCTGCACGATCCGTATTGGCGACCCGCTGCCACGGATCAGTGGCGAGGAAAAACAGGTGTTTCTGGATCGGGCGCGTGAAGCGATTGTGAGGTTGTCGGAATGAATCTTGACGAAAAGTTCTTGTGGTTCTTCGGCGCCATTGCCGTCCTGCTGGCAATCGCTTCGGTCATCGGCCGGATTCTGGCGAAGCGCGCCAAAACAGAAAGCTCGATGTCGACCATCGAGAACCTCAACCAGCGGGTGAATGCCTGGTGGGGCATGGTCATCATCTTCTTCGTGTCCTACCTGCTGGGCGGGAACGCGACGGTTATTCTGTTCGGCTTCATTTCGCTGTTCGCGCTCCGGGAGTTCATTACCCTGACGCCGACCCGGCTGGGCGACCATAACGCGCTGTTTTCGGCGTTCTTCATTCTGATCCCGCTGCAATACGTGCTGATCGGCACGCACTGGTATTCGCTGTTCACCCTGTTGATTCCGGTGTACGCGTTCCTGCTATTGCCGGCGATTGCGGTGCTGAGCCAGGACACCGACGCTTTTCTGGAACGGGCGGCCAAGATTCAGTGGGGGGTGATGATTTGCGTCTACTGCATCAGCCACGCGCCGGCCCTGTTGCTGCTGGACCTGGAAGGTTTCAAGGGGCAGAACGCGCTGCTGCTGTTCTATCTCGTGTTCGTCGTGCAACTGAGTGACGTGTTGCAGTACGTGTTCGGCAAACTATTGGGCAAGCACAAAGTTGCGCCGCTGGTGAGTCCGTCGAAAACGGTGGAAGGCTTGGTCGGTGGCGGTCTGTCGGCCACGTTGATTGGCGGGTGCATGTTCTGGATGACCCCGTTCAGTTTCTGGCAGTCGCTGCTGATGTCGCTGGTGATCGTGGTGATGGGTTTTCTGGGTGGGCTGGTCATGTCCGCCATTAAGCGCAGCCTGAGCGCGAAGGATTGGGGGACCATGATCAAAGGGCATGGCGGCATGCTGGATCGGATGGATTCGATCTGCTTCGCGGCGCCGATTTTCTTTCACCTGACGCGGTATTTCTTTTCCGCCCCATAAAATAGACACCACCCCTGTCAGTGATCGTTCCCACGCTCTGCGTGGGAATGCAGCCCGGGACGCTCCGCGTCCCTGACGCGGGCGCGGAGCGACCGGTGAGGCATTCCCACGCAGAGCATGGGAACGATCATGCAAACCCAATCACCCCTTCGCCATGCATCTGCCGCAACAATGCCGTGCCACTCGCCATAAACTCCGGCGATCCAACGGCCCCCGCCTCCACTGCCAGCCCTTCCAACTGCGCCTGCCCATCCAGCTCGGGAAATGCCTCGATCCGCTGCAACAACCGCCACGCCAGCGGGCTCAGCTCGGAAAATTTCACACTCCAGTCCTCGGCTCGACGCACCAGCAGCAAAGTCGGTTGAGCCGGTGGCGCTTCCGGTTGATGATCCGGCCCCACCAACTGCACCGGCCAGGCATAGGCCAACGGCCACGCCAACGGTGACACCAGCAACGGTCGCGCCAGAATCAACGCCACATCACTCGGCGGCAACGGCTCCGCTTCGGACTGTTGCAACGCCATTTCGACCCACTCGTAATGCGCCAGCTCCACCATGAACGGAGGCCACACACCTTCGCTCGATGCACTCGGTTCCGAGGCCAGGAACTCGACAAACTCCTGGGCGATTTCGCCGAATTTCGGGGTACGCGCACGACAGTCCCGCAGGAAGATCCGTACCAGCGAACGCCAGCGCTCATCACCGAGAATCTTGATCAGCACCGGAAAGGTCCCGCTAAGCAACAACGACAGGTTGGAAAAAATCAGGTCGCGGTAAACCTGTGCCCGCGCCACATCCATCCCGGCTGGCGGCGCGCAATGGTCCGGGTCACGCAGGTACAGACCCAATGTGTTTTGCTGGTCAAACAGGCCTGGCTTATCCACGGTTTACCCCCTCGGCCTGCAAGCGACGAATAGTCTGCAATTCAGTCACCAGTTCAGAGAACGCGGGGAAGTTGAAATCCCGCTCCAGCAATGTCGGCTGTGCGCCAAACCGGGCGTAGGCCTGGGCCAGCAACGACCAGACCACCGGTTTCACCGACGCGCCATGGGTGTCGATTTTCAACGTGTCGGACTCATCGAAGTGCCCGGCCACGTGCATCGCCACCACCCGGCCCGAATCGATGCCGGCCAGAAAGGTCTGTGGATCGAAGCCATGGTTGATCGAGTTGACGTAGACATTGTTGACGTCCAGCAACAGGTCACAATCGGCTTCACGCAGGACCGCGTTGGTGAAGGTCACTTCGTCCATATCCTGCTGGGGCGCGGCGTAGTAGGAGACGTTTTCCACCGCCAGACGGCGGCCAAGAATGTCCTGGGCCTGGCGAATTCGCGCGGACACGTGGTGCACCGCTTCTTCGGTAAACGGCAACGGCAACAGGTCGTAAAGGTGACCGTCATCGCTGCAATAGCTCAGGTGCTCGCTGTACAGCGGCACGTTGTAGTGATCGAGGAACACCCGCACTTCCTGCAAAAAACCGACGTCCAGCGGTGCCGGCCCACCCAGCGACAGCGACAAGCCGTGGCAAGACAACGGAAAACGCTCGGCCAGGGCCCGCAGCGCATGGCCATGGGCGCCGCCGATGCCGATCCAGTTTTCCGGCGCAACTTCCAGGAAATCGAAATCGCCGGTACGGGCGGCCTGGAGGTCCTTCATTAATCCGCGACGCAAGCCAAGCCCGACGGTGGCTTTCGCTGAGGTGATGGGGGTCTGCATGGTGTCGATCTCAAGGGTTGCCAGTACGGAGTCACAGTTAACCGAAGCGATGTATCGGGGCTGTGTTCCGGTTCGGCAGAACATCGTGGCGGTTGTATCGCCGACGGGCCTGTACACACTCCGGTACAGACCCTTCGGCAGGCGTTACGCCAGGTCGTATTTCTCGCGTACCAGATGGCCGATGCCGATGCGATCGAGCACGTTCATCGGGCACAGGAAGGTCACGCGCACGGTGCCCGGCAGGCGGCTGATGTCGATCGAGCCGGTGATGGTCGCGCGGTTGAGCACTTCGTCATACGGCAAACCGGTGACCGAAGCGGCACGTTTCAAGCCGTTCTCGACGGCGACGTTGAGATTCTCACCGCTGCCGATAAAGGTGATCGGCCCGCTCTGCTCGATTTCATGCTGACCCCAGCGCTCGCCCAGTTCGCGGACTTTCTGCCGTTGTTGGCCATTCATGGGCCGGGCCATCGGCGGCAGATCGTCGAGGTTTTGCAGGAGGATCGGCCCGTCCAGGGTCAGGTTCTTCACCACTTGCACCACCACTTCGGTTTCCCCGGAGCAGTCGGTGGCGTGCCCTGCGATCTCGCCGTTGCCTTGCTGGGCGTGCATGTCACCCATGTACACACCGGCCCCCGGCACTTTCACCGGACAGATCAACACGCAGCCTTCGCGGATCGAGTTGGTGTCCATGTGGCCGTCGGTCTTGGCCGCGTGCAGCTCTTCGCGGGTCATGCCGAAACGGTGTGGGGCGTTGATCAGGTATTGGCCGAAATCGGCGCAGTTGTGCGAATCGGGCAAGTCACGGGACGGCGTGGTGCCGATGTTGCCGAGGAACGGGCGCATGTGCGCGGCAACTCCGGGGATGTCGGCACGGGCCAGAGACAGGATCGAATGCTGGGCGGCGAATTCCGGCAGCGCCGACATTTCAGAGGCATTGCCGGCAAGTCGGTTGGCGACGTCCTGGTTGACGGTCAGGCTGACCTGATTCTGTGCATCGAACACGATCACGTAGCCATGGCTGAAGCGAAACGCACTGACCTCGGCGCCGCAGTTGTTACAGCGAATCGACTCCTCGCCAATGCCTTCGACATGACTGGCCGGGTGGTCGGTGCCGCACTTGGAGCAAAATTTGGCGACAAACGGGTCGCCGTTGTAGCGCCCCTCAACGAAGCTCATGACCCCGGACGACGTCGCCAGCGAGGTGACGCGCATGCTCTTGATCTTGATCGCCACGGCGTCGCCGATTTCCGCGCCAGCGATGGCTACCGGTTGCGTCACTTCGTGGCCGCCCTCGAAGGCGGGCGTGATCATCGGGCCCCAGCAACCCGGCGGTGTGCCGGTAATCAGGGTGCCGCCGTCGGCGAGCGGGCCGAGCATCGGCTGGCTGGGGCCAATGAGGCCGTTGGTGTACTGATCGACGCGCAGATGGTTGACGGGAGCGGATTTCAGGTCGGTTTCAGGCACGAGCGTGGTCATTATTGTTCCCTTCACGGAGTCACGAGCAAAGACGGCCGCCTGTTGCGACGACCCTGAAAAGTGCCTCGACAGCCCCGGATTTCGGGCGCTGGTTAGCCTTTACAGTTCATCTCAGGTTTGTATCTGGTCTGTGTTCGGTGGGAGTCGCGAATGAAGTGGAATGTATCGGGACGGCGGCTGGATACAGTGCGATACACATCGCCAATCCTTGTAGGAGCGAGGCTTGCCCGCGAAGACGGAGTGTCAGGCAATACTTTTGTCGACTGACACGGCGACTTCGCGGGCAAGCCTCGCGCCTACAGGGGATTTGTGTCGGCCAGGGGAATGGCGCTTTCGTCGCTTCAGGCCGCCGCGCACGGGGCTCGGACTAAACTTACTGCACGCGGGACGTGCACAGCGTCCTGTTCATTCCCACGACCACCGCCCAGAGGTGCGCCTCGATAAACAAGGCCTCTGGACCGTGATCCTGCTGAAGGAGCACATGTGATGGACGAGGCCAGACTCAATGACTTCATGGGCAAACTGGTGAACGACATGGGCGGCGCGGCGATGCTTGCCAACGTCATCCTCGGCGAAGAGCTCGGCCTGTACCGGGCCATGGCCGACAGTCAGCCGATCACCCCTGAAGCACTCGCCGACAAAACCGGCTGCAACCCCCGCCTGCTGCGCGAATGGCTCAGCGCCCACGCCGCTTCCGGCTACATGGAACACGAGGGCGGCCAGTTCCGCCTGCCCGAAGAGCAAGCCCTGGCGCTGGCGATCGAGGATTCGCCGGTCTATATCGCCGGCGGTATCGGGGTGGTCGCGTCGTTTTTCCATGACAAGGACAAACTGGTCAACGCCATGCGCGGCAACGGCGCCCTGGCCTGGGGCGATCACCATCCGTGCATGTTCAGCGGCACGGAGCGGTTCTTCCGCCCCGGGTACAAAGCGCACCTGATCGCCGAGTGGCTGCCGGCCCTGGAAGGCGTGGTCGCCAAATTACAGGCGGGCGCCAAAGTCGCCGACATCGGCTGCGGACACGGCGCCTCCACGGTGATCATGGCCCAGGCGTTCCCGGACTCGCGGTTCGTCGGCTTCGACTACCACGCACCGTCCGTCACCGTCGCGACCCAGCGCGCCGAAGAAGGTGGCGTGTCCGGGCGTGCGCGGTTCTTTCAGGGCACGGCGAAAAGCTTCCCCGGCGACGACTATGACCTGATCTGCTATTTCGACTGCCTGCACGACATGGGCGACCCGGTGGGCGCGGCGAAACACGCCTATGACGCTCTGAAACCGGACGGCACGGTGCTGCTGGTGGAACCGTTCGCCAACGACTCGCTGGACGACAACGTCACCCCGGTTGGCCGGCTGTTCTACGCCGCCTCGACCTTCATTTGCACGCCGAACTCGCTGTCCCAGGAAGTCGGCCTTGGGCTCGGCGCTCAGGCGGGTGAAGCGCGGTTGCGCAAGGTCTTCACCGAAGCGGGGTTCAAGACTTTCCGGCGGGCCACGGAAACGCCGTTCAACCTGATTCTGGAGGCACGAAAATAACCACGCCGCTCACGGGCTCGCATTCGGCAGGTTGGCAAGTGCTACGCTGCAAACACTCAAGATACCCGGAGTGTTGAACATGCTTGACCGCCGCATCCGCGAACAACTCGACCGGCTCCAGCAGCTGATGGCCGAGCAGCCGTTCATGGTCCTCACCGGCGCCGGCATCAGCACCCCGTCGGGCATTCCAGACTACCGCGACAACGAGGGCGTTCGGCGTGGCCGGCAACCGATGATGTATCAGGAGTTCCTGTCGGCCCCGGAATCACGGCGCCGCTATTGGGCGCGGGCGATGCTCGGCTGGCCGCGCGTGCGCCAGGCTCAACCGAACGTGGCCCACGAAGCCCTGGCCAGTCTGCAAAGCAGCCGGCAGATCAGCGGGCTGATCACTCAGAACGTCGACACCTTGCACGATCAGGCCGGCAGCCATGATGTGATCGAACTTCACGGCAGCTTGCACCGGGTGCTGTGCCTGGACTGCGGACAGCGCAGCGAGCGGGATTCGATCCAGCACCTGATGGAGGCGCAGAATCCCTATCTGGCCGGGGTCGATGCGGTGCAGGCGCCGGACGGCGACACGTTGCTGGATCCGGCGTTCGAGGCGCGGTTCCAGGTGCCGCATTGCCCGCATTGCGCGGGTGAGCGGATGAAGCCGGACGTGGTGTTTTTTGGCGAGAACGTCGCGCAGGTGACGGCGGCCAAGGCCATGGCAGCGGTGGAGCAGGCGGCGGGATTGCTGGTGGTGGGCTCTTCGTTGATGGCGTATTCGGCGTTTCGCTTGTGCCGGGTGGTGGCGGATCAGGGCAAGCCGTTGATGGCGATCAATCTGGGCAAGACCCGGGCAGATGACCTCCTGGATATGAAGATTGAGGCCTCGTGCGAACAGCTGTTGCCCTTGCTGGCACAGCACCTCTCCCCCTCATCACCCTAAACCCCTGTAGGAGCGAAGCTTGCTCGCGAAGGCGTCGTGTCAGTCGACTTCAATGTTGAAGGTGCCGGCCTTTTCGCGGGCAAGCCTCGCGCCTACAGGGGATTGTGATCAGGGCATGGACACTCGCTCGCCCAGATTCTCGGCTTTCAGGATATCGAACAACGCCTGCGCCGCCGCCGACAGTTCCACTCCTGGCTTGGTCAGCACCCCGATCGCCCGCTCCACCACCGGGTCGCGCAAGGTAATGCACCGTGCGCCCAACTCGCGCATCTGCCCGGCGCACAGGGCTGGCACGGCGCTGACGCCCAATCCGCTGGCCACCATCCTTCCGACTGTCGCCAACTGATGGCTTTCAAACTCCACCGGCAATTTCATCCCCCGGGCCTGCAAGTGTTCTTCCAGCATCACCCGTACCGTCGACGGACGCTGCAAGGTAATGAACGGTTCCTGGAGCAACGTCTGCCAATCAATGTCGTGCCGTTGCGCCAAGGGAGAGTCGTCCGGCACCACGGCAACAAAACGGTCCATATACAACGGCGTGAATGCCAGCGATGAACTCTGCGACGGCTCAAACGCCACCCCCAGCTCCACCTGCCGGTCGCGCACCATTTCCAGCACTTGCTCGTTGATCACGTCGTTCACCGTGACGTTGACCTTGGGATAACGGGCGCGAAAAGTCTTGAGGATCGGCGGCAGCAGATTGCCGGCAAACGACGGCATTGCCGCCAGGGTCACGCGCCCGCGCTGGAGGGTGAAACGCTGGCGCAGTTCATCCTCGGCGTTGTCCCAATCCGCAATCAACCGGCGAGCCAGGGGCACCAGGGATTCGCCTTCCGCCGTCAACGCCACATTACGTGTGTTGCGGGTGAATAGCCGGCCGCCCAGCCCCTCCTCCAGGGCTTTGATGGTCAGGCTCAAGGCCGATTGCGACAGGTGCAACCGCTCGCAGGCCACGGCGAAACTCAGGCTCTGGGCCACGGCCAGGAATGCGCGGATCTGCTTGACTGTCATGGGCGCGGGCTCCAACTTATTAAAGATAAGTGATTGGTGAGTTTTATCTATCAATCAACCTTAAAAATCAACTTAACAAATAAATCATCCGGCGAGACACTCCTACCCCATACGGCTAGCCAGCCGCCCACAAAGAATAAAAGAGGTGCATATGGCAGGTTTCGACAAGCGCGTGAGTTCCTATGAGGAAGCTCTGGCAGGTCTTGAAGACGGCATGACCGTGATCGCCGGCGGCTTCGGCCTGTGCGGGATCCCGGAAAACCTGATCGCCGAGATCAAGCGCAAGGGCACCCGTGACCTCACCGTGGTTTCCAACAATTGCGGCGTCGATGGTTTCGGCCTCGGCGTGTTGCTGGAAGACCGGCAGATTCGCAAAGTGGTGGCCTCCTACGTCGGTGAGAACAAACTGTTCGAAGACCAACTGCTCAAAGGCGAAATCGAAGTCGTCCTGACCCCGCAAGGCACCCTCGCCGAAAAAATGCGCGCTGGCGGTGCCGGCATCCCCGCTTTCTTCACCGCCACCGGCGTTGGCACTCCGGTTGCCGATGGCAAGGAAGTGCGCGAATTCCATGGCCGCAAGTACCTGATGGAAGAATCCATCACTGGTGACTTCGCCATCGTCAAAGGCTGGAAAGCCGACCACTTCGGCAACGTGATCTATCGCCACACCGCCCAGAACTTCAACCCGCTGGCCGCCACTGCCGGCAAGATCACCGTGGTCGAAGTCGAAGAAATCGTCGAACCCGGCGAGCTGGAACCGTCGCAGATCCACACCCCTGGCATCTACGTCGACCGAGTCATTTGCGGCACGTTCGAGAAGCGCATCGAACAGCGCACCGTGCGTAAGTGATCCCCAGCCCCCGGACCTGAAGGAAAAATAACAATGGCACTTTCCCGCGAACAAATGGCTCAACGCGTCGCCCGCGAAATGCAGGACGGCTTTTACGTGAACCTGGGCATCGGCATTCCGACCCTCGTTGCCAACTACATCCCTGAAGGCATGGAAGTCATGCTGCAGTCGGAAAACGGCCTGCTCGGCATGGGCCCCTTTCCTACTGAAGAAACCATCGATGCCGACATGATCAACGCCGGCAAACAAACGGTGACCGCGCGTATCGGCGCGTCGATCTTCTCATCGGCCGAGTCCTTCGCGATGATTCGCGGGGGTCATGTCGACCTGACCGTGCTGGGCGCCTTTGAAGTCGACGTGCAAGGCAACATCGCCTCGTGGATGATCCCCGGCAAACTGGTCAAGGGCATGGGCGGCGCCATGGACCTGGTGGCCGGCGCGGACAACATCATCGTCATCATGACCCACGCGTCCAAGGACGGTGAGTCCAAGCTTCTGTCCAAATGCAGCCTGCCGCTGACCGGCGCCGGGTGCATCAAGCGTGTGCTGACCGACCTGGCTTACCTTGAAATCGAAAATGGCGCGTTCATTCTCAAAGAACGTGCGCCGGGCGTCAGCGTCGAAGAGATTGTCGCCAAGACCGCCGGTAAACTGATCGTGCCGGATCACGTTCCGGAAATGCAGTTCGCTGCCCAGTGAGGAATTCTTCCATGCAAGACGTCGTTATTGTTGCCGCCACCCGAACCGCCATCGGCAGTTTCCAGGGCTCGCTGGCCAATGTGTCCGCCGTTGACCTCGGTGCCGCGGTGATCCGTCAGCTGCTGGCGCAAACCGGCCTGGACGTTGCTGAAGTCGATGAAGTGATCATGGGCCAGGTGTTGACCGCCGGTGCCGGGCAGAACCCGGCGCGCCAGTCCGCGATCAAGGCCGGCCTGCCGTTTACCGTGCCGGCGATGACCCTGAACAAGGTCTGCGGCTCGGGTTTGAAAGCCTTGCACCTGGCCACTCAGGCGATCCGCTGCGGCGACGCCGAGGTGATCATTGCCGGCGGCCAGGAAAACATGAGCCTGTCCAACTACGTCATGCCCGGAGCCCGCACTGGCCTGCGCATGGGTCACGCTCAAATCGTCGACACCATGATCAGCGACGGCCTGTGGGATGCGTTCAACGATTACCACATGGGCATCACCGCCGAGAACCTGGCGGACAAGTACAACCTGACCCGCGAGCAACAGGACGCCTTCGCCGCGGCCTCGCAGCAGAAAGCCACGGCTGCCATCGAAGCCGGGCGTTTTGTCGATGAGATCACACCGATCCTGATCCCGCAGCGCAAGGGCGATCCGCTGTCCTTTGCCACCGATGAGCAACCGCGTGCCGGCACCACCGCTGAAGCGCTGGGCAAACTGAAACCGGCCTTCAAGAAGGACGGTTCGGTGACTGCCGGTAACGCCTCTTCCCTGAACGACGGTGCCGCCGCCGTGATCCTGATGAGCGCCGACAAAGCCAAGGCCCTGGGTCTTCCAGTGCTGGCGAAAATCGCCGCTTACGCCAACGCGGGCGTCGACCCGGCAATCATGGGCATCGGCCCGGTCTCGGCCACGCGCCGTTGCCTGAGCAAGGCTGGCTGGTCCATCGACCAATTGGACCTGGTCGAGGCCAACGAAGCCTTCGCCGCGCAATCCCTGGCGGTGGCCAAGGACCTGGAATGGGACTTGAACAAGGTCAACGTCAACGGCGGCGCCATCGCCCTCGGTCACCCGATCGGTGCGTCGGGCTGCCGGGTGCTGGTGACCCTGCTGCACGAAATGATCAAGCGCGACGCCAAGAAAGGCCTCGCCACCTTGTGCATTGGTGGTGGTCAGGGCGTGGCTTTGGCGATCGAACGGGCGTAAAGCGTTCAACAGACTGCGCGGGGACCCACGAAGAACCGCGCGGTCTGGTAACACCCCCGGTGTTCCTGAGTTGCAGGCTTTTGTGGCGAGGGAGCTTGCTCCCGCTGGGTTGCGAAGCAGCCCCAAAATCCCGGCAATTGTCGAAGATTTTGCGAGCGCTTCGCGCTCGAGCGGGAGCAAGCTCCCTCGCCACAGTCAGTATCTGTATGGGCTGACAGTCATCAGAAGCACCGGGTTCTTTTTTGCCCCAGCCTTCAGGCAAATCTCACCAGATTCAGCGTGGGCAACGGGCCGCCCGGAAAACCGCGTTATCGTTCATCGCGAGCAGGCTCGCTCCCACAGGGTTTTGTGTTCACCGCAGATCCACTGTGGGAGCGAGCCTGCTCGCGATGAGGCCGGCCCAGTCACCCCAAAAATTGCAAGATCAACCAGCTATTCGCCCCACTGATCACCCCAAACAACCCCCACGCCAACACCCGCGTCGGCCAGCGATTCACAAACGGTCCCATCAATTTGTGATCGTTGGTCATGCGAATCAGCGGGTACAACGCAAACGGCAACTGCAGACTCAACACCACCTGACTCAACACCAGCAACTTGCCGATCGCATTGTCACCCATCAGCCAGACGCCGATGAACGCCGGGATCAACGCCAGCCCTCGCGTAATCAGCCGTCGTTGCCAGCACGGGATCCGTAGGTTCAGATAACCCTCCATGATCACCTGCCCCGCGATGGTCCCGGTAAACGTCGAGCTCTGCCCGGACGCCAGCAAGGCCACCCCGAACAACACACTGGCCAAGGCGCCGCCCACCAGTGGGTCGAGCAAGTGATAGGCGTCCTGGATGTCCACCACATCGGTATGCCCGCTCTGATGAAAGGCCGCCGCGGCGAGGATCAGGATCGCCGCATTGACCAGCAGCGCCAACGCCAGAGAGCCAATGGTGTCGATGCGCGCCAGTTTGACCGCGTCCCGCTTGCTGGCCAGGTCCTTGCCGATCATTCGGGTCTGTACGATCGAGGTGTGCAGGTACAAGTTATGCGGCATCACCGTGGCCCCGAGGATGCCAATGGCCAGGTACAGCGGCGCGGCATCGCCAATGGCAGACAGGGACGGCGTAAACCCACGGGCGACGTCCGGCCAGTACGGTTTGATCAGCAGCAACTCGACGAAGAAGCACACGCCGATGGTGCTCACCAGCACCAGCATGATCGCTTCCAGGCGGCGGAAACCACGGTTTTGCAGGGCCAGCACCAGCAGCGTGTCAAACGCGGTCAGCGCGATGCCGACAGTCAGCGAACAGCCCAGCAGCAAGTGAAAGGCCAGTGCGCAACCGAGCACCTCCGCCAGATCGGTGGCGATGATCGAGATTTCCGCCAGCACCCATTGAGTCCGCGCGGTCCGTGTGCTGTAGCGCTCCCGGGACAGCTGCGCCAGATCGCGGCCGGTGGCGATGCCCAGGCGCGAACACAGACACTGCACCACCATCCCCGCCAGACTCGCCAGCAGCACCACGAACAACAGGCTGTAACCAAAACGCGAACCGGCCTCGATGGCGGTCGCCCAGTTGCCCGGGTCCATGTAGCCGATGGACACCAGCAAGCCAGGACCGGCAAAGCGCAGCATGCGTTTGAAAAATGAAGCGTTGGGATCAACTGCAACGCTGCCCGCCACTTCCGGCGGGCAAAACGGCGCAGTGCCAACCTTGGGCAAACTGAATTTCACGGACACATCCGTCGACAGTTGGAAAAGCGCAGCTTAGACGTTTCAGCCCCTGCGCCCAAGGGGCAAATGCCCGGGTATCAGGCGCCGTGGCGGCGGAAGAACAAGGTCACCTGGCCCAATTCAACACCGAACTTGGTCATGGCGGAGCGATTGGCCATGGTGTTTTCGTCCAGCAAGTACATCCAGTCGTCGAAATGCACCTGGTAGACCTTGTCGTCCACCGGCAGGCTCAGTTCATAGCGCCAGTGCAGCGCGTTGCCGGCGACCTCACCGCGAGACTCGCCGACCACATCGCCGGCCGTACCGCGCCAACGGCCAGGGCCGTCCGGGTACAACGTCCAGACACGGGTCTGCTTCGTGCCGTCGCTGTAGGTAAAGGCTTCATGCATGATCAGGTTCTGACCGTCCATTCGGCTGTTGATCAGCACATGAAAGCGTTTGACCACCTCGCCCGAGCGCTTCTGGAACATTCCCCAGCCATCCACTCGCCCGACGAAGAACCCGGGTAGATCGAGCTTGGGGTTTTGCTCGCTGTAATGCTGCACATCGACGCTGCAACCCGCCAGGCAGACGCACAACACCAGCAGCAGATTTTTCAACATGTCATGCACCTCAAGGCTTGGCGCTGCCCAGCAACTGCTGGCGCAACTCCGGATTACGTGTACGTGGGTCGAGCCAGATATCGAAAAAGGCCCGGGCGAATTGCGGGTCCTTCACTTCGTGTTGCGGCTGCTGGCCGACAAAGAACCGCGCGCCCTGCCCCGGCAAATAAACGCCGGTAATGCGCATGCCGGCTTTTACGTCGACGAACGACTGTTGCATCTGCACCTTCCAGCGCTCGAGTTGCTCGGTGCTGACCGAGGCGCCGGACAACCGCTTGATTTCATCGACACTGGCCTGCACCAAATCATCGCGGGAAATGCTGCGCTGATAGATCAGCTCCAGGGCAAACGGCTGATCTGGTGCCAAAGGCCGGGCCGCACTCCAGAGCCGAGCGTTGTAGACATCGAATCCGAACACCCGAAACTCGCCGGCACCGATGATCTGCGCGCCGGGCAATGCCTCCTGCCAATTGGCCAAGGCCTGGGTGCATGACAATCCCAGCAACAACACACCGTGATACAGGCGCAACCGGAGTCTGTTCATCGCGTTTTTCTCACCATGGGCATCTGTTAAAAACTTATACGCAAAGCTACGTTTTGTACAATTATTTGAGTTGCAAGTTTTGTATACAAAACCCCCTCATTCCTAGAGCAATCCTGCGTCCGCAGTGCTAACGTTGGCGCCTCACTCAGGTCGGAGACGTGTGCGTGCTGATGCTCAAGCTGCTGGTGATTCCAGGCTTCCTCTTGTTGATTTCCCTGGCTGGCAAACGCTGGGGCCCCAGCGTGGCCGGTTGGCTGTCGGGATTGCCGGTGGTGGTCGGGCCGATTCTGTTCTTCCTTGCCATCGAACAAGGCCAGGTGTTCGCCGCTCAATCAGCGACGGCGGCGTTGTCGGCGATGTCCGCGATGATTGCCTTCTGCGTGACCTACGCCCAAGTCGCTCAACGGGCAGGATGGCCATGGGCGTTGACCATTTCACTGCTGGTCTGGTCCGCCGTGGCCGTGGTGCTCTCGCTGATACCCCCCTCGCTGATGTTCTCGGTGATCGCGGCCGCCACCGCGCTGCTGGCGGCGCCGTACCTGTTTCCCAGTGTGCAACCCATCGTTACAGGCCCGGCGCCGAAGTCCGACAGACTGCTGCTGCGCATGATGGCCGGCGCCCTGCTCACCCTCGCCGTGACCTTACTCGCCAGCACCGTCGGCGAAGGCTGGAGCGGTTTGCTCGCGGTGTTCCCGGTACTCGGCAGCGTGATGGCGGTGTTTTCCCAGCAAACCCGCGGCCCGGCGTTTACGGCAGCATTGCTGCGGGCGACGGCGACCGGCATGTATTCGTTCGCGGCGTTTTGCCTGGTGTTGGCGCTGGCGTTGCCCGACATGGGCATGAGCGCCTTTGCCCTCGGTGTTGCGGTGTCCGTGGGGATGTTGGGCATAACCAGGCGCTTGCTGGCGCGACCGATCAACTCGACCACCGAGACTGGACGATCAGCGATCAAACGCTAAGCTCCTTCACATCCAGAGGGCCAGGATGTCGCCCGCTACGTGCTGAAGGAACAGACATGAGTCTCGCATCGTCCCTCGTCCGTCCCCCCCACTCAGCCACCGCCGTTGGCGTGATCGCGATAGTTCTCTGGTCCTGCCTCGCGCTGTTGACCACCCTCACCGAAGGCATTCCGCCCTTTGAACTGCTGACACTGAGCTTCGGCATAGCGTTTGTGGCGAGCCTGGTGATTCTGGGTCGGCGCGGGCTCGCCGGCTTCAGTAGCTGGCGACAGCCCTGGGCGGTATGGGTGACCGGGTTCGTGGGCATTTTCGTTTATCACGCGCTGTATTTTTTCGCGCTCAAAGTAGCCCCGGCGGCCGAAGCCAGTCTGATCAACTACCTGTGGCCGCTGTTGCTGGTGCTGCTCTCGGCGTTCTCGGCCGGAGAAAAGCTGCACAAACGGCAAATGCTCGGCGCACTGCTGGGGCTGGCCGGCACCGCGTTCATCATGCAACAACACGGCCCGGAGGCTGGCGCCTCGATGCCCATCGCCGGTTATCTCGCGGCCTTCGGCTGTGCGGTGATCTGGGCCGGTTACTCGGTGATCAACCGACGGTTCAACAACGTGCCCAGCAGCATCATCGGCGGGATCTGCGGTATGTCGGCCGTGTCCGGTCTGATTTGCCATCTGGCCTTCGAAACCACGGTACTGCCTGATCCCGGCCAATGGACCGCGATTGTGGTGCTTGGCCTCGGGCCGGTCGGGTTGGCATTTCTAGCCTGGGACCACGCCACCAAACACGGCAGTCTGGCGACGCTGGGGGCGCTTTCCTACCTGGCACCGTTGATATCGACGTTATTGCTGCTTGCCGTGGGACGCAGCCAGGCCGGTCCGATCCTGATCATCCCTGCCGTGTTGATCATCGCGGGGGCGGTGATCGCCACGTCGAGCGCAAGCGATAGAGCGCCCGCAACACGTTCAATTGTTCCGAACGAGTAAAGCTGCCGAACCCGATGAACGTTGCCCTGCTACTTGAAGCGTCTGGCTACGCGCATTACATCCTCGGCGAGAACGGCCTGGCGGCCTACCCGAACGTCAAGCGTCTGTTCGATGAAACAGCGCCCGCCCGGGCGCCCAGCGTGCGCAGGATCTCAGGGAGAAATGGGTGTTCAAGGCCGAGTTCAACGAAGAAACCCGTCATAACCTGTTTGCGCAAAATCAGGCCTGAGACTGTGGCGAGGATGGTTTTCGGCAGCTGCTACAAATCGTGTTCCATGGGATGATTGCGGCGAATGCGCGATTATCCCTGGAGTTTCCGAATGTCATTGTTGAGTAAAAAAGCCGTTGTCCTGTTACTGACGGCGGCCGCCAGCCTGGGGGCGTTGAATGCCTCTGCCGCCAAGGCCACCGCCAGCGATAAAGCGCCCGCGCAAGTGGTCTCGATGCTCGGCGGCAAGTTCAAGTTCACCCTGCCCAAGGGCTTCATCGCCAACCCGCTCCCGGCCGGCGACGCGGCTACCGGTACAGCCGGGGCAACGGGCACCATGTACACCAACCAGACCACCAAAACCGTCGTAATCGCCGCTGAAAACACCATCCCCGGTGGCGCCAACGTCAAGGATAACGACGGTCCGTTCCTCGACTCCGCAGCGGCCGACTTCGCCTCCGAACAAGCCAAGGCGCTGCCGGACTTCACCAAACTCAGCGAAAAAAGCCTGACGCAGAAAGGCACCGGTCTGGGCTTGCGGCAGATCGACAGCACCGCCACCCAGGGCGGCGGCAAAACCCTCGACACCACAGTGATGGCCGCGTCCAACACGCGCATGGCGATCGTTCAGGTGATTTCCCGCCTCAGCGACAACGGCGGCCACGAGACGCTGGTCAAGCAGATCGTCAGCGGCAAATAAGCTTCAGGGGTTGAGGCGCTGCAACCAGGCGCTCAAATCCTGCATTTCGGTGGCACTGATGCTGTGACCGACACCGGGGTAGGCATGAAACTCAGGCTTGAGAGACAGGCTCTGTAACAGGCTGTTGGCCTCGGTGCCGTCGATGTACGGCAAGCGTTTGTCTGCCGTGCCATGACCGATGAAGATCGCCAGCTTCTGGCGTTTTTCATCCGGTTTGAGTTCGGATTTCAGCACCGGCAGAATCCGCCCGCTCAGCGCCGCAATCCCGCCGACGGCTTCGGGATGACGCAGCGCCACCTCGTAGGACATGATCGCGCCCTGGCTGAAACCCACCAGGAAGACCTTGTCAGGTTCGGTGTGATACTTCTTCGCCGCCTGTGCAATGAAGTCCAGCAGCACCTGGCCGCTGGCCTTCAGATCATCGGTCTCACCGTTGTAGGCAGCGTTGCCCTTCTCGCGAAACCACTTGTAACTGCCCTCCTCCATCACCATCGGTGCCCGCACTGACAGGAAGGTGTATTGCGCAGGCAATTGATCCTTGATATCGAACAGGTCCTGCTCGTTACTGCCGTAACCGTGGAGGAAAATCACCAGGGGCTGGTGGCGGGACTCGGGATGCGCCTGCTCAAGGTATTTGAGTGGCAGATCAGTGTGCAGCGGGGGTTCAGCGTGGACGGTGGCCGAGGCCAGCAGCGTCAGCAGAGCGAGAAACTTCAACATAAGCCTTCCTTCACAAGTGCAGGATTCGGGGGGAGCCTAACACTGTGCGCATAGCAAGGGGATTTGTGGCGCTGTTGATGCCGTCTTCGCGAGCAGGCTCGCTCCCACAGTGGACGTGTGTCGCACATCAAACCTGTGGGAGCGAGCCTGCTCGCGAAGAGGCCTTTGGCAATGGCGACAACCCTCAGTCGTTAACCAGTTTCCCCACCCGAATCACCTCACGCCCCGCCACCTTCGCCTGCCACGTCCCCGGCTGCGTATACCGCCCGCGATCAATCGCAAACAACACACCGCTGGTCCCGGCGCGCACGGTTGTCACGCGGTCGCTCAGCGGATCAACCACCTCAAACAGCGCATCGCCCTTCTCCACCCACTCACCCGAATCACGCAGAAAACTGACGACACCGTGATGCGGTGCAAACAGGTATTCGGTGCCCTCGAACGGCATGCCTTCACAGCACTCGCTGGGTGCCGCAGGCCAGGTGCCCGTGATGAAGCCCTGCTCGGCGAGGAACCCCAGGATCGCCTCGCAATTGGCCTGGGCCTGATCGACTCGCGTATCGCCCATGCTGCCCAGTTCCAGCGTCGTCGCCAGATTGGCCGGGGGAATCGCCGCCTCGGGGAAGGCCCGCGCCAGGCGCAGCCACGGCGACGAGCAGGACTCATCGAATGAACTGCCGCCGGAGTCTTCACAGAGCAACGCCACCCCGGCCTTCAGACGCGCGGCCAGGGATTGCCACCGCGGCCAGTGTTGCGGCAACGCATACAAATGAATCGCCGCGTCGAAATCGCAATGCAGGTCCAGCGTGATGTCAGCCTCGCAGGCGTGGCGCAGCAGCAGGCGGTGCATGGCCTCCAGCTGCGAAGCCGGTGCCGGCAAGTCGTCGAGGACTTGGCCCATGGTCTGGCGAATCAGCGCGATGTTGGCCTGCGCATCTTGACCCAACTGGTCGCCAATCAATGCGGCCACCGGGGTGCTGAGTTCAACGAAGGCGCGGTTGAAGTTCTTGCCGCTGCCCAGCTCGAAGCGCCCCATATGGCTGCCTTGCAGGTGCTGGTCAAGACCGATCGGATTGGCCACCGGCACCAGCTCGATCACGCCCTGCAACTGGCCCCGGGTTTCGAGTTCGGCCAGGCGCT
This sequence comes from Pseudomonas sp. SJZ077, assembly GCF_007993905.1. NCBI lineage: Bacteria > Pseudomonadati > Pseudomonadota > Gammaproteobacteria > Pseudomonadales > Pseudomonadaceae > Pseudomonas > Pseudomonas sp. SJZ077. Next base: position 172,442 of record NZ_VIUJ01000008.1, read on the forward strand.
TCTTCAGCTCCCAGGCTGTGCGCATGCCGGGCAACTCGTCAGCGTGCAGGCTGGCCTGGATGTAAACCTTGCGAGGACCCGCGCCGTAACGAAACACGCTGAGGGTGCGTTCGGTGCCCAGGTGGCTCCAGGGCAGAGGATGGTCGATGCGTTGCATGGTCACTCCTGAATGGCTGAACGGCGAAAATCATCTGTGGGAGCGAGCCTGCTCGCGAAAACGGTGGGTCAGTCAACATAAATGCAGCTGAACGACCGATTTCGCGAGCAGGCTCGCTCCCACAAGGGATTTCATTTCAACACAGAGCGGGCATAAAAAATGGCAACCGCGTCAACGGTTGCCACTTTTTTGAACGGCGTGATTACTGGCCGTAAACGTCAAAGTCGAAGTACTTGTCTTGCACTTGCTTGTACTTGCCGTTGGCGCGGATTTCGGTGATGGCGGTGTTGAATTTGTCGGCCAGCGCAGTATCGCCCTTGCGCACAGCGATACCGGCGCCGCCGCCGAAGTACTTGGCGTCTTCGTAGGTCGGGCCGACGAAAGCGAAGCCTTTACCGGCGTCGGTTTTCAGAAAACCGTCGTCCAGGTTGACCGAGTCGGCCAGCAGCGCGTCTACGCGACCGGACACCATGTCCAGGTTGGCTTCCTGCTGGGAGCCGTAGCGAACCAGGTTGATACCGGCCGGAACCAGTACTTCGGTGGCGAAGCGGTCGTGGGTACTGGCGCGCAGCACACCGACTTTCTTGCCCTTGAGTTCGGTCAGCGGGTCCTTGATGTCGGTGCCTGCCTTCATCACGAAACGAGCCGGGGTGTGGTAGTACTTGATGGTGAAATCGACGTTCTTCTTACGATCGTCAGTGATGGTCATGGACGACAGGATCGCGTCGATTTTCTTCACTTTCAGTGCCGGGATCAGGCCATCGAATTCTTGCTCGACCCAGGTGCACTTCACTTTCATCTGCTCGCACAGCGCGTCGCCGATATCGACGTCGAAACCGGTGAGTTTACCGTCAGGGGTTTTCATCGAGAATGGCGGGTAACCGGCTTCGATACCGATGCGGATCGGCTTGGCGTCATCGGCCACGGCGGTCAGGGACAACATCGACAGTGCCAAGGCACCAAACATCACTAGCTTCTTCATTTATAACTCCTGTGTGCGGAGGCTTTTATTGGCAGCTTTCGAATGACTTTCGGTCGGTGAAGATCGAAGTGGCCGGCAGTCTAGAATGGCTTCTAATGGGCAAATTGTTTTTAAGCGACAAATACTTATAGAAACGTGGCTGCTCCATTCAAAGCCCTTGAAGCGTGCGCCAAGGCGGTGCAAGGACTGTAGGACAAGCCCTTTTTTCAGACAAAACCTACACGCAAAAACTACAGAGAGTACCGATGCCCACCTTGAATCTGATCCAGCACCACCCCGCCGAAGGTCCAGGCGCCATTGCCGATTGGGTAGCGTCCAGAGGGGTGACGCTGGACATCTTTCGCGCCGACCTCGGCCAGTTACCGCCGGTTAGCGCGGCGCCCGTGATCGTGCTGGGTGGACCTTATGAATCCAACGCCGGGCCGGCGTGGCTGGAAGCAGAACGGCAGTGGCTGGCGGCCAGCCTGGATCAGGGCGCGGCGGTACTTGCGATTTGTCTGGGGGCGCAGTTGCTGGCGCTGAGTCTGGGTGGAAACGTGCGGCGGATGGATCGGTCCGAAACCGGCTGGACCACCGTGACGTTCGTCGATGGCCGGACGCTGAAGGTGCTGGAGTGGCACGAAGACGCAATCGACTTGCCGCCTGATGCGCAAGTGCTGGCCAGCAGCGATCAATGTGAACAGCAGATGTATCGCGTGGGGCCGACGCGGGTGGGCTTGCAGTTTCATCCAGAGTGGAATGCGGAGTCGGTGGCGATGCTCAATGCGCACTTTGGAGAGGAGTCGCCGTTGCCTCGAGGGCAACAGGACAGCGCCGCCCATGCAGCCGTGTTCGAATGGTTGCAGGCAACGCTGGATGGGTGGTGGGCAGCGTGCTCAAGCAGTCGCTGAACTAAGGATTGACGGGCTCCTGTGGCCAGTGAGCCTTTGTGGCAACGGAGCTTTTGTGGCGAGGGAGCTTGCTCCCGCTGGAGTGCGAAGCGCTCCCAAAAATCTTCGACAATTGCCAAGATTGCGGGGCTGCTGCGCCACCCAGCGGGAGCAAGCTCCCTCGCCACGATGGTTCAGCGCTGTCTGAATATCAACATTCGCAACCGATGGCGGTGGTGGCAGGCCGCTGCACCGCAACACTCAGTTCCAACCCCTCATCCAGCCACCCGGTCACGCCGCCGATCATCTCCTTGACCGGGTAACCCAGCGCCGCCAGCTTCACCGCAGCCTTGTGCACACCGTTACAGTGCGGCCCGGCGCAATAGACCACAAACAAGGTGGACGTCGGGTAACCCGCCAGGCTCTCGGAGGTGAGCAGGCGTCCCGGAATGTTGATCGCGCCGGGCACATGCCCGCGTTCGAACGCCAACGGTCCGCGAACGTCCACCAGGACAAAATCCACATCGCCGGCCTGCTGGCTGCCGTACACGTCGGAACAATCGGTTTCAAAGGTCAGACGGTTGCTGAAGTGCATCAGGGCAATGGCCGAAGGGGCTGCGGGAATGGCGCGGACCAGGCTGGTCATGGGCTGTACTCCAAAGTCTTGAGTGGGTATGAGAAGACTTTATCCGCCCGACGCTTGCGGCTACAGTGGCGCACAAGACACTTACCGGGAACTTTCCGCCAAATGCAACCGAACCCTGGATTGGTCGCGATTCTGGTCTACGACGGCCTCTGTACGTTCGAATTCGGCATCGCCGTGGAGATCTTCGGCCTGGCGCGGCCGGAGTTCGACTTCCCTTGGTACGAGCATCGTATCGTCGCCGTGGATCAGGGCCCGATGCGCGCCATGGGCGGGATTCAGGTGCTGGCCGATGGCGGCATGGAACTGCTCGAAGAGGCCCGCACGATCATCATTCCCGGCTGGCGCGATCGCAACGCGCCGGTACCGGAACACGTGCTCGCCGCCCTGCGCCAGGCGCATGCGCGGGGAGCGCGGTTGCTGTCGATCTGCTCCGGTGTGTTTGTGCTGGCGGCGACCGGCCTGCTGGACGGTCATGGCGCCACCACCCATTGGCGCTATGCCGCTGAGTTGGCCGAACGTTTTCCGAACATTCGGGTGGACCCGGATGTGCTCTATGTCGATTCCGGCCAATTGATCACCTCGGCGGGCAGCGCGGCGGGGATCGATGCGTGCCTGCACCTGGTGACGCGGGACTTAGGCACGCAGGTGGCCAACTCAGTGGCGCGGCGCCTGGTGATGTCGCCGCAACGCACCGGCGGTCAGGCGCAGTTTATTCCTACGCCCGTCAGCCCGACGCCGCGCAGCGATTTGTCCCGCGTCATGCAGTGGGCCCGGGAACGCTTGCACGAACCGCTGGAGGTTCGCGAACTGGCGAGCGAGGCGGCCATGAGTGAACGCACGTTTCTGCGTCGGTTTACCGAGGCCACCGGCATGCCGCCCAAGGCGTGGTTGCAGCATGAGCGGCTGGCGCGGGCGAAGGAGTTGCTGGAGAGCACCGGGCAAAACACCGACCAGATTGCCGCGCAGTGTGGGTATCGCTCGGTGGAAAGCTTTCGCGTGGCGTTTCGTGGGGTGGTGGGCGTGCCGCCGTCAGTGTATCGGGAGCGGTTTGGGCGTGGGGTCAAAGCCATTATTTGAGGTGCGCTTGAGGGCCTCTTCGCGGGCAAGCCTCGCTCCTACAGGTATTGCGTCGCCTTTGCAGGAGCGAGGCTTGCCCGCGAAGACATCAGCTCAGGCACCGTTTACCTCAAGGCTTGCGCAACAGGTAAGTATCCATAATCCACCCATTCGCCACCCGCGCCGCCTTGCGCACCCGCTCAATCTCCGGCGCCACGTCCTTGAGCTTGCCGCTGATCAGGATTTCATCCGGCGTCCCCAGATACGCGCCCCAGTAAATCTCCGTCTCCTGATCCGCCACTTGATGGTAGGAATCCTCGGCATCGAGCATCACCACGAGGCTGTCGGCATCGCTCACTTGCCCCGCCGCCAGCCGTCGGCCAGTGGTGATTTCAATTGAGCGGCCGATGCGATTCAGCGGTACCTTGTGCTGCGCCGCCAGCGCCTGAACGCTGGTGATACCGGGGATCACGTCATACTCGAACGCACAACGGCCCGAGGCCAGGATTGCCTGCAAAATCCGCAGGGTGCTGTCGTACAACGCCGGATCGCCCCACACCAGAAAACCGCCGCACTGGCCGTCGGACAGTTCCTCATTGATCAGCCGCTCGAAGGTCTGCTGCTTGGCGAGGTTCAGATCGTCGACACTGGTCTTGTAGTCCACCTCCCCGCGCTCGCGTTCCGGGCTATGGGCTTGGACGAAGCGGTAGTCGTGACCGGTGATGAAGCGCTCGCAGATCTCACGGCGCAGGTCGATCAATTTGTCCTTGCTCTGGCCCTTGTCCATCAGGAAAAACACGTCGACGAGGTTCAGCGCCTTCACGGCCTGCATTGTGATGTAGTCAGGGTTGCCGGCGCCGATGCCGATGACCAGCAGCTTCTTCATCAAATTTCTCCTTCAAGCAAGCGCAGGCGCCAGCGGCCGGTGAACCGCAACTCGACGGCCGACAACGGTTCGACGTCGATCAGGTTGAATGCCTTGGCCTGCAACACCTGCGTCAGTGCTGCGCGAATGACAAAGGGATGGGTGATGGCAAGGACATGCCCCGGTGTTGCCACAAGGGCCTGGAGCCACTGCGCCACGCGTTCACAGAGTTGCGCGACCGACTCACCGCCATGGGGCGCCGAGGTCGGATCATCTAGCCAGGTTTGCAGTGCCTCGGGTTCGGACTTTTGCAGGTCATTGATCCGCACCCCGCTCCACCGTCCGAAGTCACAATCCCTCAGTGCCGAAACGATTTCAACGTCATTGCCAAACAACTCGGCGGTCTGCTGCGTGCGCAACTCCGGTCCACAGAGCACCCGTGGCGCCCCCTCGAACTGACTGCTGCGCGAACCCTTTGCCAATTGGCCATAAAATTCCAACGGCTCATTCGTAGGAAAACTCGCCAATTTTTGTGCGACTGTTCGCGCGTGGCACATCAGGGTCAAACGGGTTGACTGCACGGTTTATCACCCTGTCGATGAAATGGAAAACGGCTCGATGCCGCCGATAATCACGCAATTGTGCCGCAAGACGCTTGATCCAGGGCGTTTCGTTTGCATCAGCACCGACGGGACGCGAGCTTGTTTAACCCATTAAGTTAGGCAATCTCTGACACTCATGTGGGCGATGGACTACAAAGCCAGTCGACTTCCGTGTAGCCCTCAGCGCACGGGCTTTTCGCCCCATTTTGGGGCCTTGAAAAACCACGGAAAGTTTCGCTAGACATGTAGCATGCGCTACATAAATACTGTTTTAGCGATTTATGAAACAAAACCGACATACCCATCCAGCAGGAGCCCGGATGCCCTCTCTCAGAGACCTGATCACCGATCCCGCCCTGGACCTTACGCCGGCGGAACGCAAAGTCATCCGTGCCTTGCTGGACCAATACCCGCGTAACGGGCTGGGACCGATGTCACGCTTGGCCGAACATGCCGGTGTCAGCGACCCCACCATTGTGCGGCTGGTGAAAAAACTGGGTTTCAGCGGTTACGCCGATTTCCAGGATGCCTTGCTCAGTGACATGGACCACCGCCTCCGGTCCCCCAGCGCCCTGTTGCAGCTTCGTTCTCATGTTCAGAAAGACGACGCCTGGAGCCATTACCTGGCGGACACCCATCGGGCGCTGGTGGATACCCATGCGCTGACCCAACCCGAAGATGTGCGGATTCTGGTGGAATGGCTGCTCGATACCCGTCATCAGGTTCACTGCTTTGGCGGGCGCTTCAGCAGTTTCCTCGCCAATTATTTGCTCAACCATTTGCGCCTGCTGCGCCCAGGCTGTTTCGCCCTGGAAGACAACGCACAACTGCCGGACCGGCTGTTCGACGTGCAGCGTCAGGACGTGGTGCTGGTGTTCGACTATCGCCGCTACCAGTCACAGGCCCTGCGCGTAGCCAATGCGGCGAAAAGCCGATACGCCCGGGTGGTGTTGTTCACGGACATCTATGCCTCACCGCTGCGGGAAATGGCCGACCTGATTATCAGTGCGCCGGTGGAATCGGTGTCGGCCTTCGACACCATGGTCCCGGCGCTGGCCCAGATCGAGGCGCTGATTGCCTGCCTGACCCTGCGCAGCCCGGAGCTGGCCGATCGCCTGGAAGGCATCGATGCCCTGCGAACCGATTTCGCCACCCACCTGCTGGAGGATAAATAAGGATGTTCACGCTCCCCCACCACTCGCCCCGGGACTTGCCGTTCACTGCCGATCACACCGCGCTGTTGCTGGTGGACATGCAACGTGCCTGGCTCGAACCGCAGTTCGACCCGCACCTCAACGGACCGGATGGCGAGTACTTCCTGACCCGCACCCACATGCAGGTGGTGCCCAATCAACGCCGATTGCTCAGTGCCTTTCGCAGCGCGCAGCAAAATGTGCTGCACACGATCATCGAAAGCCTGACCGCCGATGGCCGCGACCGCTCGCTGGACCACAAGCTCTCGGACATGCACTTGGCCAAGGGCAGCCCACAGGCGCGGATCATCGACGACCTGGCGCCGACAGAAAACGAAATCGTCTTGCCCAAGACTTCTTCCGGGGTCTTCAACTCCACCAACATCGACTACGTGTTGCGCAACCTTGAAACGCGGCACCTGATCATCGCCGGCATCGTCACCGACCAGTGCGTGGACATGGCGGTGCGTGACGCCGCCGACCGTGGCTACCTGGTGACGCTAGTGGAGGATGCCTGCGCGACCTACACGCCGGAGCGTCACCAAGCCTGCCTGAACGCGATCAAGGGTTACTGCTGGATCACCGACACCCAGACCGTGCTCGGCCGGTTGCAGGAGATGCAAGCATGAGCGAACGCCTGTCGCCGCTGCCCATGACCACCCTCGTCACCACCGACTTGATCGGCGTGACCCGTGGCCGTTCGTTTCCCACGGACGAACTTGAACATTACCTGGCGACGGGCTGCGGCTGGGTGCCGGCCAACAGCGCCCTGACCCCGCAAGACATCATCGCCTCCACCAACCCGTGGGGCGCTTATGGCGATTTACGCCTGATTCCCGACCTGAGCAGCCGGGTGACAGTCAGTAACGGCCCGGATGCCGCGGCCCCGGCGCTGGACTTCATCCACAGCGACATTCACGAAACCGATGGCCGCCCGTGGGGCGCCTGCCCACGCACGTTGTTGCGCAATGAAGTGCAGCGGTATCGCGCCGAATTGGGCTTGCAGGTCAACGCCGCGTTCGAACATGAATTCAACCTGAGCAGCGGCGCGGCCGATCAGCTGGCGTTCTCCCTTGAGGCCCAGCGTCAGGGCGCCGAGTTCGGTGGCTGGCTGCTCAGCGCCCTGCGCGCCGGTGGCGTCGAACCGGAAATGTTCCTGCCCGAATACGGCAAGCATCAATACGAAATCACCTGCCGCCCCGCCCTCGGCGTGGCCGCTGCGGACCGTGCGGTGAACGTGCGCGAGATCACCCGCGAGATCGCCCGGCAGATGGCCCTGGACGTGAGCTTCGCGCCGAAGACGTCCGAACATGCCGTGTGCAACGGCGTCCATCTGCATGTCAGCCTGTTGGATCTGGACGGCCAACCGCTGATGTACGACGCCGGCACGATCAATGGCCTGTCGACCCTCGGCCAGCACTGGGCCGCCGGCATCCTTCATTACTTGCCAGCGTTGTGCGCGTTTACCGCACCGACACCGGTGTCCTACGAGCGCTTGCAGCCGCATCACTGGAGCGCCTCCTACGCCTGCCTCGGCCAGCGCAACCGCGAAGCGGCGCTGCGGATCTGCCCGACCGTGAGCCTGGGCGGCAAATCGGTGGCGGCGCAATACAACCTGGAATTTCGCGCCATGGACGCCACGGCGTCGCCGCACCTGGCGATGGCCGCGCTGCTGATCGCCGGTCGCCTGGGCATCGAGCAACGCCTGGCCTTGAACGCGATCACCGATGAAATCCCCGATTCCCTGAACGAAGAACAACGCCAGGCCCACGGCATCGTCGCCCTGCCCGCCTCCCTTGCCGAGGCGCTCGAGTGCCTGCGCAATAGCGAGGCGCTGATCGAAGCCCTGCCGAGCGCGTTGATGGACACCTGGTTCGCCCTTAAAACCGAGGAGCTGACGGTGACGGAACAGCTGTCCCCCGCCGAACGCTGTGAGCACTATGCACGCCTGTACTGAATCCGCTGAACTTGGCCTGTACACCGAGCCCGCGTACACCCTGAGCCGCGAAGACTCGGCGCACCCGTTGATTCTGGTGTGTGAACACGCCAGCCGTTTTATTCCATCCGGGTTGAATGACCTGGGCCTGAGTCACGACGCGGCCCGCGAGCATATCGCCTGGGACATTGGTGCGCTGGCGCTTGCTGAAGGTTTGTCCCAGGCACTGGGGGCGACGTTGCTGACGGCCAATTACTCACGGCTCTTGATTGACCTCAACCGCCCGCGCCATGCCCCGGACAGCATCCCGCTGCAGAGCGAGATTTATCCGATACCGGGTAATCGGGATCTGGACGAAGTCACGCGCGAGTACCGCCACGAATGCCTGTTCAAGCCGTTTCACGCCCGGCTGCAAACCTTGATCGACCAACGAATCGCCCAAGGGCGGCCGGTCCGGGTGGTCGGCATTCACAGTTTCACCCCGGTTTTCCACGGCCAACCGCGCGCGCTGGAAGTCGGCGTGCTGTTTGGCGAAGCCAGGGACTACGCCCAACGACTGATTGACGGGTTGAGCCAGCACCCCTTGAAGGTTGCCAGTAATGAGCCGTACAAAATCAACCCGCTGGGCGACATGACCGTGCCGGTGCACGGCGATGCACGGGGACTGGAATCGGTGTTGATCGAGGTGCGCAACGATCTGCTGCGCAACGCTGAAAACGTCAGTCGCTGGGCAGGTTATCTGGCTCCGCTGTTGTAAGAAATCGCGTCAAACCCGCAGCATGCAGCTGCTTTCATCCCAAGGAGTAGGGCTTCATGGAATTAGAAGAATTCGGCTACAAGCAAGAGTTGCAACGTAGCCTGTCGCTGACTGACCTGGTGGTGTACGGGATGATCTTCATGATCCCCATCGCCCCGTTCGGTGTGTACGGTTACGTCAACGCCGAAGCACCCGGCATGGTGCCGCTGGCCTACATCATCGGCATGGTGGCGATGCTGTTCACCGCCCTGAGTTACGGCAGCATGGCGCGGGCCTTTCCGATTGCCGGCTCGGTGTATTCCTACGCGCAACGCGGCCTCAACCCGCACGTCGGGTTTATCGCCGGCTGGCTGATGCTGCTCGATTACCTGCTGATTCCACCGCTGCTCTACGTGTACGCGGCCATGGCGCTGAATCACCTTTACCCTGACATCCCCAAGGTCGGTTTCATTCTGGCGTTTCTGGTCAGCGCGACGTTCGTCAACCTGCGGGGGATTACATTCACTGCCCGCATGAACATTGTCTTTCTGCTGGCGCAACTGGTGGTGCTGGGGATCTTCCTGTTCTACGCCTGGAATGCGCTGCACAGCGGCGGCGGTAACGGTCAACTGACCCTGGCGCCGCTGTACAACCCGGACACCTTCAATTTCGCCCTGCTGATGCAAGCCGTGTCGATTGCGGTCCTGTCCTTCCTCGGTTTCGATGCGATCTCCACCCTCGCCGAAGAAATCAAGGGCGACCCTGGCCGCAGCGTTGGCAAGGCAGCGCTGATTACGCTGCTGGTGATGGGCGTGATCTTCGTCGTGCAAACCTGGATTGCCACAGACCTGGCGGCCGGCATGGGCTTCACCTCCGCCGACACCGCGTTCTATGAAATCGCCGAAATCGCTGCCGGCAGCTGGCTGGCAACCCTGACTGGCGTGGCCACCGCCCTGGCCTGGGGCGTGGCGGTTGCCATCACCTCGCAAGCGGCGGTATCGCGTCTGCTGTTCGGCATGGCCCGGGACGGCAAGCTGCCGAAAGTGCTGGCCAAGGTTCACCCGAAACACAACACCCCCTACCTGAGCATTTACCTCGTAGCGGTACTGTCGCTGGTGATCTGCTACCTGTTCATCAACTCGGTGGACACCCTCACTTCGCTGGTGAACTTCGGCGCGCTGAGCGGTTTCATGTTGCTGCACCTGACCGTGATCAATTACTACTGGCGTCGGCAGAAGTCCGGCCAGGTGATCCGTCACCTGGTCTGCCCGGTCGTTGGCTTCATCATCGTCGCGGCCATCATGTACAACATGGGGGTCGATGCACAAAAACTCGGACTGATCTGGATTGCCCTGGGCCTGGTGTATCTGTTTTTCCTCAACAAACTGGGCGCCAGCACAGCGTTGCCCGACCCGAGCAACGGCTGACAATAAAAAGAGCGGCGTCTGACAAGAAATCAGGCGACCGCCGATTTAATGCGTGGAAACCGACAGTGATAGTCAGGTTCGGCACACAGCGCCGAACCCTTTGATACAGGAGTACATCCATGCTGGTCTTACGCCCAGTCGAGTTAGCCGACCTGCCCCAGTTACAGCAACTGGCGCGCGACAGCCTGGTCGGTGTCACGTCCTTGCCGGATGACACTGAACGCCTGCGCCTGAGGATTCTCGACTCCTGCGCCTCGTTCGACAAAGACGTGGAAGGTCATGGCCCGGAGAACTATTTCTTCGTGCTGGAGGATCTCGCGGCCCGGCGTCTGGTGGGGTGCTCGGAGATCCTTGCCACCGCCGGCTTCAACGAACCGTTCTACAGTTTGCGCAACCGTCACTTCACCAGCGCCTCCCGGGAGCTGAACATCGAGCACGGCGTACCGGCGTTGTCGTTGTGTCAGGACCTCAGCGGCCACACCTTGCTACGGGGCTTTCACATCGAAACAGCGCTGGTGCGCACAGCGTTTTCGGAGTTGCTGTCCCGGGCGCGCCTGTTGTTCATTGCCGCCCATTCGCAGCGTTTTGCGCAAGCGGTGATCACCGAGATCGTCGGCTTCAGCACCGAGGAGGCGCAATCACCGTTCTGGGATGCGCTGGGCAAGCATTTCTTCGACCTGCCCTACGCCGAAGCCGAGCGGCTCTGCGGTCTGGAGAGCCGGACCTTCCTCGCCGAACTGATGCCGCAATACCCGATCTACGTGCCGATGCTGCCCCAGGCTGCGCAGGATTGCATCGGCCGGATCCACCCCGATGGCCAGGAGGCCTTCGACATTCTTGAGCGTGAGGGATTTGAAACCAACAGCTACATCGACCTGTTTGACGGTGGGCCGACGCTGTACGCGCGCACCTCGAACATTCTCTCCATCGCCCAAAGCCAGACCGGCACGGCGCAACGGGCTTCACTGATCGATGCGTGCGGCCGTTACCTGGTGAGCAATGACGCGCTGAAGGACTATCGCGCGATCGTCGCCGAGTTGAATGTCCAGGCCGGGCAACCGGTGGGGTTGAGCGCCGAGATGTGTGCCGCCCTGAACGTCACCGATGGCAGCCCGATCCGGCTGATTGCCCTGTGAGCAGCACCCGGCCCCATGCCCAACGACAGCGCCCGAACTGGCGCGAAGAAGGAGCTGCATCATGATTGTCCGCCCGGTTCGCATCACCGACCTGCCCGCCTTGATGGATCTGGTGCAACAGGCCGGCCCCGGGTTTACCACCCTGCCGGCCAACGAAGAACGCCTGGTGCACCGGGTGCGCTGGGCCCAGCGGACCTTCGCCGAGCAGGTCGAGCGTGCCGATGCCGATTACCTGTTCGTGCTGGAAGATGACGATCAGCAAGTGGTCGGCATCAGTGCGCTGGCCGGTGCCGTTGGCCTGCGTGAACCCTGGTACAACTATCGGGTCGGGCTGACCGTCAGTTCGTCGCCGGACCTGGGTATTCGACGGCAGATTCCGACGCTGTTCCTGAATAATGAAATGACCGGGCAATCGGAAATCTGCTCGCTGTTCCTGCGCCCCGATCAGCGCCACGGCAGCAACGGTCGGTTGCTGTCCCTGGGGCGCTTGCTGTTCGTGGCCGAGTTCCCGCACCTGTTCGGCGACAAACTCATCGCCGAACTGCGCGGCAGCGCCGACGAACACGGCTGTTCACCGTTCTGGGACAGCCTGGGCCGGCACTTCTTCAAGATGGATTTCAGCCACGCCGATCACCTGTCGGGGCTGGGCAGCAAATCGTTCATCGCCGAACTGATGCCGCGCCAGCCGCTTTACACGTGCCTGCTCACCGAACAGGCCCAGGCCGTCATCGGCCAGGCCCACCCAAACACCGAACCGGCACTGAAGATCCTCAAGGCCGAAGGTTTTGTGCATCAGGGTTACATCGACATCTTCGACGCAGGCCCGGTGATCGAAGCCCCGGTCGCGAAAATCCGCACCGTGCGCGACAGCCAACCGCTGGTTTTGGCTATCGGCACGCCCGACGAGCAGGCCCCGGTGTGGCTGATCCACAATCGCCGCCTGGAAAACTGCCGCATCACCACCGCCCAGGCCAGGCTGGTGGGCAACAGCCTGGTCGTCGACCGACTCACGGCCAAACGCCTGCAACTGCAACCGGGTAACTCGGTGCGGGCCGTGCCGTTACCCAATCGGCAACAGCAGGCGGTGGCAGCGTGATCAGATCCTGAGTCCTCCCCCACCCTTGTGGTGAGTGGGGTTCACCTGTGGCGAGGGAGCTTGCTCCCGTTGGGCTGCGAAGCGGCCCCAAAACTGCCACCCTAATCTATTTTTCCAGACACACCGCCCCCATCGTTTACGACTGCTGCGCAGCCGAACGGGAGCAAGCTCCCTCGCCACAGGTAAACCCGCTCGGCACAGAGGTCCCCGTCTATCTGAGCCCCCCAGCAAAATTCGTCATCATCTTCCCCTCCTTCGCGTGATAGCCTTTTGTTCCTTCGGCGTTGACACCTTTGCTCAAGCCTTTCCATTCCTTTGTATTGGTGGAACTCATATGTCCAGGCTTTCTCATCAAGATTTGCGCCGTAACTTCCGCGAGCTGTTTGCTTCCAACACCTGCTATCACACGGCGTCGGTCTTCGACCCGATGTCGGCCCGCATTGCCGCTGACCTGGGGTTTGAAGTGGGCATCCTCGGCGGTTCTGTTGCCTCGTTGCAGGTGCTGGGCGCTCCCGACTTTGCCTTGATCACTCTCAGCGAGTTCGCCGAACAGGCCACGCGCATCGGTCGAGTGGCCCAATTGCCGGTCATCGCCGACGCCGACCACGGCTATGGCAACGCGCTCAACGTGATGCGCACCATCGTCGAACTGGAACGCGCCGGCATCGCCGCCCTGACCATCGAAGACACCCTGCTGCCGGCGCAATTCGGCCGCAAATCCACCGACCTGATCGGCGTGGCGGAAGGCGTCGGCAAGATTCGCGCGGCACTGGAAGCCCGGGTCGACTCGGAAATGGCGATCATCGCGCGTACCAACGCCGGGATCCTGCCGGTTCAGGAAGTCATCAGCCGCACCTGTCATTACCAGCAGGCCGGTGCGGACGGGATTTGCATGGTGGGCGTGCGGGACTTCGATCACCTCGAACAGATTGCCGAACACCTGAGCGTGCCACTGATGCTGGTCACCTACGGCAACCCGCTGCTGCGCGATGACAAACGCCTGGCCGAACTGGGCGTGCGGGTGACCATTGATGGTCATGGCGCGTACTTCGCGGCGATCAAGGCGACGTATGACAGCCTGCGCGAGCAACGGCAGATCTTTACCCAGGCGTCGGATTTGAGCGCTACCGAGCTGACTCATACGTATACGCAGCCTGAGGAATATATCCGTTGGGCGGAAGAGTTCATGAGTGTGAAGGAATAGCGCTGCTGCTTGTTGCGCTGTAGGACATCGATTTTACTAACACCAAAAATCCCTGTGGCGAGGGAGCTTGTCGGATCGCCGCACCGTCCCGCTGGGCTGCGAAGCGGCCCCACGAAAAGGGGACTGCTGCACAGTCCCGCGGGAGCAAGCTCCCTCGCCACAGGGAACAATTTTCAGCGCTTCGCCAACTCCATGATCATCCGCGACAGCAGATAAATCCGCGGCGCTACGCTCTCCACCTCCGCGTATTCTTCAGGCGTATGAATATTGCCGCCGACAATCCCGAACCCATCCAGTGTCGGCGTACCCACCCCGGCCGAGAGGCTGGCGTCTGCCGCCCCGCCGCTGCCTTCTTCCGTCAACTTGCGCCCGATCTCGCCGTAAATCCCCTGAGCCATGGCCATCAGCCGATCCGATTCCGCCGTTTGCGGCATCGGTGGCAAACCGCGTTGTAGCGTGGTGGTGACTTCGGCATCAGGAATCAGCTTGTCCTTGGACACCCGCGCCAGGTCCTTCTCGATCCGGTCGAACTCTTCGGGTACCGCCGCCCGCACGTCAGCCTTGGCCGTGGCCTGGTCCGGAATCACGTTGGTGCGGTCGCCCGACTTGATCACGGTGAAGTTGATGGTGGTTTTCTTCTCGGCGTCGCCCAGTTTGCCGAGTTGCAGAATCTGGTGCGCCGCCTCCATCGCCGCGTTACGCCCCAGCTCCGGCGCAACACCGGCATGTGCGGCTTTGCCTTTGACTTCCACCACCGCCGTCGCGCTGCCTTTGCGCCACACCACCAGGCCATCCGCCGGGCGGCCCGGTTCGAGGTTGAGGGTCACGTCGTGGGCCTTGGCGGTTTTCTTGATCAGGTCGGTGGCGATGTCCGAGCCGGTCTCTTCGCTGGCATCGAGCAGGAAGGTAATTTGCGCGTAGTCCTTGAAGTCGAGGTTTTTCAGGACTTTCAGTGCGTAGATCCCGGCGACGATGCCGCCCTTGTCGTCCATCACGCCCGGCCCGTAGGCGCGGCCGTCCTTGATGTGGAAAGGGCGCTCGGCGGCCGAGCCTTCCTTGAACACAGTGTCCATGTGCGCCATCAGCAGAATTTTCGCCTTGCCGGTGCCTTTGAGGGTCGCGATCACGTGGCTGCTTTTGTCCGGTGTGTTGGGTACCAGTTCGATGGTGGCGCCGAGTTTTTTCAACTCGTCGATGGCGATGTCGCGCACTTGCGTCAGGCCGGGTTCATAGCCGGAACCGGAGTCGATGTTTACCAGACGCTCCAACAGTTTCAGGGCTTCACCCTTGTACTGTTCGGCGTCGGCGAGGACTTGTTTGTGGGGTTCGGCGAAGGCTGCAGGGGCGAATGCGCCGAGGGCGAGGGTCAGGCCAAGGCTGGTGGCCAGCAGGGAACGAGGGAGATTGAGCGTCATGAATCGATCCTTGTTTCGTGTCGGGGGTCAAAAACACCCTACCTGACTACGGCGCAAGGCTCTAGACCGAATGCGACGCACACGAACCTGAGGCCTATCCCGCAGGGGGATGTGTGCAGGCCCTCAGACCGGGTCGAGCAGCTCGTGATGGGGTTTGCCGTCTATGCGGTAGATCACGCGGTTGCGGCCGGTGGTCTTGGCTTGGTAGAGCGCCTGGTCGGCATCATTGAGCCACAACGTGGCGTCGGTGTGTGACGGGTCGAATGCCGCCAGGCCAATGCTCAAGCTGACTTTCAGCGCCGGGTTCTGCTCGTAGCCCAGGGTCGCGAAGCGATCACGCAAGGCGTCCATGGCAGCCGCTGCGCTGTCGAGGGGCAAATCCGGGAGGAGCACGCAGAATTCGTCGCCACCATAGCGCCCCGCCACATCGGTCGCCCGCAGGTTCTGCTTGAGCATCTTGCTCAGTTGCCGCAGCACGATGTCCCCGGCGACGTGGCCGTAGGTGTCATTGATGGTCTTGAAATGGTCGATGTCGATCAACGCAATCGCCCCGCCCTGCTGCTGGCGTTGGCAACGCTGGAATTCAACTTCCAGCTGGTCTTTCCAGGCGCCATGGTTCAGCAGGCCAGTGAGGCTGTCGGTACGGCTCAGGGCCAGCAATTCGCGCTTTTGGCGGCCCAGGGTGGTGGCCTGTTGAAAACAGATCCAGCCCAGCGCCAGCGGATACAGGCTCAGCAAGGGCAGACAGGCGTAGAGCTGCAACGGGCTGGTTTGCGCAACGAAGGCCGGTGTGAACACCAACAGGCCGACACCCACCCCGAGAATCTGCGCAACCGTGCCCACCAGCAGGAACCGCAAACCGCCGATCGCCACGTTGTTCATGGCCATCATGGACAGCGTCGCCGCGCTCGGCAGTGGATTGAACTGCATGGCGGCGACCCAGAATCCACCGAGAAAGGCGTCGACGAGAATGTTGCGATGTTCGGCGTGAAACGGCACCTTCGCACGACGCGCCCATTGATAGGCAACATGCGGCCAGAGCACGCCATTGACCACCATCAGCACCCAGACCCACGGCGCCGGGTTGAGTGGATACATCGCCGCGCCTACGCACAACAGCCCCAAGGCCAGGCCCAGGGTTCGCGATGTATAGAGCCTTCTGGCCAGTGAAAGCCCTTTTCGTCCCGTTTTTCCCATAAGGGCCTCTGCGTCACACAACGGAACCCGACAAAACACGGGGTGCGGGTGTGGTGGGAGTCTATCAGGGCAACGTTAAATAGCCATCACCGGCGGGCAGCCTGAATCCTGCGCAGTCTTTGTGGGCCATGTTTGGGCTATACATGAAGGAAGAGTTGGATAAACAACGATAAAGGAGACCCATGCAGACTTTTCAGGTGTTGATCATCGGCAGCGGTTTTGGCGGTCAGTGCGCGGCGATCAATCTGCTCAAGGCAGGCATCGACGATTTTCGCCTGCTGGAACGACGGGACTTTTTTGGCGGCACCTGGTGCCAGAACACCTACCCCGGCGCGGCCGTCGATGTGCCCTCGCCCCTCTATTCGCTGTCCTTCGCCCCTTACCGCTGGACGCAAATGTTCGCCGGTCAGGCTGAACTGCATCACTACACCCAGTACGTGGTCGAGCACTTCGGCCTGCGGGACAAGGTCGAACTGCAAGCCAATGTCGAGCGCATCGAATGGGACGCCGACGGCCAGCGCTGGGCGGTGCACACCGGCGCCAAAGGCACGTTTTACGCGCAGTTCCTGATCAACGCGACGGGGCCGCTGAGTCAACCGGTGGTGCCTCATTTCGAAGGCCAGGAACGCTTCCAGGGCAAGACGTTTCACACCAACAACTGGGATCACACCTTCGATTACCGGCACAAACGTGTCGCCATCGTCGGCAGCGGCGCCAGTGCGGCCCAGGTCATTCCGACCATTGCCCCAGACGTCGAGCACCTGCATGTGTTCCAGCGTACGCCGCACTGGGTGTTGCCCCGCGCCGACCGTACCTTCGGGCCTTTCCAGCGTTGGCTGCTGGGCCTCAAACCGGCATACAAACTGCTGCGCTGGATGCTCTACTGGCAGTTCGAAACCCGGGTGATTGCCTTCAAATACTCGAAACCGGCGATCCGCATGGTCCAGCAACACGCCCTGCGCTTCCTCAAGCGCCAGGTGCCTGACCCCGAATTGCGTCGCAAACTGACACCGGACTTCACCATCGGCTGCAAGCGAGTGATCGTCTCTAGCACCCTCTACCCGGCACTCGGGCGCAGCAACGTGACGCTGCACAGCCGCGAACAAGGCATCGCGTCCATCGACGAAACCGGCATCGTCACCCAGGACGGTCAGCACATCGACCTGGACCTGATCGTCTGGTCCACCGGGTACGACGCCACCGACGGGGTGATTTCCTACCCGGTCACCGGTAAAAAAGGCACCCGGCTCAAAGACGTCTGGGCCCAGTACCCGCGGGCTTATCTGGGCACCAGCCTGCCGGACTTCCCCAACTTGTTTATCGTCACCGGGCCCAATACCGGCATCGGCCACACCTCGGCGCTGTTCATCATCGAGTCACAGATGAATTACATCCTCGATTGCATCCGCACGCTGAAAGAAAAGGGTTTGCGCAGCATCGAAGTACGCCCCGAGGCAGAACGTACCTACACTGAGATGATCCACCGTGAAATGGAGCGTACCGTCTGGAAGTCCGGGGGCTGCCACAGTTGGTATCAAAGCAAGAGCGGTCATGTGATCGCCATGTTCCCGGGGTTCAGTTTCAGCTATCACCGGTTGACCCGGGCACTGAAACCCGCCGACCACATTTTGTCCTGAACACGTAAAAGGAAGATGCCTGATGCTTGTGTTGGTTGTCCTTATCGCGGTTTTTGTGGCCTGGAGCTGGCTGAGTTACCCGGCCATCGGCTATTGGCTCTATGACCTGAATATGGCCCTGGAAGCCAAGCTGTATCGGCTGCACAAAATCGTCGTACCCATCACGGAAATGACCGTCTCGACCTGGCAAGGCGGGCCCTATGAAGCGTCCAGCAGTGTGCTGATGCTGCACGGCTACAGCGCCGACAAGAACATCTGGCTGCGCTTCGCCCGGCACTTTGTCGGCAACCATCGGGTGATCATCCCGGACATCGCCGGTCATGGCGAAACCGGCTTCAAGGCCGGTGGGGGCTATGACATCCCGCTGCAGGCCAAGCGGATGATTCAGCTGCTGGACGTTTGCGGAGTCGAAAAGGTCCATGTGATCGGCAATTCGATGGGCGGCTACATCGCCGCGTGGCTGGCGGCGACGTACCCGGACCGGATTGCCTCCGTCGCCCTGATCGACCCGGCTGGCGTCACCGCCCCCGAGGCCAGCGACCTGGAGCGACATCTGGCCAAGGGGCACAACCCGTTTCTGATCAACTCGCGGGAAGAATTCCAGCGCTTCTACGCGATGACCATGGCCGAGCCACCGTGGGTGCCGGGCGTGGTGCTGGACGCCATCGCCCAGCGTTATGAACAGAGTCGTGATGAGCTGGAAGAAATCTTCAACGACTTCCGCGCCAGCCCGCCGATGGAGCCCAAACTCCCAGACATCAAGTGCCCGGCGCTGCTGCTGTGGGGGCGCAAGGACCGTCTGATCGATGTCAGCAGCGTGGCGGTCTGGAGTAAAGGCATTGCTGATTTGCGCGTGGACATCTGGGACCACATTGGCCATATGCCGATGGTCGAACAACCGGCCAATACGGCGCGGTTGTATCGGGAGTTCCTCGGATCGCTGCGTTCGGAGAGCCGTTCGCACCTGTAATCCCCAATCAATCCTGCGGGACCGCCGCCCGCTCGCTCCTACAGGGGTTGTGGGCAACCAATAGTGCGAAGCAGTCCTTGGCAGAATGAAGTCCGTAAGATTCTTCGTTTGTCGGCGTTGCAGAAGGCTGCGATCTTTTCCCCCATCCTTCACGTCACCGCGCCAGGAATTTTTTTCATGAGCCACCCAAGCTTCGTCAGCCCTGACCTGATCCGCCAACGCTTCTCCAAAGCGATGTCCGACATGTACCGCGAAGAAGTGCCGCTGTACGGTGCGCTGATGAAGCTGGTGGAGCAGACCAACCGTCACGTGCTCGACAGCGATCCGCAGGTGGCCCGCCAGTTGAACAGCACCGGCGAAATCGAGCGGCTGGACCTGGAGCGTCACGGCGCAATCCGCGTCGGTACCGCTGGCGAACTGGCCACCCTCGCCCGATTGTTCGCGGTCATGGGCATGCAACCCGTGGGCTATTACGACCTGACCCCGGCCGGCGTGCCGGTGCACTCCACCGCGTTCCGCGCCGTGCATGAAACCGCCCTGCAAGTCAGCCCGTTCCGGGTGTTCACCTCACTGCTGCGCCTGGAACTGATCGAAGACCTGGAGCTGCGAGCCTTCGCTCAATCGGTGCTGGATAAACGCCAGATCTTCACCCCGACAGCCCTTGCCCTGATCGACCGCGCCGAAACCGCAGGCGGTCTGAACGAACAAGAGGCGCAGGACTTCGTCGAACAGGCGCTTGAAACCTTCCGCTGGCACCACAGCGCAACCGTCACCGCCGAGCAGTACCAGAAACTCAGCGCACAGCATCGCCTGATTGCCGATGTGGTCGCGTTCAAAGGCCCGCACATCAATCACCTGACGCCGCGTACCCTGGACATCGACATCGTCCAGGCGCAAATGCCCGCCCACGGCATCACGCCCAAAGCCGTGATCGAAGGCCCGCCCCGCCGTCAGTGCCCGATCCTGCTGCGCCAGACCAGTTTCAAGGCGCTCGACGAGCCGATTGCCTTCACCGATCAAGCCGGGACACGTGGCAGCCACAGCGCACGCTTCGGTGAAATCGAACAGCGCGGCGCGGCGCTCACCCCGAAAGGCCGGGCACTTTACGACCGCCTGCTCAACGCAGCCCGTGATGAGTTGCAGGACTTCCCCAACGAGGCCAATGCCGCACGCTACAACGCGCTGATGACGCAGCACTTTGCAGAATTCCCTGACACGTATGAAGGCATGCGCCAACAGGAACTGGCGTACTTTCGTTATTTCGTCACGGAAAAAGGCCTGGAGGCGGATGAGCTGAAATCGTTGTCGCTAGACGATTTGCTCAGCGGCGGGTACTTGCGGGTCGAACCGTTGGTGTATGAAGATTTTCTGCCGGTCAGTGCGGCGGGGATTTTCCAGTCGAACCTGGGGGATGCGGCGCAGGTGAATTATGGCGTGCATTCGAACCAGCAGGCCTTTGAACAGGCGCTGGGGCGGCCGACCATTGATGAATTGGGCTTGTATGCCGAGACGCAGCGGCGTTCGATCGAGCAGTGTTTTGAGACTTCGAGATTGTCGCGTCTGATTTGACTCAACGAACTGCCAGCCGATTGCAATGTGTGGCGAGGGAGCTTGCTCCCGCTTGAGTGCGCAGCACTCACAAAATCTCCGTCATACGTAGAATTTTTGGGGCCGCTTCGCAGCCCAGCGCGAGCAAGCTCGCTCGCCACATAGAATCTTCAATCCGCTGAGATTCCGTGTTTAGCGGAGTTTTGCCAACAACGCCTCAGCGGCAGCCTCGGACGACGCCGGGTTTTGCCCGGTGATCAGCAGGCCATCGGTGAGCACATAACTTGCCCAATCCGCGCCCTTGGAATACTCACCGCCCTTCTCCTTCAGCATGTCCTCCACCAGAAACGGCACGACCTTCGTCAGTTGCACCGCCTCTTCCTCAGTGTTGGTGAACCCCGTCACCCGCTTACCTTTGACCAATGGCTGGCCATCCGCACCCTTGACGTGACGCAGCACACCCGGTGCGTGGCAAACGGCCGCGACCGGTTTATCCGCCTTGATGAACGCTTCGATCAGCGCGATCGAGTTCTTGTCTTCGGTCAGGTCCCACAACGGCCCATGACCGCCCGGGTAGAAAACCGCATCGTAATCTTGAGCTCTCGCGCTGCTCAGAAGCGCGGTAGACGCCAATGCAGACTGGGCTGCGGAGTCTTTGCGAAAGCGATCAGTGGCAGCAGTTTGTGCATCTGGCTCGTCGCTTTTCGGGTCCAACGGCGGCTGGCCACCCTTGGGCGAAACCAGGGTCAGTTGAGCGCCGGCATCCTTAAAGGCGAAGTACGGCGCGGCGAATTCTTCCAGCCAGAAGCCGGTTTTCTTACCCGTGTTGCCCAATTGATCGTGGGACGTTAAAACCATCAGGATTTTCATGTCGTTCTCACTCCACTTCCAGGTTGTTTGGACGCTCGACGGCGCTGTTTTTATGGACCGCTCAGCCCATCGATTCGTTGCACTGAGTTCCAGACACCTTCACGTGATGGCGCAAAGCCTTGCTGTGCAAGAAGTTGCGCACTGCTCGGGTCAAACGCGCTTGCAGGATCGCTGATCGCCCGGCCTGCCAGGCTCTCCGGCCAAGTGCGCAAGTTCTTGCGCAGTGCTGCGCAAGAACTTGCGCACATTCATGCGGCGCTCCTTGCAAAAACCTTCCAGGCACTTTAAAAAAAGTCTCAACACCTTGATTTGTATAGCCTTAACCATTTCTGGCACGGACCTTGATAACAGTCAGGCACCCACCGGGCGATACCGCCTCCCGGGCACCCTCACTATATTCAGCAAGGAGCACATCCATGGCTACTCCAGCGTACATGTCCGTCACTGGCGAAAAACAAGGTCTGATCACCGCCGGCGCATTCACCGCCGACTCGGTTGGCAACACTTATCAAGAAGGTCACGAAGACCAGGTCATGGTTCAGGCTTTCAGCCACGACGTGATCATCCCGCGTGACCCACAGTCCGGCCAGCCAACCGGTCAGCGCGTTCACAAGCCAGTTGTGATCACCAAGGTCTACGACAAGGCTTCGCCACTGCTGCAAGCTGCTCTGACCTCCGGCGAGCGCATGAGCGAAATCGTTATCCAGTGGTACCGCACTTCGGCTCAAGGTACCCAAGAGCACTATTACACCACCAAACTGGAAGACGCGATCATCGTCGCCATCAACAACAAAATGCACAACTGCCAGGATCCGTCGAACTCGCACTTCACTCACCTGGAAGAAGTGCAATTCACCTACCGCAAAATCACCTGGACCCACGAAGTATCCGGTACTTCGGGTTCCGATGACTGGCGTCTGCCGGTCGCCTAAGTCAGGCTGACCGTCACAAGCATCGGCCAGCTCTGCTGGTCGATGTTGTTTCCGCCCTTCCAGAATTTCGCGTCCGTTGACCCGGTTTCCGGGTGTCAGCGCATGCCGCAGCACTGCACGAGGAACAAGGGATGTTCGCGCCGGCCAATCAAACTCACTTTGCCCTGACCATCGAAGGTCTTTCCAGCGACTTCCAGGTCTTTTCCCTGCAAGGTCGGGAAGCCATCAGCCAGCCTTTTGTGTTTGAGGTGGAGCTGGTCAGTGAACAGCCGTCCCTGGACCTCGAGACCCTGCTGCACAAACCGGCCTTTTTGCAGCTCTCGCCTGACGGCAGCGGCATCCATGGCCTGATCTATCGCGCCGCCCAGGGTGATTCCGGCAAACGCCTGACCCGCTACGCGGTGACCCTGCGCCCGCAACTGTCCTACCTTGCGCACCGCATCAACCAACGCATCTTCCAGAACCTCAGCGTGCCGAAAATCATCGGCATGGTCCTTGAAGAGCACGGCATCCAAAGCAACGCCTATGAATTCAAGGTCGGGGCGATCTATCCCGAGCGCATTTACTGCGTTCAGTACGATGAATCGGACCTGCAGTTCATCCAGCGCCTGTGCGAGGAAGAAGGTATCCACTACCACTTCCAGCACAGCGCCACGGCCCACAAACTGGTGTTCGGCGATGACCAGACGGTGTTCCCGAAACTCGCACCCGTGGCCTACCAGCAAGACTCCGGCATGGTCGCCAACGACCCGGTGATCAAGCGTTTCGATCTGCGCCTGGAAACCCGCACCAGCCGCACCACCCGCCGCGACTACGACTTCGAAAAACCGCGCCTGACCCTCGAAAGCGAAAACCGCGGCGACGCCCTGCCCGACCTCGAAGACTACGACTACCCCGGTCGCTTCATCGACCGCGATCGCGGCAAACACCTGGCCAAGCGCAACCTGGAACGCCACCGCAGCGACTTCCAACTTGCCGAAGGCAAAAGCGATCAGCCGTTGCTGGTCAGCGGCCATTTCCTGGCCCTGACCCAACACCCGAAAGCCAAATGGAACGACCTGTGGCTGCTGACCGAAGTCCTGCACGAAGGCAAACAGCCGCAAGTGCTGGAAGAGTCGGTGACCAGCGACACCACCAGCCTCAAGGGCGATTTCCACCAGGGTTATCGCAACCGCTTCCAGGCCACCCCATGGGACGTGCCGAACCGTCCGCCGCTGACGCAAAAGAAACCGCGCATCCTCGGCAGCCAAAGCGCCGTGGTCACCGGGCCCAAGGGTGAAGAGATCCACTGCGACCAGTATGGTCGCGTCAAAGTGCAATTCCACTGGGACCGCGAAGGCCAGGCCGACGACAAGACCAGCTGCTGGCTGCGCGTCTCCTCTGCCTGGGCCGGCGCCCACTACGGCGGCATCGCCATCCCGCGGATCGGCATGGAAGTGCTCGTCACCTTCCTCGAAGGCGACCCCGACCAACCACTGATCAGCGGCTGCCTGTACCACAAGGAAAACGTCGTCCCCTACCCGCTGCCGGCGAACAAAACCCGCAGCACTTTCAAAACCCTGAGCTCCAAGGGCGGTGGCGGCTTCAACGAACTGCGCATCGAAGACAAAAAAGGCCAGGAACAAATCTTCCTCCACGCCCAGCGCGACTGGGACGAAAACGTCGAACACGACCAGAAAATCCGCGTCGGCAACGAACGCCACGACACCGTCGAGCAAAACAGCTACAGCGAATTCAAGGCCGAAGAACACCACACCGTCTACGCCGACCGCAAAGTCGAAGCCCGGGCCAACGACCACCTGACCGTGGGCGTGAACCAGCACATCAAGATTGGCACCGGGCAATTCATCGACGCGGGCCAGGAGATTCACCTGAGCAGCGGCATGAAAGTCGTGTTGGAAGCGGGCAGTGAGTTGACGCTGATCGGGGGTGGCAGCTTTATCAAGATCGATGCTGGCGGCGTGACCATGAGCGGGCCGGTGATCAACATGAACTCCGGGGGGGGGCCGGGTAGCGGGACCGGGTCTGCGCCGTTGTTGCCGGGGGTGTTGAAGCAGGCGGATGCGGATAAGGCGGGTGCGGTGTTGACGCCGGCGCAGATCAATACGCTGAAGCGCAATGCGCCGTTTTGTGAAGAGTGCGAGAAGTGTAAGGCAGGTGCTTGTGCGATCTGATCTGTTGACGCCACAAGCGTGGCTTGCTGAAAAACCGTTGCAAGCAGACGAACGCCTGTACCTGATCGTCAGCGCCGCCAGCGATGCCGAACCACTCAAGGCTTTTTATCAGCAAGAGATGGCACCGGAACTGATACCCATCTGGGGTGGCACGCCTTACGCCGATTGGCAGCCCGTCATGCCTTATCTCGCCGAGCTGAAGCCAAACGCTGGTTTTATGCAGTGGATTACCGAAACCGATGCTGAGGATTGGGGCTGGTTGGCGGTATCCACCAGCAACCCAAATGTAGTGCTCGAACACCTTCGCAGTTTGACTCAAGTGTTCATGCCCGACGGGACCGAGGTGTTTTTCCGGTTCTGGGATGGGCGGCACATCTTCCCGATTCTTGAAGGGCTAGGTGCAGGAGCCGGTGAGCTTTTACCAGTGTTCGACCGCTACCTGATCAATGGCCAAAAACTGGACGTGGGACCGAGAGGCGTGCCACCGGCCAAGGCTTGGCCGTGGTGGGAAGTGCCACAGAAGCTGCTCGATACGCTGGCGGAAAAAGACCACAGCACCGTCGTCGACAACCTGATGCAGTGGCTGGGCGAGGACTGCCCTGAACTGTTCTTTGCCTTCCCCGAAAGTAATTTGCGCCACAAGGTCGAGCGTTTCGTCCGCCAACAACCCAACACAGAAGATATGGCAGAGCGTCTTGCTGCTCAGCTGACAAAGGAAGTCACGTCATGAATACCCCGATTGGTACCTTGGTCCTGCGCGTGCTGGACGCCAAAACGCCTGACGTGAATCTGATTCTCAAAGATTTCAAGAACTGCCTGAGCGATTACAAGGAGTGGGCGGACGGTTTCCTCACTGGTTGGGCACTGGATGTCGACCAGACATTCAAAGTCGGCAATGAAGTCAGCCTCACCAAACGCAAGACCAAAACCGGCGCAGTCGAGACCTACGCGACCTGCCCCCTGGCGGGCGACTTCACCCTGATCCACATGTTCGAGTCAGCGCGTTTCGTCCCCATCGGCAACACGCCAGTGAAATTGGAGCCTGTCACCAAAGGCGCGCTCTACGACGACGTCACCGGCCCTGTTATTGAAACGACTATAGGCCCCAGCGGCATCAAGGTGATCGACGGCTGCAAGAAAGGCCAGATGTACCGCATCACCTTTTTCCCCAACGTTTCCCAGAGCGACGTCAAAGCGCTCTACGATTCCTATCAGGGCGTAATCGGCAATCTCGAAGGCTGGCTGCAAAGTGAATGGTCGGGCAAGTTCCAGCCACAGTGGGCCAGCTACTCGGCGGCCGACCGCATGGGCCGTTCGGTCATTCTGTTGAAACAAGCGATGGATGGCCTGGAGAAAGCATTGCTCAGGCTGTGGGACGACATCAAAAGCCTGTTCGAACTGCTCGCACATCCGAAGGAAAACCTTGAGAAACTGCGTAAATACTTGTCGGACGTCGAAATCGACAAGCTCTATGCGGCCTCCAAGGAGTCCATTGCGTCAGGCCTGTTGATCCTCAGTGACGAACCACTGATGTTCATCTACGTTTCGGCAATTGTCGCCTGGGTCGGCATGTTGCCTCCGCAGGTCATTGTCGACGTGGTGACGGCGATCGCAGCAGAGTTCCTGATCAACGTGGTGCTGGGCATCTGCCTCACCGGTGGCGCCGGGATCGCGGTGCGGGTGGGCACCAAAGCCCTTTCCACCGTCAAGTCGGGTACAGCCATCAAGTACCTTGAGGAACTGGCCGCGAAACTGATGACGTTGAGCGGCAAGCACAGCCTGCCGGCACACGCTGAAGTGTCGAAACCGTTGATTGCCAGCGCCAAGAATGTGCCGATGAAGCCTACCAAAACGGCGGCGATTAAAATCGACGAGGCTGCCGCCAACGGGTCCAAAAGTCAGGTTCCGAAAACCACGGATACGCCGAAGCAGGAAGTGAAAGACGCTTCTTCGTTTCCGCGTGGCAAGAAAGAAAAACAGACCACCCTCACACCCAAGGAAAAGGTCGACGACGTTCCGACGCAGTCGAAGACGCCCGACGATAAAAGCGCCACCTGCGCCAAGAAAACCTGCACCAATGGTTGCCCCGTGTCGATGGTTACGGGCGAAGAGTTGCTGACCCTGACCGATGGCGAACTCGGCGGTTTGCTGCCCTTCAGCTGGACGCGACTCTATCGCACCAGCGCCGCAGAAATCGATTGCGGCCTCGGCTACGGCTGGAGCCATGCCTTGGCCCAACGCGTCGACATCCACGACGACGAAGTCCTCTGGACCGACCATGAGAACCGTGTCACCACGTTCCCGCTGCCAAGCGTGCAGCGTCCAGCGATCACCAATAGCCTCTCGGAAGCGGCCATTTTCATCGGTGACGACCCTTCCGAGCTGGTGCTCACACAGGCCGGTGAACGCAAGCAGTTTTACCACTTCCGCTACAACAGCAAGGGCGCCACGCTAATCGCCATCAGCGACGATTACGGCAATCGCCTGCACATCACCCGTGACATCCACGGGCGAATCAAGCGTGTCGATAACGGTGCCGGTCGCGCCCTCCTCGTGCGTTATGACCGCAGGCACATCGTTGCCATCGACTATCAGCAGTTCAGCCCGGCGGACAATCTGGAAGATGCCTGGAGTACCGTTCAGACTCTGGTCACCTATGGCTACGATGCCCAGCACCGCCTGATCGAAGCCCGAAACGCAGCGGGCGAAGCAGAACGCTACGCCTACAACGATCAAAACGTCATTCTTGAGCGCCAACTGGCCGGTGGCGCGAGTTTCTACTGGGAATGGGAAAAGGAAGGCAAGTCGGCACGCTGCATCCATCACTGGGCAAGCTTCTCGCAGATGGACGCGCATTACGCCTGGGATGACAAGGGCAGCGTCACGGTTACCAACGCGGACGGCAGCGAAGAAATCTACACCCACGACGATCAGGCTCGACTGGTCGCCAAGGTTGACCCGGATGGTGCCGAACACCTCAAGGCCTACGATGACAAGGGCCGGTTGATTGCCGAAAAAGATCCACTCGGAGCAGTTACCGAATACCAGTACAACGAAGCCGGCCGACTGGTCGCGGTGATTCCACCGGAAGACGCTCCCACCACTTACGAGTACTACCACGGGTTCGTCCGTGTAGTGAACCGTGGTCCGGCCACCTGGACCTACTGGCGCAACGATCAGGGCGACATCACCGAACAAATCGACCCGGACGGCAACTCCACCCACTACAGCTACAACCGCCAGGGCCGTCTGCTGGAGATTCGTCATCCTGATGGCAGTCGCCACCAACTGGGCTGGAACAACCTTGGCCAACTGCTCGAAGAACAGCTTCCCGACGGCGGCCAGCGCAAGTATCGCTACGACGCGTTGGGCCGACAGATCACGCGTCAGGATGAAAGCGGTGCGATCACCCACTATCAATGGGACGCCGCGAACCGCCTCGCGCAAATCACTCTGCCCGGCGGTGCAACCCGTGCGCTCACCTATAACGCTTACGGCAAAGTCACCGCCGAACGCGATGAACTGGGCCGCGTCACCCGCTACGAGTATGCGGATAACCTGCATCTGGTCAGCCGTCGCATCAACCCGGACGGCAGCCAACTGCGTTACCACTACGACAACTCGCGCCTGTTGCTCAGCGAGATCGAAAACGAACGTGGCGAGCACTACCATCTCGATTACTACCCCAACGGCCTGATCCAGCAGGAAACCGGCTTCGACGGTCGCCGCACCGCTTACGAGTACGACCTCAACGGCCAACTGCTGAAGAAAACCGAATTTGGCGACGACGGTAGCGAACTGATTACCGAGTACCAGCGCGACGCCGCTGGGCGCTTGCTGGTAAAAACCCTGGCCGATGGCGAAGAAATTCACTACAGCTACGATGCATTGGGTCGCCTGGTTAACGTCGACGACGGCCACTGGCCTCTCGCCTACGAATACGATCTGCAAGACCGACTGATCACCGAACACCAAGGCTGGGGCACCACGCGTTACGAGTACGACAAACTCGGCCAACTGAGCCACTGCCGCCTCCCCGACGGCAGCAAACTCGACTACCGCCACCAATCCGGCGGTCGCCTGAGCAGCATCGACCTCAACGGCTCGCGCCTGACCACTCACCAGTTCAGCGCCGGCCGCGAGCAGCAACGTCAACAAGGCCTGCTGCTCAGCCAATACCAGTACGACGAACAAGGCCGACTGCAAGCCCACACGGTGGGTCAGCAAGATCGCAACCTGTTCCAGCGGCGCTACGCCTACGATGCCAATGGCAACCTTGCGGGCATCGACGACAGCCGCAAAGGCAATCGCAGCTACCACTACGACCCGCTCGACCGACTGATCAACGTCCGCGGCACCACCCCGGAAAGCTTTGCCCACGACCCGGCGGGCAACCTCCTGGGCCAGGGCGACCAGCCAACCGCAAACCTGGCCAACGTCAAAGGCAACCGCCTGCTCATGCAGGGCGACCGCCACTACGATTACGACGCCTACGGCAACCTGGCGCGCGAACGTCGAGGAGCCGGCCAGAAACTCGTCACCGAATACCGTTACGACTGCCAGCACCGCCTGATCGGCGTCAGCCTCCCCGGCGGCAGCAATGCAACCTACAAATACGACGCCTTTGGCCGCCGCATCTCCAAAACCGTCGATGGCCACACCACGCAATTCCTGTGGCAAGGCGAACGCCTCATCGCCGAGAGCGCCGACAACCGCTATCGCAGCTACATCTACGAACCGGGCACCTTCCGCCCATTGGCCATGCTCGATGGTGAAGGCCCGCTCAAAGCCGAGCCGTTCTACTACCAACTCGACCACCTCGGCACCCCGCAGGAACTCACCGACTACAGCGGCCAGATCATGTGGTCGGCGAAATACCGCGCCTACGGCAACCTCGCCACCCTCGACGTCGCCGAAATCGACAACCCGTTGCGCTTCCAGGGTCAGTACTTCGATGGGGAAACGGGCTTACATTACAACCGGCATCGCTACTACAATCCCGGGACCGGGCGGTATTTGACGCCGGATCCGATCAAGCTGGCTGGGGGGTTGAATAACTACCAGTACGTGCCTAATCCTACGGGGTGGGTGGATCCGTTGGGGTTGAGTTCAGGATGTCCGGGGCCTGATTGCAAGATACCTAGTAACTCTGCGAATGCGACCAAGCCTGATCATTTGCCAATGAGTCAGGAAAAATTCGACGAAATTATTGACATGAATAAGGCTGACCGACCGCCGAATCCTGGTGATTACCTACCAGACAGTTACATCAGCGCTCACCGGGAGCTTTTTGCAAAAGAGGGTGGTTCTTTCATCGCGATCAAAAGTTGGATCGAAGGCGGTCACGCAAATCTGCCACCGCGAAAATTCGTAGGATTGACATCAGAAATGGACGATGTAGTTGCCAAATATCGAGCTGCAGGTAACGACTGGAAAGTACTAAACAAAGAGCTAAATCTCGGATCAAACGATCTGTCGCG
Organism: Pseudomonas sp. SJZ077; assembly: GCF_007993905.1. Taxonomy (NCBI): domain Bacteria; kingdom Pseudomonadati; phylum Pseudomonadota; class Gammaproteobacteria; order Pseudomonadales; family Pseudomonadaceae; genus Pseudomonas; species Pseudomonas sp. SJZ077. Next base: position 202,570 of record NZ_VIUJ01000008.1, read on the forward strand.
CGACACTATATACATAGTAAAGATCAAACCTAACGACCCACGATTCAGATATGAAATGCCGAATGGGCAGGAACGTGGCGCCTATCCAAACGAATGGGTTCCAGGAGGACACACCAAAAGCGGAACAAAAGAAGCAGCTTTAATCGGATCAGAGAGCATCACGCACAACAGCAACCTAGACACATTACTTAGCAACTTCACGGACATTGAAAAACTCCAATGAAAACTACATTCGAAACTGCTTTGGACCAACATGAAATTTCCGACTTCTTTAAAGGAAATGGAATTTACTTCGCTCGAGGATCCGAGTGGGGCGACCACTTACATATAAATAACTGGCAGGGAATGTGCAGCGTTCTAGAAACACAGAAATTCGCACAAAGCTTATTGACCAATATATTTGAAGAGTATGTGAAATACCTCAAAGAAAACTATGAGGACGCAGTCGGATTACTTGCTAATGTATCGGCCTACTACTCAGCAAGAAGCATGTATCCTTTTTTATCGGCGGACAATTACGACCTAATTGACGAGATCAATAACGAAAGCAAGAAAAACATAGCAAAACTAATAAAATTGTTAAGAAAAGAGTACGATATAAAAACCAAAGACTTACAGATGATTTCATTCGAGCAACAGCTTCAAAAACTAAAACGAAATGGCTGCACCATTGATCTTGAAGCTCTTTAAATTACAAAATTGAACAGATTTATGTTCTGCACTCGAAAATAAATCTATCCAATTTTTCGTTCCATTTTTCTTATTTTGAGCCAATTTGATGATTGGGAACAACTTCAATGATCAGTAATTTTGAAAAGGCGCTAAACAGAGATGAATTCCCAGAGTATTTCAGAGGTACCGGCATTTATTTCACAAGAGATCCTGACTGGAGAACTCAGTTACACATCATTAACTGGCAGGGCTTTGCAGCTTTCTCAACACACAAAAAAAACCAGTATCAGTCCTAAAAAATGCATTTGAAAAATACGTAATGACTGTAGACAGCAACGTAGAAGACGTGAACGACCTTCTCGAAAATATAGGGTGCTATTACTATATGCGAAAAAAGGTTCCAGCCTTATCGGAAAATGGATTTGACCTAATCAGGGATATGTCTAGCAAGGAAAAACTGACAATATCTAAATGTATGGAATTCCTGCGCCAAGAAATAAACAAAACGACGAACGCACAGGACATCGAGCTTTACAACAGGCGACTATCAAAGCTGATTAATGATGGCGGACCAACTGATTTAGAGAATCTTTAACAATAAATATCTCCGAAAAAGCGGTTAAATAGACGGATTTATTTCATGACGGGAGCCTACCGATGCCTTATTCCGAACTGAAAAATGCAATTCAGCGTGCCGGCTTCACCATTAGCGAATTCTCGGGCCAGCGAGTATTTTTCGGCTGCTGGTCACTCACTGTCGAAGGTTATGGACAAAGCTACTTGATCGTCAACGAAGGACGTGAGGGTTGGATGATGTTCTATCTTAAGGAATCAGGTGGGGCATTTATTGAGCTGGATAAAAAAGAATCTGCCTGGATGGACGACATTGACAGGGCGACCCAATGCCTTATCTGGCTTTCCGGCTCCCGCCTACCTCAGGAGTCCAAGGTCCGAAATTATTACGTAATTGCCGAAAAGGATCTTGTACCGGAGCTCCCCCATAGTTCTGAGTGGCCAAAGTTGATCGGGTATTGTTACGCCGATGACTATTTTCTTTTTTTTGAAGGCAAGGGACATGGATTGGGTGGATCTGCTGTCCCAGCTCACAAGGCCAATAATGCTGAATGGTTGAAACTTTTCTCTGCGCTAAATGCAGAGTGGTTCTTAGAGTTACTGGAAACTTCCCGGTTCGCGTCGGAAGAAGCATTTATCCTGGCACTGACCGCCAAAATTGGCTCGCTTGAAGCTCGTAAATATTAAGAAAAATTTAGTGTTCAAGCACGCCTGTATCCGCTTCTACAGGCACAAATTTAAACAACAAAAAACGTGAGATCTTATGATCACCCGTTTTTCATCCATTCACCACCAACAAACTCTCCCCAACCTCACACTTAACAACCACCCAATTCCTATAAAGCCGCTCATTCCCCAACACCTCACTCCCCTGCCCTTTACTCCGCACCTCCCGCCAAATCTCATTCCCCCGAAACACCCGCCCACCCTCGCGCAAAAACCGATGCCCAACCTGATAAATGTGATACCACCCCCCCCCCCGCACCCGATCACACAACAATTCCCCTTCCAACTGCTGCTCGCCCACGTTCAACTTCAACTGAAAATGCCGATCCGTCGGGTTATGCAATACCAGATCAACGTAGTTATAAAAAATCGCCGCCCCTGAACCGAATGGCAGTACCCGACCTTCATCAGGAAACCGATCGAAGCTGTGGTTTGACCGCTCCACCACTAAAGGCGGCGACTGAATTGCTACCAAATGACAGGTCCATACCTTCGACGCCGCGTTTGCGGGTCAGTCGGCCGACCGGGCGGCAGAGGGAAAAGTATTCACCCGACGCGATGACTATGCCGTAATTGATGACACGGCCTGTTTGAGGTTGATGACTTTGTTGTGTTGCAGCGCAAAATATCGGAGTTGCCGAGTTTACGGGTCAGCTTGGAGGTGTGTTTGAGGTAGCGAAACGGCAAGCGGGATTCGGCGTTGACGTATTGCTGCAGGTGCGTATCGCACCTGGGAGGTGTTCGCCCAGTGTAATGGCCTCGGCAATCCATGCACTGGTAAAGAGCCTTGCCACTGGGCGAACGGGAAGTATTTTAATGGAAGTTGGCGAAGTTGTCCGCATACATAATCATGAAATTTATCGATACAACATTAATTAAATGTCATCTTAAATATTAATTGTACGACAACAAAAACTCACCAGTTCGACCATTAAAACTGATTGTTCTTATACAAAAAAACTGTACGAGAACAATCAATATATAGAGCTAATACTCAACTTCAGTGTTTGCTGGTCACTGTGAGGATATCGGTGTAGGTCACGACGACACTCTGTCCAACTTTCAGGTCTTTCAATTTTGCTTGAACTTCGGGCCGGACAACGTCGATGGTCTTGGACTGGCCAGCAGGATTTTCAAAGGTCAGCTGGTTTTTCTTCAAGTCGATTTTGGTGATTTTCAGCTGAACCTGCACCTGACGGTAGGCTTCGCCGCCCGGGTTGTCGCTGCCGGGGGCGGCACGGGCTTCGCCGGTGCGCTCGATGGTGCCTGGCAAGCCTTTGTCGACATCGGTGTCGAGGTGGGCGGCGACGGAACTGGTGACCTTGATGTCGACTTGATCGCCGACTTTCAGATTACCGAGGTTTTTCGCCTTATCGGTCAGCTGTACATGGACCTGACGGCCTTCCGGCCCTTCCAGGACAACCCGGTGATTAGCCGCGTCGACCGAGACGACTTTGGTGGTGACTTGATCCGCTTCCACAACGGCAGACAGCGGAATATCCGCAGCCATGGCGCCAAGGCTGGTGGCAGACAGCAAGGTAGCGAGGGTGATGGCTTTCGTCAGTGCGTGGAGTTTCATAAGCATACTTTCCCTGTGATTGGGTGGCAGCAGACGGCTCTGGCCCGAGGGTCAGCGCCGACTGTGCAACTCAGCATAGACGCAGTTCAGGGTTTTTTTGCAGTTTCTTGCGCGGTGGATTCACCGCTTTGCGTGCCCTTGCCGCTTTCCTTGCGCCGGGTCGGATCGGTGGGGCGCAGGGCATCGTTGTCGCGTTCGACTTCGCCGGGTGGTCGCGGATCGTCAGGGTGTTCGGCGGTGTCGGGGGATTGGGGTTTCATGGTGGTTCTCCTCAGGCTTCGGGATCATCGACTTCTTGTGCAACGTTCACCGCGGGCGAGTCTTTGTGGGATTGCTCGGCCTTGGCCTTCAAGGTCTGCCACTGTTCCAGGTCAATGGCGCCCTGCCCCAGCAAGTCGTCGGCCACCCGCAGCAGTTCGCTGTAGTGGGCGTCGGGGGATTGCTGCCAGTAGGCCTTGTCTTCGAACAGGCGCTGCCAGGCATCGAGGTCAGGTGGTTTGAGGTCTTCGCTCATGACGGGCTCCATTGAATGGGCTTGTTAACTTAGGAGGCCGTCGCCGAACCGAGAGTTCCGACTCAATACCCGGTCATTTCCAGATAACCCGTGCCGCCGTTGAATTGCACGGGGCCTTCCCAGTAAGGAATGCGCAAATCCATCCAGGCGTTGGGATTGAGGGCGGTGATGGAGATGTCGAGGTGTTTGGCCGGGATTTTGATCGCCCAGCGCACCGGCATTTCACGCCCGGCGACTTTGGCGGTGTCTTGCGGTGTGAGGCTGATGTCCGAGGCGTGCAATGACTGAGCCTGGCCTTGAGCATCGATCCACGTGCCTGTGAGGTAAGGCGCGCCGTCCTTTTGCCGCATGCGATAAAGCATGACCTGTTCGCCGCTGTCCAGGTGCAGCGAAAACCAGTCCCATCCTGTCTGGTTCGCAGTCAGTGGCTGACTGCTCCACTCGCGATCGAGCCAGGCCGGACCGCTGACCTGATACGTCTTGCCGTCGATTTCCAGCGCGCCGCTGGCCTGGAAAAACGGTTGGCTGTAGTAATACGACGCCTGCCCTTGTTCGGATTTCTGACTGAAACCCTTGTCCCCCTGAAGCACCAGCGGGCGGGTGGACGTTAGCCGCAGTTGGTAGCTGAAGCCCTTGTCCCGCGCGCTGAGTTGCAGGTCCGCCAAGGCGTCGGCCCCCTGGCTGCTGAAGCGCCAATCGTCGATCCAGGCATTGAACGGTGCGAGACTCACCCCCGCCTGTCCAACGCCACCACGGGCGTAACGTTCGGCCGCGTGATGGGCCGTTGCCGACGTCACGGCTGCGTGCCCCAGCCAAATGGTCTGATTGCCCCAACCCGACTGCTCCGGGACAGCTTTCAACGCGCTGCGAAACAACGTCCATTGCACGCCGAACTCGCGACCCTGGTCGTCCTTGAGGTTGGCGGTGACGTACCACCATTCGATGCGAAAGCCATCGTGAGGACCGTGATCTGCCGGGAAGCTGAATTCTCGCCCGGGCACTACCGGTGTGAATACGGAGGCGTCACCACCCAGACCTGCGAAGCCCTTCTCGTCAGGCGCGGGGTTGTCGCAGCCGCTCAACAAAACCAATAGCAACACGCCGACCTTAATCCTCATGCGCAAACGTCCTCAGCAGGTCCGCCGGTTGCGTGCGGTACAGCGAATACAGCGGCCACGCCGACGCCAGTAACGTTGCGAGCAACGCCAGCCCCATCAATTGCAGCAGCTGCAACGGAAACACCCGCAACGGCAATCGCCAGCCAAACGCTTGCACGTTGATCACCGTGTCCAGGCACCACGCCAACGCGATCCCCAACGGCAATGCCAGCACCAGCGTCAGCACCGCCAGCAGCCAGGTTTGTCCGAGGTTGAGCAGCATCAATTGCCGGCGCGTCACGCCCAGCGCCCACAGCGGCGCGAGTTGGCCGAGGCGGCTCTGGCTCTGCGTCAGCAGGCTGATGAACAACGCCACACCGGCGACGGCCAGGGTCAGGCTGTTGAGCGCGGCGGTGGCGGCGAAGGTGCGTTCGAACACCTGCGTGGACCAGCCCTTGAGGCGCGCCTGATCGACGATACGGCTGTCGTCCAGGGTAAAACGGCTTTGCAGCGTTTTGAGGAATGGTGCAATCAACGCGGGCTCGATGCGCAGGTTGAAACGATTGGGCGTGAGCTGCGGCCACCCGCGCAGCAAATGGTTGGCGTTCACCAGAAGGTGCCCCTTGGGATTGCCGTAGTCGGCGTAAATCCCGACGATCCGAGGTGACCACGGGCCGCCCGGTGTGGGGATGGTCAAATGATCGCCGAGCCGCACCTTCAACCGGCGGGCCAGTTGTTCGCTGAGCATCAGCGCATCGTCCTTGGCCAAACGGTCCCAGGGATTGTCGCCCAAGGCTTCCAGCAGCGGCCAATGCTGGCGATAGGTCGGGTGATCGATCACGCCGAAGATATCCGCCGGCCAGCCTTGCAGCTGGATCGATACCTGCCAGTTGGGCAGCACGGCACTCAATGAAGGTTGCTGTTTGAGCCAGCTGTGCAGCTCTCGGGACTGGGCCGGGTTTTGCGGATTGACGTAAAGCTCGGCGGTCAGGCGTTGTTCGAGCCAGTCGTTGAAGGTCTGGCGAAAACCGGCGGTCATGCTGCCGGCACCGATGTTCGCCGCCAGCGCCAACAGCAGCGCCATCAGCGCCAGGCTCAGCGCCGGCAGTTGCTGACGGCAGTCGGCGAGAAACCATTGGCCGAGCACCGAATGACTGCGGCTCAGTGCCAGGTTCAAGACCAGATTCAGCACCACCGGCAAGGCCAGTGCGGCACCGATCAGCAGAGTTGCCATCAGCACAAAACCACTGGCCAGGCTGTCCCCCCGGAACAAGGCGATAAGCGCGATGACAGCGGCCAGTGCCGCGACCCAACCCTGACGCCGTAACCAGCGCGCGTGAGCCTGATGCCAGGCTTGCGGATCGGCCAGGGCCAGCAACGGCAGGCGCGCCGCCCGCAGCAGACTGTTGGCCCCGGCCAGCAGCGCACCCAGCAGGCTCAAGCCCACCCCGCTGAACCACCACCACGGACTGAGGCTCAACTGCCCCGCCACTTCGGCGCCGTACAAACCGCGCAGGCTGGCGGCCACGTCCGGCAACAATACGCTGGCCAGCAGGTAGCCGCTGGCGACGCCGGCAATACCGCCGATCATCGCCAGTGCTCCGAGTTCAACCACCAGACAGGTGATCAACATTCGGGCGCTGACCCCACAGGCGCGCAGGGTTCTGAGCAAGCCTCGACGTTGCTCCAACGCCAGCCCGATCGCGGCGTGAACGATGAACAGGCCGACCACGAAGGACAGAAAACCCAAGGCATCGAGATTCAAGTGAAAGCTTTCCGTCAGCCGCGAGAGATTGTTTTCTTCACCGCTGGTTTTGAGCTGCAACTGGCCTTTGTATTGATCGGGCAGTGCGGCGCTGAAATCCTTGGGTAACAACAGGCGCGACAGTTGCTCCGGCAGGCCGAGAACCTGCTGGGCGAAGCCGATGTCCACCAGCAACATGCCGGGGGCCATATCGGTTTGGACGTGCAGCGGTGGCAGAATCTCGCCATTAGAGTTCACTGGCTGTTCACCTTCGTGCAGACCTAACGTCTGCAAGGTCTGCGGTGAGATCCAGGTGCGGCCCGGCGGGGTGAAAAATTCGACAATCTGCTCGATCGCCAACGACCGCCCCGCCACCGCCGAGCCAACCGGCAGCGACACCGGTTCGATGCCCATCAGCTGCAGACGTTGTTCCTCATGGCCCTTGAGCGTCACCCGCCCTTGCAGCACGGGCGAGACCGGCCAGCCCGCGCGACGCAGGTCCACAAACACATGCTGGGAAAAGGTCGCGCCACTGGGCGCACTGAGGCTGGCCTGCGGTTCACCGCCGATCAACTGACTGCCTCGCGCATAACTTTCACGCGCCTGGCTGTTCAGCGCCTCTACACCGGTCAGCAGGCTGGTGGCGAGCCAGAGCCCGGTCAGCACACTGAAAAATTGCACCGGGTGCTGCCACCAATGGCTGAGCAACGCCCGCAGCGTTTCGCGAAAGACGCGCACCTCAGTGTTCGCCCGCGCCAGCCAGACGGCCGCGATGCAGCACCACCTTCTCCGCCAGCCGTGCGGCAACGCGATGACTATGCGTGACCATCAACAAGGTGGTCGGACTGTCGTCGAGCAATTCCAGCAGCAACTTCAACACTTCATCGCTGGTGGCTTCATCGAGGCTGCCGGTGGGCTCGTCGGCCAGCAACAATTTGGGCTTCGACGCCAGGGCGCGGCCCAAAGCGACTCGCTGCTGTTGCCCCCCGGAGAGCTGCTCCGGGTAACGCCGCAGCAAATCACTCAAGCCCAGCCGCTGCACCAGGTGCGCCTGCCAGCGCGGATCATGCCGCCCGGCCAGGCGTGCCTGAAAAGCCAGATTATCCTCGACCCGCAGGCTGCCGATCAGGTTGAACTGCTGGAACACCAAGCCGATTTCAGTCCGTCGCCAGTTCGCCAGTTGCCCTTCGTTCATCTGGTCCAGCCGATGCTCGCCGCTTTGAATGCTGCCGCGATCGACCTTGTCGAGGCCGGCGATCAAGTGCAGCAAGGTGCTCTTGCCACTGCCCGACTCACCCATCAGCGCCAGGCTGCTGCCGGGTTTCAATGTCAGGTCGACACCTTGCAGCACCGGCAAAGGACCTTGCGGAGTGGCGTAGCTTTTAAAGACGCCTTGGACCTGAAGCATGAAGGGAGGCTCGCTGAAGTCAGAGCGCCTAGGATAGCCGAGAGTACATCCGAAAACTTCTCTCTGATCTGGCTGACGCCATCGCGAGCAGGCTCACTCCCACAGGGGACTTTTGAACGACACCCCCCCCTGCAGGAGCGAGCCTGCTCGCGATGAGGCCGGATCAGTCAACCAAAAACCTCACTGCCCCACCGCAACACTTGTAGGCGCCTGCGAAGGCGTCACAATGCTGTTCAGATCAATATACTTCCACTCAGGCTTCGCCCCCAGCCGCGCATTGAACCGATAGTTGAATGTAAAATCGTCCGCCGTCGGCACACTCAACGGCTTGCCATAAACTGCCTCGATCCCCGCCAGGTCATAGCCCATCAACTGCAACAATGTCGGGAAGATGTTGTAGTGACTCGACCGATCCTTGTTCGCGGCCAGCGCTTTCTGCCAATCCAGCGTGCGCAACTGATCCCCTTGAATCACCACCAGCGGCACCAAGCCCTCCTCCGCCACCGGATCACCGCCGCAGTGCAAATTCAACCCGGGATTGCCCCGTTCATGCAGGTCCTGCCCATGGTCCGAGGTGTAGATCAGCAGCGCATTGCTCATGTCTGCCTGGGCAAACACCCGTGAGAAAAACTCCCCGACGTTCCACAGCAAGGTGTTCTTGTAGGCGTTGCGGTAGAGCACCCAATCATCCGGCTGTCCGTTGAAACCATCGCGCTTGGCGGTGTCCGCAACCTCGACAAACTGGCCCCGAGGCAAGGTCGGGCGATAGGCCATGAACGCATCCGGGTACTTGTCATGCACCGGAAAATGCGCGCCCACCTTGTTGATCACCACCAGCTCGGGCTTGCCGTCGTTGAGCAGGTTGATCAGTTTCGCCGCGGCCGCCATGTCGCGATCACGCACGCTGGCCTGGTCGAATTGCACAAACTCGTCGATGTCCTTTTTCTCGGCGTCGTTCATCAGGTTCTGCAAGTTGCCCCCGGTGCGCTGGGCATCGATGTAGACGGTGCGCAGGCCGGCCTTCTTCGCGTACTGCCAGATCGACGGCATCGTGCTGTTGATGCGCATGTAGTCGGCGCGGGTGCCGCCGTACCGCAGGGTGATGTTGGTGTCGGCGCTGCAATTGGCAATGGACGCGGCGTAACCGTAATTGAAGATCGCGACGCCCGGGCGCGGTTCCTTGAGGTTGCTGTGCACACCGAACGGGGCGTTGATGTCCAGGTAGTTGCCGGAAATGCTTTCGTCGATGATCAGAACGATGTCGTGCCCCGGCGGCGCGTCGTTGCGCGCCAGGCTCACAGGCTCGCGTGGGCCGACGGTGTTGTGCAGGGCTTCATAGGTGAACAGGTTCAAGTAGGCCAGCGGCGTGTACATGATCGGCAGGCCACGGGCGCCTTCGCCGGCTCGCACGAACAACACCGCACTGAGCAGCAGCACTCCGAGCACCGGCGCCGCCACCAGCAACGCACCGGGCAGCGGCATTCGCCGACGCGGTTTGAGCCCGATACCGAACAACAGCAGCAAGCCGCCGACCACCCCGCTGATGATCGCGTCGCGGTACTGGTACGCCGCCTCCTGAATGAACCCGCCGGAATACACCAGCGACACGAAGCTGCTGTAGGTCAGGTAGTCGGCCGTGACGCGGGTATAGACATCGAAAAACACGGCAGACACAAACATCATCAGAGCTAATAGATGACGGATCAGCGTCTGGCGAATGTACGCGGTCATAAAAAGCGCCACGGTCAGCGCGATAAACATCCCGCCAAACAGCAGCACCGGCAAACCCATTCCCAACGCGCTCAGGCGCTCCAGGTAATAGTCGTAATTTTTGAATAAGTAGAGAACTAAGAGCAGTTCTTTGAGATATCGAATCATAGTATTTCCGATGCTCGCGGCCGTCCGTTGGCCAATAGATTGTCAGCCATTTTTTGACACTAGCACCGGGCCATCAAAGCGCAAGAAATGTCGGGTTTTTACACAAAGCGTCAAAAAAACGTTGACTCAAATCTGACACACCTGACCGGCTACAACCCTTGTGTTTCAAGCCCTACGACCGTTTATCGTTTTCTTCGAATTGTGAAAAACCCGTCAAAACCGCGGCAAATCCAGCAGTGGCAAGCACTTGATGGCAAAACGCCCCAAAAATGGGGCTGTTATAGCTGCGCAACATGTCATTTTGCTGACACGTTTTCCCAACGCTGGGCTATACCCCTTTTGACAGTCTTATTTCAGTTCTTTCAACCGTCTTACGAGGCACGCCAATATGGACGTGAGCGTATTTGGTACGGGCTACGTCGGCCTGATACAAGCAGCGGCACTGGCCGATGTCGGACATCGTGTCTTATGTGTCGACATCGATCCAAACAAGATCAAGCAACTGCAACAGGCCGTGCCGCCGATCAGCGAACCGGGGTTATCCGGCACGCTGGAAGAGAACATCAAGGCCGGCCGTTTGCTGTTCACGACCCAGGCCAGCGATGCGGTCGAACACGCCGAGCTGATTTTCATCGCCGTGGGCACGCCCGCCGATGAAGACGGGTCGGCCGACCTCAGTCACGTACTGAATGTGGCCCGCCAGATCGCCAGTTACATGGAGGCCGATCGCACCCTGATCATCAAGTCCACCGTGCCGGTCGGCACCGCGGACCAGGTGGCCGCCACCGCCCAAGAAGAACTGCTTCGTCGCGGCAAGAGCACCCTCAATGTACGGGTGGTCTCCAACCCCGAGTTTCTCAAGGAAGGCAGCGCCCTCGCCGATTGCATGCGCCCCGACCGGATCATCGTCGGCACCGACGACGAGGAAGCCCGCGGCCAGCTCAGCGAGCTCTATGCGCCGTTCTGCCGCAACCATGAAAAGCTCATGTTCATGGACAACCGCAGTGCCGAGCTGACCAAATACGCAGCCAACGCGATGCTCGCCACGCGCATCAGCTTCATGAACGAACTGGCGAACCTCACCGAGCTGCTGGGGGCCGATATCGAAGCGGTTCGCAAAGGCATCGGTTCGGACCCACGCATCGGTTACCACTTCATCTACCCAGGTTGCGGTTTCGGTGGCTCGTGCTTCCCCAAGGATCTGCGCGCCCTGCTGCATACCGCCGAACACAACGGCATGCCGCTGCGCTTGCTGCGTAGCGTCACCGACGTCAACGACAGCCAGCGCCACATTCTTTTCAGCAAACTGAAAGCACAATTCCCCGATGGGCTGGCCGGCAAATCCATTGCGATCTGGGGCCTGGCGTTCAAGCCCAACACCGATGACATGCGCGAAGCCCCCAGCCGTTACCTGATGGATGCGTTATGGGCTGAAGGCGCGAGCGTGCAGGCCTATGACCCGGAAGCCATGTCCGAATGCCGACGCATCTACGGCTACCGCAATGACCTGCACCTGTGCGCCACCCGCGACGACACGCTGGAGGACGCCGACGCCTTGGTGATCTGCACCGAGTGGAAAAACTTCCGCGTGGTCGACTTTGAATTGCTGGCAAGCAAACTGCGTTCGCGGGTGATCGTCGACGGTCGCAACCTCTACAACCCGGAACAGGTAGCGGCCGCCGGTTTGCACTACAGCGGCATCGGCCTGCGGCACATCGTTCCCGAGGCGCCGCGGCCATGAAGATTCTCGTCACCGGAGCGGCCGGTTTCATTGGTGCCCATTGCGTGTTGCGGTTGATCCGTGACGGGCACCAGGTGGTCGGCCTCGACAATTTCAATGATTACTACGACCCGCAACTCAAACACGACCGCGTGAATTGGGTGCAGGAGCAGGTTGGCGCTTTCCAGCTCGCGACGGTTGACCTGGCCGACGGTCCTGCCATTGAGGCCCTGTTTGTCCGTGAAAAGCCCGAGGTGGTGATTCATCTCGCGGCCCAGGCCGGGGTGCGTTACTCCCTGGAGAACCCACGGGCTTACCTCGACAGCAATTTGAGCGGGTTCCTCAACATTCTCGAAAGCTGCCGCAACCACCCGGTCAAGCACCTGGTCTACGCCTCGTCCAGTTCGGTGTATGGCGCGAACCAGCACACGCCTTACTCGGTGAAGGACGGCGTCAACCATCCGCTGTCGCTGTACGCCGCGACCAAGAAAGCCAACGAGCTGATGGCCCACAGCTACAGCCACCTGTTCGGCATTCCCTGCACCGGCCTGCGTTTTTTCACCGTGTACGGGCCCTGGGGTCGGCCGGACATGTCGCCGATCCAGTTCGCCCGGGCGATTGCCGAAGGGCAGCCACTGAAGTTGTTCAACTACGGCGAACACCAGCGCGATTTCACCTACATCGACGACATCATCGAGAGCATCGCACGCCTGATCGACCGTCCACCGCAAGCCAACGCCGAATGGGACCGTGAACAACCGGACCCGGCCAGCAGCATGGCGCCGTGGCGGATCTTCAACATCGGCGGCCAGCACCCGGTGGAACTCAAGGATTACCTGGCGCTGCTGGAAAAACACCTTGGACAAAAAGCCCTCGTCGAGTTGCTGCCACTGCAGCCGGGCGACGTGCTCAACACCTGCGCCGATGCCAGCGACCTGGCTCGGGCAACCGGATTTCAGCCTTGTATCGAGCTGGATGAAGGACTCGGGCGCTTCATCGCCTGGTTCCGCGATTACTACCCACTGCCTATCGCCCACGCGCCGCTAGCGGCTGAACTTCAGCGGAGGATTCTATGACTGGACATGAAAAAACGGTGCCGATGCAACAGATGCGCCGAGACAAGCGCCTGGACCCGGAGCACCGAATGCGCCTCGACACCGCGATCCATATGCAGGGTCGTGGCTGGATGACCGGCCGTGACGGCGGTCGCCCCTGGACGCTGTCGCGCACCAATCGCGTGGTCGCCTGCCTCGGTGCGTTGGTGATTCTGCTGCTGATCTCGCCCATCTTGTTGGGCCTGGCACTGGCGATCAAATTCAGCAGCCCAGGACCGGTGATGTTCGTGCAGAAACGCACGGGCTACCGCGGTCGCAAATTCGGCATGTACAAGTTCCGCACCATGGTGGCCAACGCCGAGGAGCTTAAAGAGTCCCTGCGTCACCTGAACAAGCACGGAGCCGACGCGATCGATTTCAAGATCGACAAGGACCCGCGCATCACCGGCATCGGTGGTTTCCTGCGGCGCAGCAGCCTGGATGAGCTGCCGAACCTGATCAATGTGGTGATGGGCGACATGCGCCTGGTGGGCCCGCGGCCGACCTCGTTCAACGCCTACCGCTACAAGGACAATCACCTTGCACGCCTGAGCATCTACCCCGGCATGACCGGCCTGTGGCAGATCTCCGGGCGCAGCAACATCGACTTCGACCAGCGCGTTGAGTTGGACCTCAGCTATATCGCCGAGCAGAGCCTGTTGCTTGATCTGAAGATCCTGTTGAAAACCCCCTTCAAAGTATTCAGCGGCCACGGAGCGAGTTAAATGGACGGTTCATCAGCCAAAAGCCTAAGCATTGCCAACCCGAGCGAGTCCAACCTGACCTCGACCGTGCTCGATCAAGATCTGCGGATCCTATTTCTGACCGCCGCCAACCCCGGCGCCGGCACCACCACCAGTGCCCTGGCGCTGGCCAGTCAGCTGGCGAAAATGAGCAGCGGTGAAGTGTTGCTGGTCGATGCCAGTCAGTCATCGACCAACCTCACGCAACAGATGGGGCTGACCAAGGAGCGCGGTTTTCGCGACCTGCTGTTCAACACCCAGAGCCCGCCCCTGCTGCAGGACTGCGTGGTGAACGTCTCCAGCCTGCCCTTCCACATCCTGCCCAACGGCCGGTATGTGCGTGGCACCGAGCACCTGACCCCTGAACGCCTGGGCCCGTTGCTCGATCAGCTCGGCAGTCAGTATCGCTTTGTGGTGATCGACGGCGACGCGGTGTACTCCGCCGCCGACACCATGATCATCAGTACCCAGGTGGACGGCGTGATCATGGTCGTGCGCTCCGAAGACACGCGGTGGGAAGTAGCCCAGGCGGCGGTTCAGCGCTTGACCCAGGCCGGCGCGAAACTGGTCGGCAGCGTCTTCAACCGGCGCAAGTACTACATGCCGAAATGGCTCTACAAAAACCTGTGAGCAATCAGAAAAGGATGACGACATGAACGCCAAAATGCTTGTCCTGCTGTTGCTGCCGCTTGCAGGTTGCTCCAGCACTTCCGAAACCCAGAACATGCCGGTGAATATCCTCACGGCCTCACCGGCCAACGCCCAGGCCACTGACATGCCCAAGGTCGAACAGACCTTGCGGCCACAGGATGTGCTGGACGTGATCTTTCACATCAGCACCAGCGGCTCGGACGCCTACCGCATCCAGTCCGGCGACCAGATCGGCCTGAACTTCACCGCTGCCAGCCAGCTCAACGGCAATCAACTGGTGCTGCCCGATGGCACCATTGAACTGCCGGGCGCCAACACCTCGGTGAAGATCGCTGGGCTGACGTCCGAACAGGCACGTGAGGAAATCCAGCGCGCCTACCAGCGCAAACAGCTGTTCCAGCCGAACCGCAACCAGTTGTCCGTGCAGGTCATCAGCCCGCTGAGCAACGAGTCGAACCTCAAAAGTGCCCTGAACCACCCCGCTACCGGCATGAGCCGGGAGATCACCGTGGGCACCGACGGTTACGCCAGCTTCCCGGAAATCGGCGCCGTGCCGCTGCAAGGCATGACCGTCAATCAACTGGAAACCTTCCTCAACCAACGCTACGCGAAGCTGCCGGGGCGGATGACCGTCGACGTGCTGCTGAAGTCCACGGCGGGTAACGAAATCTATGTGCTGGGCGAAGTTGGCCAACCGGGGTCCTACCCGATTCGCCGGCCAGTCTCGGTGCTTGAAGCGCTGACCCTGGCCCGTGGCAGCAACACCAAGGCGCGGCTCGATTCGGTGATGATCATGCGCCGCAATGGCAACCAGGTGCAGGCCGTGCGCTACGACGTCGAAAAGGCTTTGGCCGGCGATGCGTCGCAGATTGCGTACCTGCAACCGGACGACATGCTCTATGTGCCGAAGACCAAACTGGCGAGCGCCGGTGAGCTCGCGCGGCAACTGGCAGACGTGGTGTTGTTCCAGGGCGTGGGCTTCAGCTTCGGCTACCGCGTCGACAACAAAGACAGTGACAGCAACTAACTCTCAGGTGACCGACCATGAATCCAAAGGAAAACTACCTGCACGAGTTCTTCAGGATCTTTTTCGCCAACAAGCAGTTGGTGAAACGAGTCTTCCTGGTCTTTGCAGTGATCGCGCTGGTCCTGCCGCTGATGCTCAAACAGAGCTTCGATATCACTGCCCAGGTGATCGTGCAGTCCAAAAAACTCTCACAGGGAGACGCCACAACCTCCCTCAACCAGGAGAACGCCTCGTTCATTCCACCGTCCCTGGCGGACATGGAAACCGAGAGCAATATCCTGCGCTCGCCGGCCTTGATTCGGCAGACCATCAGCGAGTTGCGCGACAAGGGTGAGTACACGCCTACCCCTGGCGTTTTCAACAAACTGGTGGCCCAGCCATTCAAACAGTACGTGACCACGCCGCTGCGTGAATACGTGATCAACCCGATGAAAGCCACCCTGGGCCTGGAAACCGACCCGGTACGCGACACGGCGCTGGATGCCCTGACCCAACAGGCGATCGACAGTCTGAAAATCGAGACCCTGCCAGGCTCCAACGTGATCTCCATCATCTACAGCTTCGACAATCCAACCCAAGGCACCCATTTTGTCGCAGCCTTGCTGCAGAACTACCTGACGAGCCGTCAGGCACTGCAATCGATCGATTTGCCGCAGTCTTTCTACGAAACCAAGAAGAAGCAATACCAGGTGCGTCTCGATGGCCTGGAAGGCACTCGGCTGGGCTTGCTTGAAGCGGTCGGCTCGTCCGATCCGAAGGAAGAAATCACCTTCCGCCTCAATGCCATCAACACCGAGGAGCAGGCGCTCAACCTGTACCGCGATCGCCTGCTGCAAAGCCAACGCTGGCTCGACTACCTGAAAACCAGCCTGGCCGCAGCGAGCAACTCGAAACTCAACGACTACACCTTCCCCTACACCTTCACCACCACCGTGGACAATGTGGCGTTCGAGGATCGTGAGATCAAACAGATGGGTGAGGCCCTGACCACACAGGTCAGCCGCTACATGAACGACCTGGCAATCTTCCAGCCAAGCAGCGAACCGATGTTGCTGACCCGCGAGCAAATCGCCCGCACCCGTCAGCAGTTTCTGAAAGTGGTCAGCAACCGGATTCAGGAACGCAACACTGATCTGGCGATTGTCAGCTCGGTGATCGACCAGAAAACAAAGCGCATTGCCGAGTTCAAGGAGCGCATCCACCAGTTGCAGGAAACCCAGAGCAAGCTGCGGCAGATGGACACCGAGATCAACGCGTTGCACGCGGCGTTCTCGACCTATGCCCAACGCTTCGCCGAAAGCAGCAGCGCACGTTCGCTGGACAACGACCTGTCCAACGCACGGGTGCTCAGCCCGCCGTATGAGCCCACCGAAGCGGCGTTCCCGAAACCGATGCTGATCATTCCGTTCGGCTTGTTCACCGGTCTCTTGCTGGCGATTGCCCTGGTCTACGTGCGTGAGTTCTTCGATCACCGTTTCAAACACCCAGCGCAAATCACCCACGAACTGGGCTTGCCGGTGCTGTTGGTGATCAACGATCAGAACGTGGAACCCACCAATCCGCACAGCAACTGGTCCGTACCTGGCCTCGTGCATTGGGTGCGCAATTGAACGCGCCGCTCATCCCTTCCCTGCCGATCATTCATTTGCTCAGCAGCGGCGGCTTCTACGGGGCTGAGCGGATGCTGCTGGACCATTGCCTGGCGACGCCGGGGCAGCACCAGGTGCTGTTTCTCGATGCGCCGCCAGACTTGATCGCGCGGTTTCGTCAGGCGGGGGTCGACTGCCGGGGTTGCGCGGGGTTGGGGGAATTACTGGCGCATTTGCGCCAGCGCCGGGCGGAACGGCCGTTGATCAATACGCACAACTTCAAGGGCCTGTTGTTTGGCTGGGTGGGCGCAACGTTGTTGCGCCTGCCGCTGGTGATTACCCAGCACGGTTTCACACCGCGCAGCCGCAAGCAGAAGTTCTACACCTGGCTGAGCCTGCAACTGTGCCGCACCGCGTCGGTAAATCGCGTGGTCTGCGTTGCCGAAAGCATCGCCGTGCTGTGCCGTCAGGCCAGCGTCCGGGCGGAAAAGCTGCAGGTGATTCCCAATGGTCTGCCGGCGACTGACGGACTGTTGCCGCGTCACGCGAAACGCCAGCGCTGGCTGGCCGGTTACGTCGGGCGGCTGAGCAGTGAAAAGGGCCCGGACTTTTTTCTCGATGCGCTGATTCCACTCTGCCGGCAACACCCGCAACTGGACGCCGTGATGCTCGGCGACGGCCCGGAACGGGAGACGCTGCTGGCGCGTATCAACGAAGCGGGTTTACAGGACCGCATCACCCTGCCGGGTTACCAGACCGACATGAGTGTGTGGTGGCGACAACTCGATGCGCTGGTGATCAGCTCGCGCACCGAAGGCACGCCGATGATTCTGCTCGAAGCGATGCAAGCCGGTGTGCCGGTGGTGGCATTCGGCGTCGGCGGGATCCCCGATGTGCTGCAAGACCGGCACAACGGCCTGCTGGCGACACCCGCCGACAGCGCCGCCCTCGCCCGCCAGATCGGCTCGTTGCTGACTGAACCGGCCATGGCCCGCGACCTGATCGACAACGCAAAACGTACGCAATTGGACCGTTACGACCTCAAGGCCCTGGCCGAACGCTGGTCGCAACTTTATCTCCGTACTGCACGGGAGGCACGCGCGTGATCTTTCCGCTCTCGATCGTCAGTTTGTTTGGCCTGGTCTGCCTCGCTTTGCTGGCCAGCCCTTATCCGTATCTGGCGCCGGGAGCGGTGCTGGGCCTGGTCGGTGTCGCGCTGCTTTACCGAAAACCCACCTGGGGTTTGCTCGGGATCGCGGCGCTGGTGCCGTTCGAAGGTTTCTTCAAGGACAGTTCGCTGTCGGGCACCAAGTTCCTCGGCGCGTCACTGGCCGTGATCCTGATGCTGCAACTGGCCATCCACCAGATACCCTCCGAACGCCTGCGCAGCAACATCTGGCGCTACCTGATCTGGTTCATGGTCCTGTACCTGCTGAGCGTGATCAACACCGATAACATGGGCATGTCGATGGCGCATCTGCGGGAGCTGAGTGTCGGCCTGGTGCTGTTTGTGATCACCCTGCTGATCGGCCGCGAGCTGAACATGGACCTGTTCGCCAAGATGGTCACCCTCAGTGTCACGGCGACCTGCGTGTTGGCGATGTTCTCCAGCAAATACCAGGACCAGGGGCGCGCCGCCGGCCTGCTGGAAGACCCGAACGCCTTTGCCATGCTGATCGCCTTCGCCGTGCCGCTTGCCTTGCTGCTGGTGGTGCGCAGCCCGCACTTTCTGCATCGAATTTTCTGGGTCGCTTGCTGCATTTTGCTGCTGGGCGGCATGACCAAGACTGAATCCCGTTCGGGGCTGGTGGTGCTGTTCCTCAGCCTGCTGATCGGCGTCTGGCACTACCGCCTCGAGCTCAAACGCATCCGTCCACGGCATTTGGGGTTTGCCATGCTGGGCCTGGTGATCGTGATTCCGCTGGCCATTTATGCGATGCCCAAGGGTTACATCGAGCGCATTCAGTCCTTGAGCATCTTGAGCGCCGGCGCCAAGAGCCAGGACCAATCCCTCGGCCGCCGCGCCTCGTACATTGTGGTCGGCAGCGAGATGATCCGCGAGAACCCGTTGCTGGGCACCGGCCCCGGGACGTTCCCGCTGCACTACGCCACCACCGGTTATGCCAAGGCGTTTTCGGCCAACCGCAAGATCGGCGACCTGTACCGCCGCGCCCACAACACCTACCTGGAAATCTTCAGTGAGCTGGGGATTCCCGCCGGCCTGTTGTTCGTCGGCATGCTCGGCCTCGGTTTGTACAACCTGGTCCGCGCCCGTCGTGCATGGATGCAGCGACGCAACCGCGAACAGGCGGATTTGCTGACGCACCTGAGCATGAGTTTCCTGTCGCTGACACTGTTTTTGATGTTCCTCAGCGCACCCAATCAGAAGTACGTGTGGATCATGCTCGCCCTGACCAGCGTGCTGCGTTTGAAAGCCGAAGAAAGCCCACTCGCGGAGGCCAAGGCATGAGCCGCATCAGTATTGTTATTCCGATGTACAACGAATCTCGCCACATCGCTCGGACCTTGCTGGCTGCGCAACGCGCTGCCATCGCCGCCGGTCTGGAATGCGAGCTGATCGTGGTCGATAACGGTTCCGACGATCAGGGCCCGCAGATAGCCCGGCAATTCGGCGCTCAGGTGCTGGTGCTGCCGGGCGTGCTCATCGGCGCCTTGCGCAATCGCGGTGCGGCCATCGCCACCGGCGATTGGCTGGCTTTCATCGATGCCGACGTCGAGATGCCCGAGGACTGGCTCACGCTGTTGTTGAAAATCGAGCCCGCGGTTCAGGTCGACGTCCTCGGACTGGACCTGCACACCCCGGCCGAAGCCCCTTGGTATGCCAATGCCTGGCAACGTCGCACCTTGCGTCCGAACAACGAGACGGTGCAGACGGTGCGCTGGCTGCCCAGTTCCAACCTGTTGATGCGCCGCCCCTGGTTCGACAAGGTCGGCGGCTTCGATGAAACCCTGCGCACCGGCGAGGACAAGGATTTCACCATGCGCCTTTCCCACGCGGGCGCGCGCCTGCTGTCAGTCAACCAGACCGTCGCCCTGCATTGGGGGTATGAGTGCAGTTGGCGTGAATGGATGGGCAAGGAATTCTGGCGTCAGGGCAGTCATCTGCAGTTACTGCGCAGTCACGGGATGAGCATGCGTCTGCTGCGCTTCCCGCTGATGTCGCTCGCCGCCTGGATGTTGGATTTCCTGGCAATCTCCGCCCTGCTCGATGGCTTCCCCCACCATGCGGCGCTCATGTTGTTCCTGACCAGCCTACCGGCGCTGGCCTTGAGCATGCGCCAGACCTTAAAACACCGTGATCTGCTGTTGACCCTGCAACTCTGGGGCCTGCATTGGTTGCGTCTGCATCTGGCCGGTGCCGCGTTTGTTCTCAGTTTTTGTCATTGGAAAGCCAGGAGGCCTGCCCGTGGCTGAATTCATTTTCTGGTTGTGCCTGTTGCTGCCGGTTTACGCCTATCTCGGTTACCCCTTGCTGTTGACACTGCTGGCGCCATTGTTTGCGGCGCGGCGTAACGCAATCGCGGAACCGATGAACATCAGCATCGTGATTGCCGCGCACAACGAAGCGCGGCACATCGAACACAAGTTGCGCACGTTGCTCGCTCAGGATTATGAGCCGGCCTCGCTGCAGATCATTCTGGCCAGCGACGGTTCGACCGATGACACCGTGGCCTGTGCGCGCAAGGTCATCGACCCGCGCATCACCATCCTCGACCTGCCTCGCCAAGGCAAGGCCGCGACCCTGAATGCCGGCGTGGCATTGAGCACCGGGGATATTCTGGTGTTCACCGATGCCGACAACCAATGGTCCCGCGACACCCTCGGTCACCTGCTGGCGCCGCTGTGCGATCCCCAGGTTGGCGCTTGCGCCGGGCACATGGTGATCCCGGTCACCGGCGGTGGCCTGAGTATCGGCGACAGTCTCTATCGGCATTACGAAGGCTGGCTGCGCAGGGTGGAAAACCGCACCGGCTGCATGGTCTCCGCCGACGGCGCCCTGCTTGCCCTGCGCCGCGAGTTGTTCCAGGAGGTGCCGGCCGAGGTCAACGATGACTTCTTCATCAGCACCTGCGCGCCGGTGGCGTTCAAGCGCATTGTCTATGTGCCCGAAGCGCAAGTAATTGACCAAGGCGTCGATGAAGCAGACAAACAATTCCGCCGCCGTCAGCGGGTTACCGTCGGGGGCTTGCAAAGCCTGGCCCAACGTAGCGAGCTGCTCAATCCGCTGAAACATGGCCTGTATTCGATTGCCTTGATCAGCCACAAGTTGATCCGCCGTCTGGCGCCGATTCTGTTGCTGCCGCTGTTGCTGAGCAATTTCTGGCTGTGGGAAGAACACGGTTTCTATCGCCTGAGCCTGGTCGCGCAACTGCTCGGTTACGCCGTGGCCATCGCCGGTCTGCTGGATTCGCAACACCGTCTGCCCAAACCTTTCCGCCTCGCCGCGTTCCTGCTAGTGACCCTGGCCGGGATGAGTATCGGTCTGTGGCAGTTCCTGCGGGGGCAGCGGTACGCCCAGTGGAACCCTGAGCAAAACCGTTGAAAGGACTGAGCCATGGCGATCAAACAACTATTAAAACGTACCAGTGGCTGGCTTTATCTCAACTCGCCAGTGGGCCGCAATCAACTGCAAGGCGCCGGTGTGATCCTGATGCTGCACCGGGTGCTGGCCAGCGACCACGCCGCCGAACTGCCCCATCGCAATGAGCTCTGTGTCGGGCCGAAAGCCTTCGAACACTTGCTGGTGTGGCTGAAAAAACACTTCGATTGCGTGTCGTTGATGGACATCTTGCAACCCGGCACGGTGAGATCGGATCGCCCGAAAATCACCCTGACCTTCGACGACGGCTGGCGCGACAATGCGCTGAATGCCTTCCCGCTGTTGCAAAAATACCAGGTGCCGGCGAGCATTTTTCTCTCCACCGATTTCATCGGCAGCCGCCAGCGGTTCTGGTGGGAGAGCATCGGCGAAACCC
The DNA here is from genome assembly GCF_007993905.1 of Pseudomonas sp. SJZ077. NCBI lineage: Bacteria > Pseudomonadati > Pseudomonadota > Gammaproteobacteria > Pseudomonadales > Pseudomonadaceae > Pseudomonas > Pseudomonas sp. SJZ077. Next base: position 224,582 of record NZ_VIUJ01000008.1, read on the forward strand.
TCTGGGGCAGCCACGGTGAACGGGCGCGGATGCAATTGATCGATTGCCTGCGACAAGTCGGTCGGCCGTTGCCGGTGGCCTTCGATGAACTGGATGTGGAGCGTCGCAGCCTGGCCTTGCTGCATTTTCTGCACAGCCTGAAAACCCTCAGCCCTGCTGACTTGAATCGCCTGACCGATGAGTGCCCGGACGAGTCATTGCCCCAGGCGCTGGACTGGCAGCAGGTGCGCATGCTGGAAGGCTCGGGGCTGGTGCGGTTCGGTCCCCACGGCGCCAGCCATGCGATTCTCACCGGCCTCGATGATCAGCGTTTGCATGAAGAACTCAGCCGCAGCCGCGACGCCTTGCACAATGGCTGCAACCGTCCGCTGCCGGTCTACTGCTACCCCAACGGCGACAACGATGCGCGGGTACGCGAACACGTTGCCGATCACGATTACCCGTTCGCCCTGGGCACCGGCACCGGGATCTATCGGGGCACCGATGACCCCTTGAACCTGCCCCGTTTCGGCGTCAGCCAACGGGTGGCGCGCAATCCGCAGCTGCTGTCCTGGCGCCTGTTCCGTGGGGCCCGCACATGAGCCGCAGCCATTACCTCAAGCATCTGGCCCTGAGCATGGGCACCAAACTGGCGATGATCGGTTTGCGGCTGATGCGCAACGTGTTGCTCGCAAGGATCCTCGGGCCGAGCGAACGGGGTTTGTTTGCCCTGCTCAGCACCTTGCCCGACCTGATCAGCGCCGCCACCAGCGGCGGGCTGAATTCGGCGGTGGGTTTTCAGGCGGCCAAGCAACGCCCCATGGGGTTGCTGCTGAGTCAGGTGCTGGTGTTCGGTTGCTTGCTGGCGGGTCTTTTGACTTTGCTGGTGGTCGCCCTGGTGCGTGAGTTCGGCAGTGAACTCGACATCACCACGCAACTGGGCCTGCTCGCCTGGCTGTTGTTGCTGGCGGTGCCGCTGACCGTACTCAAGAGCGGACTGCTGACCTTGCACAACGCCTCTGGCGGCGTGGTGGCCTTCAACGCGTTGCGCCTGGTGGAATCCCTGGCGCCGCTGCTGTTGTTTCTCGCCTTGTTCTGGATGTGGAAAGACGCCGCGCTGGAAGCAGCGCTGATCAGTTGGCTGGCAGGCATCAGCCTGGTGGTACTGGCAGGCTGGTTCTGGCTCAAACGCGCTCAGCCCCTGAAATTGCAATGGGACCGCGCCAGCCAGAACGAGCTGCTGCGCTACAGCGCTCGCAGCCATCCCGACCTGCTGTTCCAGCAAGTGATCCTGCGCTCCGATTACCTGTTCATCGGCGCCCTGCTCGGCAGCACCGCGCTCGGTCATTACGCCATGGCCAGCGCCGCCGCCGAGTTGCTGCTGATTGTCCCGGAAGCCGTGACCACGCCGTTGATGAAACGCCTGCTGCAACAGGAAGAAGGCATCGACAAAGTGACGCCTCTGGCCCTGCGCCTGACCGCCACGGTGATGCTCGGCGCCTGCGTGACCATGGCGGTGATCGGCGAATGGCTCATCGTGACGCTGTTCGGCGCGGCCTATCAGCCGGCGTATCCGGCCTTGCTGGCGCTGCTGCCGGGCCTGTTGGGCCTGTGCTACGCGAGCATCCTGCGCCTGGACTTGCTGGGCAAAAACCGTCCCGGCACGATTTCGCTGTTGATGGGGCTGGGCGCCTTGCTGAACCTGGCGCTGAACCTGGTGCTGATTCCGGCCTACGGGATTGTCGGCGCGGCGGCGGCCTCGTCCATCGCCTACCTCGCGGTGACTCTCGCGCTGCTGGTGATGTACTGCCGGTTGAGCGGTGTGCCGGTCTGGCAAACCCTGATCATCCTGCCCAGCGATGTGGCGCCGATGCTGCACATGCTGCAACGGAAGTCGGCATGAAACGCCTGGTCCTGCTGTTTAGCCTTGGCCTCGCGCTGAGCGCCCAGGCGGCGCCCATGCGTTGGGCCGATATTCGCGACGGCAGCCTTTACCTGCAACCGGATCGTCCCGACACGCTGACCATTCGCTGGGCGCCGGCGTGGCAGGCGGATGCCAACGAAGAACGCCTGTACCTGCTCGACGGCCAGGGCAAACTCCAGGGCGAGCGCCTGATCGCCGCCAGCGAATCGCGCGGCAGTCAGAGCTGGCCGTTGACCCCAAGTGCCTCCAGCTATCAACTGGAAATTCCGGGCTACAGCTTCCGTCGCTACCGGGTTGAACACGACGAACACACGGTGGCGTTGTTCGCCCCGGCCAAGGTGCATTTCAGCGCCGAAACCCACAACGGCGATGAGCTGTACTTCAAGGTAGCGCCGGGTGAGCGCGCAGTGCTGGCCGGTAAGTTCCACGGCGGTGTCAGCGCCTTGCAAGCGCAGCGCGTGGGCGACGGCAAACAAGTGGCGCTGGCGCTGAAACCGTATCGGGGTTATTGGCAGTTCGACAAGGTCGAGTTGCCCGTCGCAACAGAAGCACAGGTCTGGCGCCTGCGCCTGCAAGGCAGCGGCAAGGTGGCGTTCTGGCTAGATGGCACCGCCAACCTCTTCGCCCAGAATCCGCAGCAACTCAAGCCCCTGCGCGAGGACGATGGCCAGGTCCGGCTGACATTGCACAATAAAATGCTGGGGCCGACCCCGAACCTGGGCATCGCCCTGCCCTACGTAAAGGTGCCGGAATCGAGTTTTGCAGTGCTCGATGCACTCAAGCCACAGGCGGGTACCTATTACAGTTTCGTCGACATCACGGCGAAGAATCCGCACTACGAAGATGATTTCCGTCGGCTGTATCAGGACCGCTTCGGCATCACCCAGGACATCACGCTGTTGGCCGGGAGCCAGCGCCAGGCTGACTTGCGCGCCGACACCCTGAGCAACGCCGGGCTCGACGCCTGGCTCGCGTCGACCCGGGCCCTGGGTGGCAAAGGCACGCACTACATCGGTTTTGCCGACGAGCCGAACCTCAATTACCCGGACTACGCCAACTACCAAAGCATCTTCAACAGCATGGCCCGGCAAGTGCGCAGCAATCCGGCCAATGCCAAGGCCGGCGTGCGCATCGCCATGCCCGCCAGTTCGCGACTGGTCAACGGCCCGTTTGCCGACAACGCCGCCGACAAGCGCGGCATCGATTGGGCCAAACGCTTGCTGGCCGAATCCGGCGACAACATCGATGCCCTGGCCTGGCACGAATGGATGATTCGCGACCTGCTGGCAACACGGGTCTACCGTGACAGCGTGCGCCGCGCCGCCGACCTGGTCGGCCTCGACGCCCAGGGCCGGCCGCGCAAAGCCTTGCTGCTGGACCAGACCAACATGTCCAGCGGTTCCAGCCTCAGTCCTTACGATCAGGAAACCCACTTCGCATCGTTGTGGTGGACGTCGGTCGTCATCAACTCGTCTCAGGATGGCTTGCTGGAGATGCTGAGCTGGTTCCAGGCTGCCGACGAACCGAACTACCCCAAAGGCATGTTGCGTGTCCTCGGCGAGGATCGCTTCGAGCTCAAGCCCGTGGGCCTGGCTCAGCAGTTCATCCGCCAGCATTGGCTGCACGACGTGATGCTCCTCGATAACGACGCCTTCGAGGTCGACGTGCTGGCCATGGCCGAGGACAAGAAGCGCAGCCTTCTGGGCGTCAATAAAGCCACGCGCTTGCAGCGTGTGGCCCTGACTGGAGTCCAGTGTCCGCTGGCCAACGGTTCATTAAGCTACTTCGGTACCGACAACCGCGCCCGCGACGCACCCTTCAGTTGCCAGGACGGTCGCGTCAGCTTCGAGCTGCCAGGACGGACCCTGTTCAATCTCAGCTGGAGCGCCTCATGAATTGCCAAGTATTGAATAGCGAAATCGGCCATTGGCCGCACCTCGCATCACTCCACTCGCGGCCGAGACCGTCAGGAGTCAATAACATGAGCGTTTTGCAGAAAATCAGCCAACACATCAGACAAAAAGGTTTGCGCGCCACCCTTAGTAAAATCTGGAAGCACTACGTGTTTTTCCATCAGGAACTGTTGTGGATGGAGCGCGATCTGGTCACTCCGGTGCCGCCTTACAAACTCAGGCCCTACCCGCCGCTGCAGGTAGTGCGCATCACCCCGGAAAACGCCGTGGCGTTCACCCGTTACTTCGGTGACCGCGTGGAGACCATGGCCGAACTGGCCCGTGAAGGCTACACCGGGCATATGCATCTGGACGATAAGGGTGATGCGGTGGCCTTCATCTGGGGCGCGGCGCGCAACTATCACGACAAGCACTACTACGGCTGCTGGTTTCCGGTGAAAGAAGGCGAGTTCTTCGAATTCGGCGGCGAGCTGACCCGTGCCTATTGGGGCACCGCACTCTCGATGGACCTGCAGACGGAGTTGTGGAAAGCCATGCTTGCCCAGGGTTGCCACACGGTGGTGGATGTCTGTGAGTTCCACAATGTCCCTGCTCTCAAGCTGCACATACGCACCGGCTACAAGGAACAAGGGCGGATCATGAACGTCTACGAGCTGTTTGGTCGCTGGCGCTTCTACCGCGAAACCCATTACAGCGGCTCACGCCTGGATGCCTTGCGCAAACCGGCACGTGAACCCGCCACAGCAGCGGTGAGCTGACCCTATGGCAGCACGATTCGAATGGCGCACTTCGTTGTGCGCCGCTGATTTCCCGGAAACGGCTTATGAAGCGTTGCGTCTGCGAGTGACGGACCACACACCGTTCAACACACTGGCCTGGATGCGTGCATCCGAACAGGCCCTGACCACCGGGCAACGCTTGCATGTGTTGCTCGGCTGGCAGGGTCATGAGCTGGTCTTGTGTTTGCCGTTGGTGGCCTCCGTCGAGCGTTTCGCCAGGCTGCCGTTTCGCGTGCTGCATCACCTTGGATACCCACTTGCCGACCGCCTCGCGCTCCTTGCAAAAACGGACTCGGAGAATATCCGCAAGGCATTGATCGAGATCCGCCGACAACTTCCCCATGCCCTGCTGCAACTCAACGAGTTGTCGGAACCGGTCGGTGAAGAAAGCGTGCTGACCGAGTGGATGGCGCACAGCTCGACCGGTGAACGGCGCCTCAGCTGTCGGGTGCCGGTGCACGTGATCAGCGACGCGGACCACCAGGAAGTTTCGGGTGACCCCCGCTATAAACTGCGCCGCGCACGCAAACGCATCGCAGCCTGTGGTGCCCAGGTTCGACGGATCACCCCCGATGCGTCGACCATGGGCCCATTGTTGCAGGCCATCAGTGAAGTTGAAGCGGTCAGTTGGAAAGGCGATGAAGGCGTTGGGATTTTCGCCGACGAACGTCACCGACAATGGATGGACCGAGCCTTCACCGCCCTCGCCGAACAGGGGCTGGTGCGGGTCGTGGTGCTGGAGCTGGACGGGCGCTGCATCAGCTACCGCCTCGGGTTGCTGGAGCAAGGCCGGTTGTACGATTACAACCTGGCGTTCCTGCCGCAATACGCCGATCTGGGCAGCGGTCGGGTGCTGCTCGACGAGTGGATTCGCTGGGGGCTGGACGAGCACTGGCGCTGGATCGATGCCTCGCGGGTGAGCCTGGAAAATTCCAGCCATCAACTGCACGAACGCATGACCGGGCAACTCGAACACTGGCGCTGGAGTTTCTATTCCTGGCGCCCCAGCGGTCTGGCGCTGGGCCTGGCCCTGAGACTCTGGCAGCGGCTCAAACCCTTGTTGCAGAAATGGCAAGCCAAACGGGCAGCAGCGACCGTTGCCACTGCACCGGCACCCGTTGCCGCAGCGGTCAAAGCAACGAAGCCAACCGACACAAACAGGGAGGGCGACCATGCCTCGCCAAGTCATAGTCAACGCTGACGATTTCGGTCTCAGCCCGTGCGAAAACGCGGTAATCCTGGGCGCCTTCCAGGCGGGGGTGATCAGCTCCGCCACGGCCATGGCCAATATGCCGGCCTTCGAAGCGGCGTGCGTCATGGCCCAGCATCCGTTGCTCAAGGACCGGATCGGCCTGCATTTCAACCTCACGTATGGGCGTCCGTTGAGTCAGTCGATTCTGGGTCGAAGGAACTTCTGTGACAGCCATGGGGTGTTCGATCTCAACCTGTCCCGCCATCGCCTCTGGCTCAGCCGGGGGGACCGCGACGCAGTGCTGGAGGAGCTCAACGCCCAATGGCAACGCTGCGTGGACAACGGTGTACGGCCCAGCCACATCGATTCCCATCAACACGTTCACAACATCTGGCCCATTGGTGGGATCGTCGCCCGTTTCGCCGCGAGCCAAGGGGTGCCCGTGCGCCTTGCGCGCAATCTGGGGCAAAACCTGAGCTTGCCCAAGCGCGTGTTCAAGACCTTGCTGAATAATCGCTTGCAGAGCCTGGCGGGTGTGACCGCGGATTATGTGTGCACACCGGTGGACCTGCGAAATGAAGCCATGCCGACCGACGGTGTGCTGGAAATCGTGGCTCATCCGACTCAGCTTGGCGCTGATTTCGGTGATGCCTATTTGCAGCCAGAAGAGTCTCTAACCCTTGTTCTAGAGCGGCGTCTTCACGGTGTACCGCGGGCTTCCTATGGTGCTTTGAACGGCCATTTGGTGACCGGTGAAGCCGCGCTCGAATGAGTTACATACATTGCAACATATTCAAAGCTGGCGCTTTGACATGAACTTTCAAGCTTGATCTATACACAACAAAAGCGTTTCCACCCACACCCTGGCCTTGGCTAAGGAGAGCGTCATGAGCATCATCGAAAAGCTTCGCGAACGCATAAAACAAAAGGGCCTGAGCCGCACGTTCAACACGCTGTGGAAACGCTACGTGTTCTTCCACTGGGAGCTTTTATGGATGGAACGGGACCTGATCAGCCCGGTACCGCCGCACAAATTGCGTCCTTATTCGGGCGTGCGCATGGTGACCATCACCCCCGAAAACGCCAGCGCCTTCGGCAAGCATTTTGGTGACCGCGTCGGGACCATGGCCGAACTCGCCACCGAGGGTCACACCGGGCACATGTATCTGGACGAAGAAGGCCACGCTGTTGCGTTCATCTGGGGCAGCGCCCGCGACTACCACGACCGTCACTATTACGGCTGCTGGTTCCCGGTCAAACCTGGTGAGTTCTTCGAGTTCGGCGGCGAAATGGCCCGCCCCTACTTCGGCACCAGCCTGTCGGTGGATGCTCAGGTAGACCTCTGGGCAGCAATGGCAGCCCAAGGCTGCAACAAGGTGGTGGACGTCTGCGAAACCCACAACATCCCTGCCCTGAAGCTGCACATCCGCATGGGCTACCACGAACAGGGTCGCGTTACCCACGTCTACAGCCTTTTCGGACTCTGGCGCTTCTACCGCGAAACCCGCTACACCGGCTCACGGCTTGATCCGCTGCGCAAACCGGGACGGCCAGTGGTAACAGGGGCGGCTAGCGCCTGATATCCGATAGACAGACCGAGTTGCGGCCATCGCGAGCAGGCTCGCTCCCACAGTAGATCCTCAGCGCACGAAGATTTTGTGTCCGACGACGATCCAATGCAGGAGTGAGCCTGCTCGCGATGGCGGCGGCACATTCGGTATTGATGTGACTGACAGAGAGCTATCGCGAGCAGGCTCGCTCCTACAGTGGATCTCCAGCGCACGCAGATTTTGTGTCCGACGACGATCCAATGTAGGAGTGAGCCTGCTCGCGATGGCGGCAGCACATTCGGCATTGATGTGACTGACAGAGAGCTATCGCGAGCAGGCTCACTCCTACAGTGGATCTTCAGCGCACGCAGATTTTGTGTTCGACGACGATCAACTACAGGAGGGCCGGGTGATTTCGCTGCTGAGAGCGTGATACGTCCCACACATCTATGGGAAAAGCCATCCCTGGCGAAGGAAGCGCCTGACTGCTCATTCGTATCCAAGTGGATACATTTGAGCAATGAATTATATTGTTCAACAAACTATGATCTTCGTGGCATGGCATGCCTCAGTTCGTGACTTGCGGGCGAAGATTGCTATCGCTCGTCGCATTGATCGTGCCTCTGCAGGTAACCTGGGTGATATCAAACCGGTGGGAGACGGCGTTTCCGAAATGCGCGTGGACGTCGGCGGCGGCTATCGGGTCTACTTCACTTTGCGAAACAGTGTCGTCATTGTGCTTTTGGCCGGTGGTGATAAATCTTCGCAAACCGCCGATATCAGGCGGGCTAAAAAATTGGCAAAGGAGGTTTAAACATGAGCCAGACTTTGACTACTTTCGATATGGCGGCACTGCTGGACAGTGACGAAGCCATTAGCGAGTACCTCTCACAAGTGCTCGCAGAGGGCGATAACGAGGAATTTCTTCGTGCTATCGGATACGTGGTGAAAGCGCGCGGAATGACACAGATTGCCAAGGACTCGGGTATGGGTCGCGAAAGCCTGTACAAGGCCTTCGCGCCCGGTGCAAAACCACGCTTTGATACGGTTTTGAAGGTCATCCATGCCCTCGGCATCGATCTCTGTGCGCAGCCAGGTCATTCGATCAATCACTCGGTGCTTTGAGAGATTCTTCTGGCTAGGCTGCTCGCTTCACCCCCACCCACGTAAAACACAACGGCAACTGCGCCGTCTGCCGCTCATACCGGTCATAGAGTTCCTCGCGGTTGGAATGCGGGTACTCCTTGAAATGGCTGATCTGCAGTCCCGCCTCGATGGCGCCGGTGAAGATGGCGCCCAGGGTGTGGACGAACCAGTAGGACGACGCGGTGTGCTGGTCGACTTTGCCTTCGTAGACGATCGGCTGGTCCTGCACGAACGGCTCGCTGCGAAAGTACGAGCTGTCCAGACGATAGGGATCGGCGGCCTCGGGGTCGACCATTTCCAGGAAGGGGTGGGTTTCGTACACCACCAACGCACCGCCGGGCTTGAGGGTCTGCGCGACATGGTGGAAGAATTCGCCGATGTCGGGCATCCAGTTCAAGACGCCGATGGTGATCAGCGCCACGTCGAAGCGGTCATGCAATTCAGCCGGCAGGTGATGAATGTCGGCCTCGATGAATTCGGGCTCATGGGGTGAGAGTCCAGCCAGTTCCCGCGCCTGATCGAGAAACGCGTCGGACTGGTCGACGCCCACCACGCTGCGAGCCCCCAGCGCAAACAGCGAAAGACTTTCCCGTCCGTTGTTGCAGCCCAGTTGCACCACGTCCTTGCCATCGACGCCGACCTGCTCCAGTACACCGCGAAGTGTGTCATCGATGCAGCAAAAATCGCGATGACTGACCGCCTCCACCAGAGCCTGCCAATCGGGCGCGTCCTTGTGGTGTCGGGCGGAGTCGTTCCAGGCATCGCGGTTGCTGGCGATGGCATTTTCTTTGGTCGGCATTTCCATTGCACACTCCAGAATCCGGGTCATTGTTGACCGGCACGAGTCTAGATCAGGGTGCTGAAAAACCCCATTGGGCGTTTGTTGGAATGTTGTAATCCGGGCGTCGCGAACGCGTGCCCGTAGGGCAGCTATAGTTAATGGCCTTGGGGAAGTGCGGGAAAACCGATTTCGCAGGTGTTGCCATGAAAAAAACTGATCTGACGCTGTTGTTCGCCCTCAGCCTGACCGCCCTCACCGGCGCCCAGGCGGACGATACCCTGACACCCACCACTGACTACAGCAGTGAGTTCAATTATTACGGGGCCGACCAGCCCTTCGCCCACCCGGTGCCGCCCTCCCTGAGCACCGTGCCGCCTCGGTCATACATCCCGACCGCACCTCAGGATTTCATCCCGATTGCCAGCCAGCATGAGTTCCACGACTCAATATTACCGACCGTCGCGGATGCCTCAGTCCGGGTATTCATCCGCTCCTACGATCCGGTACGTGGCGTCTACGTCAACCAGGAAGTCCTCGACCCCACATGCGTGCTCGAATGCCTCATCCGTCAGGGGGCTACATTGCAATAAACCTCACCACTGGCGTTTGTCCGGGCGTGCGAGGCCGAGCTTTTCGATCCGGTAACGCAGCATGTCGCGACTCAGGCCTAGCAAGCGTGCAGACTTGGTGACGTTCCAGTCGGTCTTGTCGAGCATCTTGCGCACCATGTCGCGCTCGACTTCCGGCAGGTTCATCGACTCGGTGCCGTTGTAGGCCGGTCTCGGTTCGTGGTGCTGGGGTTCTTGCAGCACGATCGGATCATCCACCAGGCTCAGGCAGACGTTGAGCTGATGGGCGGCAATCGTATCGCTTTGCGCCAACAACACGGTTTGCTCAAGCATGTTGCGCAATTCACGCACGTTGCCCGGCCAACTGTAGCTGAGCAGCAACTCTTCAGCCTGGTCACTGAAATGCAGGTGCGATTTGCCATAGCGTTTGCCGTGGATCGCCAGGAAATGCCGGGCCAGCAGCAGGATATCGGCACCGCGGGCATACAGGCGCGGCACCTTGATCGAAATAATGCGCAAACGGAAGAACAGGTCACGACGGAACTTGCCCTGTTGCACCATTTGTTCGAGGTTGCAGTTGGTCGCGCTGATTACCCGCAAATCGACCTTGCGTTCTTTGACCGAGCCGACCCGGCGGATGGTCCGGTCTTCCAGCAGCTTCAGCAGTTTGGCTTGCAGCAGCAGGTCCATTTCACCGACTTCATCGAGGAACAGCGTGCCGCCATCGGCCGCTTCCACCAGACCAACTCGACGGTCCTTGGCGTCGGTGAAGGCGCCCTTCTCGTGGCCGAACAGTTCCGACTCCACCAGATTGGAAGGGATCGACGCGCAGTTGAATTCAATGAACGGACCTTTGCTGCGCGGACCGTCGAAGTGCAGCGCCCGGGCCACCAGTTCCTTGCCGGTACCGGTCTCGCCTTCCACCAGCACGGGCGGCAGGTCGGTGTTGGCCATGCGCCGCTCGGCGTCGAGCAACTGGGTAATGGTGTTTTTCAAATATTGCATCGGCGCCGATTCGCCGATCAATGCCTGTACGCCTGACTTCTGCGCCTCGCGCTCCTGATAAAACGACAGCGTGCGCTCCATTCGATCAGTGGCCAGGGCCTTGTCCAGCAGCAGTTTGAGCTCCGGCAAGGCCACCGGTTTGGTGACGTAATGAAAAGCGCCCTCTTTCATCGCCACCACGGCATCTTCGACGTTGCCGTAGCCGGTCATCATGATCACCTTCAGATCCGGCGCGCTGATGCGCAGCTTCTGGATCAGGTCGTGACCGCTCATGCCCGGCAGCGAGTTGTCGGTCAGCACCACATCAGGGGTGAACGCACCCAGTTTATCCAACGCCTCTTCAGCCGAATGGCAGACGGTCACCTCGAAGTCTTTGCGCTCCAGGTAGGTCTGAATATTCTCGGCCAGGAGTTCATCATCCTCGACCAGCAGTATGCTGTGCTCCATATTCCCCTCCCGTTGCCACTTTGAAATTGAGACAGACGCGGGTTCCTTCCTGCTCCTGGCTGGTCAGTTCGACCGAGCCCTCGAAACGCTCCATTATTCGTTTGACGAGGGCCAGGCCAACGCCCAACCCTCCCTGTTTGGTGGTGAAAAACGGCTTGAAGACCGATTCTTGCTGCTGCTTGCTCATGCCTTTGCCGGTATCGCTCAAGGTCATGCGCACCAGTCCGGGTCGGGGTTGTTCAATGGCGATAGTGAGCATGCCGCCCTTGGGCATGGCCTCCAGGGCGTTGGCGAACAGGCTATTAAGAATCTGGGTCAGCAGCACCTGTTGGCTGACGACCGGCGGACAGGATTTCGGTGTGAAGTGCACGTGCACGTTTGAGCGCCTGATCAGCGCGTCAAACGCGCTCAGGGTGTCATCAATGGCCAGCACCAGGTCCACCGTTTCGGAGTCGTCGTTTATCGGCCGCAACGACACCAGCAACTCCCGGACCCAGCGCGACATGCGATCGACCTGGTTGATGATGTCGCCGATGTTTTTCTGCGCACTCTGGCTGGCGATTTCCTGGGCCAGTTCGGCGCTGGAGCGTATGTTCGCCAGCGGATTGCGCAAGCTGTGGGCGACGGCCGAGGACATTTCTCCCAAGGCGACGAAGGTCTCGTTAGTGATCAATTGTTTTTGCTGGCTCTGCAGCAACACGGACGCACGCCGCACGATCCAGAACAGCCCAAGGTAGATAAGCAGGCCACCGAGCAAGGTCGCCAGCCAGATCGCCTTGAAGCCACGCTGAATGCGTTCCACCAGGTCCGCCGGTTCCTTGTAGATCTCGACCATGGCAATGACCTTGCTTTTGTCGGCATTGAACATCGGGATGTAATTCTCGATGAACAGGTACTTGGGCTCGCGCAACAGCATCTGTTCGGGGCGTTCCTCGTCGATCTGGTGATAGCTGGTGGAGACCGGTTCCTTCATTTCAAAGGATTCGTCCAGTTCTTCATCACCTTCGACGCGCATGCCGATCATCTGTGGATTAGTCGACCAGACCACCGTGCGATCCAGGGCATACACCACCGCCAACAGCGTGTCCGGCAAGTGTTCGACGTGATCGAGAAACTCAATGCGGGCAGCGGCACGGGCATCTGGGTTTACGTCGGGATAGGCGTTGTCTTCGCGCGGATCGAGCATCTCGCCCATGGTTCTTTTCAGGGTGATGCCGGCGTGGCGAATTTCCGCATCACCGATGACCTGAATGAATTGCGCAGTCAGCATGGAATCACGCTCGATGCTCTCATCGACAACAAACCGCGTGGACACATAACCCAACCCCATCGCCACCGCCGCAATGATGAGAAAGCTTCCCAGCGAAAACCAGCGCAGCAGATTGAACTGTCCACTTCGACTTTGGCCTTCTGCTGCCGGGGCGTCCGGCGCAGGTACTTTTTGTTGTTTCAGTATCTGCATGGGTCTTGTCCAGGGTGCTTGCATCAAGCCTTTTCAGTCACGTTTCGGATCAGTGTAGGTGGCATTGATCGTGGTCGACGGCTTCACTGATAGTATTTCGCCGCTATGGCACCTGCGCCGCTTGTAGCGGTTGCTGGCGATCGGTTTCTTCCTGCAAAAACCCCAGAATTGACTGCGCAGCATTCTCATCCAGACGCAGGTTGGGCATCGGGATTTTGTCGAAACGTTCAAACAGTGCCAGCGCGAGCGGGTCCTTTTCAGCGAGCATGCGGTCCGGTTCGCGAATCCAACGGTTGAGCCAGGCCAGATCCCGTTGGCGCGTCACGCCGACCAGGTCCGGGCCGAACGCCTCAAACAACACCATCTGCTGAGTGAACGGCTGAGCGCCAAAGAGAGGGCTCGGTTTGCCATTGGTGGGGTAGTTGAAACTGGTCTGCATGGCAGGCGGCAGGATGTTTTCCGTGCGCGTCGTGTCTCGGCTGCCTTTGACGCCGTCGGGCAAATCGAAGGAATCTGCGTTGGCCTCGGGCAGGGTCAAAATGGCGTTCAGCGCCGCGGCTTCGTCAGCCGGTTCATCGTAGTAAGCCGAGGGGACGGAAGGTTCTGGCTGTCGCTCGTCATCGATCGGGCTGGCCTGTAGCGTCGTGGTGCCGAGCGTCATTGTCAGGAGGACGCTCGAAGGTGCCAGGAGGCCGAACCACTTGCAGGGGGGCCGCGCGTTTCTGTCCATCACCAGCCGCCTCGACGTCATGAAGGAGGTGGTGGTGGCTTTGCAAGGAGCTCGCCAGATCCATAACACTTTTATACAAAAGCATTAACACATAACAAAACAATGGCTTATCAACAACGATGCACCCCGACCGGCGAAACGACTGGGTCCTGGTACCCGCTAGCGGGGAAAGTTCACACCCATGTTCAGGGAATCCGCTTGAACGACAGACGGACGCAAGTGCCCTCGCCTTCACGGCTACCCAGGCTTACCCCGCCGCCGAAACGCTCCATGATCCGCTTCACCAGCACCAACCCGACACCCAGCCCGCCCTGCTTGGTGGTGAAGAATGGGCGGAACGCCATCCGGCGTTGTTCTTCGTTCATGCCTTTGCCGGTGTCGCACACGGCGACGCCGATGCCCCGGGTATCGGTCGGCTCCAGGGTAATGGTCAGTGTGCCACCCCGTTCCATCGCTTCCACGGCATTGGCCAACAGGCTGTTGAGGATCTGCGTAAGCTGCACCTGCTGGCTCAACACCATCGGCGTCTCCTGCGGCTCGAACACCACCTGCACACCGGCTTTGGCAATCTGATGCTCGAAGGCCATGAGGCTGTCATGCAGGGCCGCCACCAGGTTCACCGGCTCGGCGTCATCATTGAGCGGGCGTAAGGACTGCAGCAATTCCCTGACCCACTTCGACATGCGATCTACCTGACCGATGATGTCGTTGATGTTCTTGTGGGCCAGGCCAGTGTCGAACTCCAGGGCCAGTTCGGCGCTGGAGCGTATGGTCGCCAATGGGTTGCGCAGGCTGTGAGCCACCGCCGAGGACATCTCCCCGAGCGCCACGAAGGTTTCGTTGGTAATCAGTTGTTTTTGTTGCACTGCCAGCAAAATGGCTGCCCGGCGCACGATCCAGTACAACCCGAGATAAATCAGTCCGCCGCCCAGGGCCGTGGCCAGCCAGATCAGTACCAGGCCGCGCTCCATGCGATCGATCAGGTCCCTGGGTTCCTTGTAGATCTCGACCATCGCCGTGACGGTATTGCCATCGGCATCGAACAGCGGGATGTAATTCTCTATGAAGATGTAGTCCGGGGGCGTGATGAACTTCTGCTCCATGCGGCTTTTGTCGACGTTGTGATAACTGGCCGACACTGGAGTCTTGGAAGCGAAGGCCTGGTCCAGGTCTTCGTCGGCATGGATCGTGGTGCCCATCAGTGCCGGGTTGGTGGACCAGATCACCATGCGGTCAGGGGCATAAACGTTAGCCAGAATCACGTCTGGCAAATGCTGGATATGGTCGAGGAATTCACCACGGGCACTGGCGCGGGCCATCGGATCAACGTCAGGAAAATCCCTGTCCTTGCGCGGGTCCAGCAGCTCGCCCATGGTTCGCACGTTGGGGATCGAGACATGGCGCACCTCGGCGGAGGCAATCGCTTGAATGAACTGGGAGGTGAGCAAGGCATCGCGCTGCACGCTTTCGGTAATCACGAACCGCGTGGACACCGCCCCCAGCGCCACGGCCACCGTGCCGATCACGGCCATACTGATCAGCGAGAACCAGCGCAGCAGATTGAACGGCTGTTTGCGCGAGCTCAGGCGGATATCGCCCTCTTCTTTCTGAAGGGTTACGGTCTGACTGGTCATGGACGTTGTTCCCGGAAACTCCCTATAGGGTTATAGCCCACTGTCCGGTCTTTGCCCGACATCGGGTTTTGTCCCCCCCACCCAATTCCCCACATACCCCACTGCCCCCACCTACCCCCAATGCTGGGGACAGTCGCCCGCTTACGCCCTCGCCCCCGCGAAACCGTTTGCGCGCTCCACGCCTTCACTGCGGGCCTCTACCGGCCGTTTTGAAAGATTGGTATGGAAGTTGCCGAAGCCCTCCCAACTGACCCATCCCTACGGGGCAGGTACTCTGATAGAGGGAATACTCATGCACCCTTTACTGTCCAAAACGGCGGCCGCCTTGGTTGTCAGCGCTCTCGCCCAAAGTGTTGCCCAGGCAGCGCTGTTTGCGGTCGACCCCGGTCCCTATGTGCCAGCCAACGGCTCGTTTGCCGCCTGGTATCAGGACACCCATGGCCGCACCCTTGATCTGTGCCTGTCCAAGGCCGTCAGTTCGCGAGTCCCCGGCGCTCCCGGTGCACAGTCGTACATGTGCAACTTGTTGCCGACTCCCGGGGTTTTTGATGATGCGCAACCGGTCGTCTTTCCGACCAACTTCCCCGACGAAGCATTCTGGTTCACAGGCGACGGCGCCATTGTCGATGCCGCCCGGGGCATCGACCTGACCTACGTCAGTGCCATCGAAGCGGCCTTCAGCGGCGGCGACCCGGTCGAAGGTGATCAAATCAGCTTTGCGCGCATCCGCATCCGGGTGGACGTGCCCACCGCTGGCACCTACGTGATCACCCACCCCTACGGCGTCGATGTATTCAACGTCGACACCCCCGGGCGGCGGGCGATCAACATGACCCGGGACATCGGCATCGGCTCACCGAAAACCTACGACGGCGCTCTCAAGGGTGACATCGGACCGTTCCTGCGCAGTGTCAACGGCCCTTACACCGAAACCAATCCGGTGACCGGTGCTGCGGAGCAATTCGTCGGCGACCCGAACCTTTCGGAAGCCTTCACCGGCAGCCCTTTCAATACCAACTACATCCGCATCGAAGGTCCGAACGGACTGGACTTGCGCACCACGGTAATGGCCATCTCCGGCAAGTTATCGACGGTGGTGCGTCCGACTCCGATGATCACCCAGCGCAGTACCTACTCGCGCAAGGCCGGTGAAAGCGCCCCGGTGGCCCAACAAGACGTATTCGTCATGGCCCCGCCGCCACCAGCCACTGTGACCCTGGACAGCAACAACCCGGCGCTGCACCTGACCGAGGCTGACACCACCGGAAACTGGTATGCGCAGTCCTCGAACAACCCGACGTTGCCGAGCACCCTGCAAGTGACGGCCGACAATCACCTGGCCATCCCCAGCAGCACGCCGACCACCTTGTCCATGCCCCTGACCGACCTTGTGGTGATCCAGCGTGCCGAGTACAGCCTGAGCTCCGGGCAATTGACGCTCGTGGCCTCGACCAGCGATGAAACCTCGCCGCCAGTGCTCACCGCCACCTCCGCCAGCGGTGCCGCCATTGGCGCCCTGAGTGGCGATGGCGCAGTGAAATCCCTGGCGACCGGCATCTCGCCGATTCCACCCGCCAAGGTTCGAGTGACGTCATCCAATGGCGGCAGCGACATCGAAGAAGTGGTCATCGTGCAATGAACGCTCACATGCGCAGATCCTCATCAGGAGGCATCATGAACAATTGGCCACGCCTGGCGCTCAACGCCCTGGGACTGACTCTATCGCTGTCCGGCAGTGCATTCGCGCAACTCGCGGCTGTCGACCCCGGCCCTTATACCTTCGCCACCGGGAAATTCCCGATGTGGTATCAGGACAACAATTTACTCTCGATGGAACTGTGCCAGTCCCGGGCAGTGAGCTCACGGGTAGGGACCACTGTGCCGCCGGCCTACATGTGCATCCTGCTGGCTGAGCCGGGCATTTACGACGATGCCCAGCCAATGATCTTCCCCGACAACTGGCCGCCGGAAGCGTTCTGGTTCCTGGCTGAGACTGCGATCCCGCAAATTGGCAACAGCGGCTATGAACTGGATGCCTACGTGGCCGGGATCGAGGCTGCATTCGGTGGCGGTAATCCGCTCGATGGCGATCAAGTGGCCTTCGCGCGGATTCGCGTTCGGGTCTCGGTGCCCACTGCCGGGGTGTACACCATCACTCACCCTTACGGGGTCGAAACGGTCAACGTCACCACGCCTGGCCGTCGTGCCATCAACATCACCCGGGACATCGGCATCGGTGCGCCTGGAAATTTCAGCGGCACGCTGAATGGCAACATCGGGCCGTTCCTGCGCAGCGTCAACGGTCCTTATACCGAGGTGAACCCGGACACCGGCGCCATCGAAACCTACGTTGGCGACCCGAACCTCACCGAACAGGTCACCGGCAGTCCCAATGACACCAACTTCGTCCGCATCACAGGTCCGGCCGGGACCATTCAAACCAACTTGTTCAACTTGTCCGGTAAAGTCCTGGACAGCCGTGCGCAAACCCCCGTGGAAGTTGATCGCGCTACTTACCGGCGCACCACTTCGGGTACAGGCACCAGCACCCGGGTCGAAGTCTTCGCCAAATCAGACAACAGTTCGACCCTGTGCTTTCGCGAAACCATCGCTCTGGTGCCGGGTCCGCCACTTTCGCCATGCCAGACCAACCTGTTGGGCGACAACAACGGCGGGTTCTTCGGTCAGCACCTGGCCAGCGGCACGCTGCCTTCGATCGTGGTCGTCACCGCCACCAATCCGTCGGGCACCACCCGGCCGACGGCGGTATCGAGCAAGGTCACTGACCTGGTGAAAATCCAGACCGCTCGCTACAACTGGAGCGATCACAGCCTGCTGATCGAGGCCACCTCCACGGATGAAGTGGCCGTGCCGGACATGGTTGCGCAAGGTTACGGACGTCTGTCGAAATCCGGCACCCTGCAACGACTGACCATTGCAGACCTGACTCAGCCACCGGCTACCGTCACCGTCAAATCCGCTGCTGGCGGCAGTGACACCGAACCTGTCGTGGTGGTCGGGACGGCTCCGGATACCGGTGAGAACCAGGCACCGCTCTCAGTCGCCGACACTGGCAGCACCAGCTTCGGCGTGCCGCTGACCCTCAACCTGCTGGCCAACGACAGTGATCCCGATGGCAACACGCCGCTTAGCATTACCGCGCTGACCCCACCGGCTGCCGGGCAAGGCACCGTGGCATTGAGCGGCACGACTTCGGTGGTCTACACCCCGCCAGCCGTGGTCAATGCACCGCTGACAGCGACCTTCACCTACAAGGCTCAAGACGTCAAAGGCCTGGCCTCGACCGCTCCGGCGACCGTGACCATCACCGTGGCGCCCAACCAGTCTCCGGTGGCCGTCGCCGACAGCATCGCGACCCTCGGCGTGGCGATACCGATCAACGTGCTGGCCAACGACACCGATCCGGAAGGCAACGTGCCGCTCGCCGTCGCCAGCCTGACCCAACCGGCACTCAATCGCGGCAGCGTCAGCACCGACGGCACCGTCATCACCTACACCCCACCAGCGACGGTCACTACGGCCTTCACCACAACCTTCACCTACGTCGCCCGGGACAGCTTCGGCGCCCTGTCGGCTCCCGCTACCGTCACGGTGCAAGTCTCGCCACGGCCTGCTGCGGAAACCTTCACGGTCACCACGGCCACGGTGTCGGCGCGCTCCAACAACCGCTTCACCTGGGACTTTGCAGGTACCTCATCGGTGATTACCGGCAACGTCATCACCGTCAAGGTCAGCACCCCGACAGGGCTGGCAACTCTGGGTACAACCACGGTGCCGGTGACCGGTCGCTGGCGGTTGACGGTGAGCAACAGCACCACGGTGATTCCGTCGGCGAACCCGACAGCCACCATCACCTCGTCCCAAGGCACCGTGCGTACCGTGACGGTCATCTCCAACTGAGCCCTCGCCCCACCCGCCGATTCGGTGGGTGGGGCCGGCCTCTTCCCACAGGACAGCGCCATGAAAACGCCGACCGCCGCCCTGCTCTGCCTGCTTCTGCTTTGCAGCAGTGCAGGCGCGCGTGCCGACGATTTGATGGAGAACGACGACCTGGCACCCTCCGCCGACCTCGGCGAGTTGCCTCCACCGGTTGGCCAGCACGCGCTGATCGACCAGAACGGCCAGGCCAACGTGGCGCTGGTGCAACAGAACGGCCAGTCGTTGCTCGGCACCATCGTCCAGTCGGGCAGTAACCAGGAAGCCTGGATCCTGCAACAAGGCAGCGACCTCATGGCATTGATTACCCAGCAAGGTTCCGGCAACGCCGCCTCAATCACGCAAAACGGCAGCCACAACCGCGCGCAGATTTCGCAGAACGGCAATAACAACGACGCCAGCATCGACCAGGCCGGTACGGGACTTTCAAGCGCCGTGACCCAGTCGGGAAATGGCATGAGCGTTTCGGTCAAACAATATCGCTAAAGCACTGCACCACTTGGAGGTTTCATCATGTTCAAACTGACGCCCCTCACCGCTGCCATCCTGGTCATTGTCAGTGCCCAGGCAATGGCCGACGACAGCGTTTCCAACCAGTCCCAGGTCGGCACCGCCAACATTGCCGAAGTGAAACAGACCGCGGCCCCGTTCAGTACCGCAGCCCAACAGCAACTCGGCGAGGGTAACGATGCCATGGCGGTGCAAGACACCGCCACCGGCACCATCACCCAGGATCAGGCCGGCGACTTTAACGCCGGTTACGCTGAGCAACTGTTCGAGAACGGCAGCACCATCGTCCAGCAACAGGTCGGCAGTCTCAACATCAGCCATGCCAGTCAATCGATCGGCATGGGCGAAAACCAGGCGCTGCAACAACAGACGGGCAGCGGCAATTTCTCGTTCCTCTATCAGGACAGCCAGGAAGCCACCAAAGGCCAGACCTTCCAGTTCGGTGACGCCAACGAGGCCAATATCGAGCAGATTCAACTGGGCATCGCCAACAACGCGACGATCATCCAGTACGGCACCGCCAACTACGGCACCACTGAGCAGATCGCGCACATGGGCGGCGAGATCGGCATCAACCAGGCCGGCGAAGGCAACTATGCCTATGGCGACCAACGCGACGGCAACGGCGGCGTCATCACGATCAACCAGTTCGGCGACTTCAACGGCAGTGAAGTCTGGCAAGGCGGGCAAACCGCTAATAGTCAAGCCACCGTCAACCAGTACGGACAAACCAACGAAACCGTGGTCGACCAAAGCTTCGGCCAAAACAACAACGCCCAGGTCCTGCAAGTTGGCGACGTCAACGCCATCTACGCCGACCAGTTCGACTCCGTCGGCTCGGTGCTCGCGCTGTACCAGCAAGGCACCGGCAACGTGCACTTCACCTACCAGAGCGGCGACAGCCATGTGCTGAACGCCACCTCCGTGGGCACTGAAAACAAGGTCTACGCCAGCAACTGGAAAGGCCCGCAACTGGGCGGCCAATTCGGCAGCAACCAGCGTGCGACCGTCACCCAGGCCGGCAACGGCAACATCGCCAGCTTCAACCAGGATGGCGTCGGCCACATCATGACCACCAACCAGACCGGCACTGGCAACAAAACCACCATCAGCCAGGCCGACTCCTATAACGAGCTGTACTTCGACCAGAACGGCAGCGACAACATCCTGATCGCCGACCAGCGCGGCACCACCAACCTGGCCCAGGGCACCACCAACGGCACCGGCAACACCACCGAGTTCGACCAGTCCGGCACGGGCAACCAGGCATTCACCACGCAGCTGTATGGCAGCGACAACATGATCAGCGTCAAACAGGCTGACACCATGAACGTCGCCTACGTGACCCAGGGCGGTACCGGGAACATGGCCAGTGTTGATCAGAGCGGCATGACCCAAATGGCGACGGTTCAGCAGTTGGGCAGTGACAACCGGGCGACTGTGCTGCAGCAGTAATCGCAAGGCATAAAAAACCGCGGCCCTCGGGGGTGGGTCGCGGTTTTTTTGTGTGAGGCTGCGGCGAATTGGATGCCTGACAAGCCGCTTTCGAACGATTCGCGGCCCACTTGATGAACTCATACTGTGGCGAGGGAGCTTGCTCCCGCTGGGCTGCGCAGCAGACCTAAACCCGGCAAACGCATCTCCATTGACACACCGCATTCACTGGTTTTACGACGGCTTCGCCGCCGAGCGGGAGCAAGCTCCCTCGCCACAGAAACCCTCCCGCTCCAGACTCAGCGTTTACGCCTGCGGAACGACGTTATCCAGCGCCCGATTCACCGCCAGCTCGCCCAGCATGATGATTTGCTGAAGGGCCAGCATCGTGTTGCGTTGCGGGCCTTCGAGAAACCCGGCGAAGTCGCTGGCCATGACACTGGCTGAAGCCAGGGATTCGCAAGCGTTGACCAACAGGGTTTCGGTGTCGATATCCGGGGCGATGAGGTAAATGGTGCTGGGCTTGCGTGGCGGGATCGCGCTTTTCAGCGGATTGAGATAGTGATCCAGCGCACGGTCGGCGGCTTCGTTGAGTTTTTTGGGGTCGAGGGGATCGTAGGGGGAAACGTCGTCGGATTGCGGGGGGTTGGGTGTGGCTTTGAACATGGTGAATCTCCATTTATACCTGTTGGAACCACCGGCACCTGTCGCTAAACAAGTAAGGGTGGCGGCTGTACGCAGGTTAGCGAACCGAGAGGTATAAGACCCGGCAGACCCGAGGGTCTCCCGCGCACAGCCACCATATCGAAACTGCAGACATCCGCCTGCAATAAAGATAGAGCGTTGTTGCGCTTATACCTGTTCAGGTCGCTAAACCCGGCCGCTCTCAGCGACCCGGAAACGATAAAGACCAGGAACAAAGCGCACAAGCCGGCGGATTCTGGCGCAGTCGTAGGCAACGGCGCAAGGAACTGTAGCTTTCAGGAAGTAACGCTAAACACAATTAAACACACCCTCAAATCAGCACACATTCCCTGTAGGAGTGAGCCTGCTCGCGATGGCATTGGATCAGCCGAAATCAACGTTGAATGACACACCCCCATCGCGAGCAGGCTCGCTCCCACAAGGTTTGGTGCATGCCTGAAAGAAAATGGTCGGCTGTTAGGCCGCCATCGCAGGGCAGATAAACCACCCTCCCCCAAACACCGCGAAAAATTCGGACTTCCCCTACAAGCCAAACCGAATCCGCCGGCATCCACCCACAAGCCCCATCGCCAAAGTGCCCCATTTCCAAGGACCGGGCACAACGCGTGACAAAACTCATCCCCCAACACCAACTCGGCGGCGAGCGCGGCCAGGTACTCGATAGCCATCAAGCTGCCGACGCTCTTCGCCAAGCCCTCAACTACCCGTACGACGTGCAAGGCTTCGACGACCTGCTGAATGCCGTTGGCGCCAACCGCTCCAACTACATGCAAGCCGCCCACCAGCAGAAACTGATCAACGCCGTGAGCAGCGGCGATTGGGCAGTCGTCACGCCTCGCGTCAATTCGGATAACGGGGGCGGCTCATGGAATGGGTTCAAGACCCAACCCGAACCACCCCCGGCGCAACATCTGGTCGAAGATCACGCCTTCACGCAGCCCAAACCGGCGGAGTCGGGGTTTCACATTATTGAGAAGCCCATGAGTCTTGAATCACTGGTACGCTCGTTGTACGAGAACCCGCCCAGCGATGCGTTACGTCGCGAATTCCGTTCGCTCAACCGCCATCTGGGTGAGCACGTGAAGCCGGGGCAAATGGTGATCTTCAGCGACTCACGGCATTACATGTGTGGGCGTGAAGAGGCGCAGATGATGATCGCGGCACAGAAGGTCAACGACGCGCTTAAGGATCTGAGTGATGAAGAGGCTTCGTTCTTGGTTGAGCACCATGAGGTCATAGAACCGTTTCTAGGTATCACTTCCGGTGGACTAGGCGTGGCATCGTTTATGATCAGTCGTCACTTGGAAGACCTCGGAGACACTCTCAAAGAATTGGAACGCCTACATCAAGAGCAGTACCAACAACATCGTCATCTTCATTCACCAGAATTTTTTGCTCGTCGCAAACGCCTGATGGCGAAACTGGACGCCGGATTCGGGCCTTTGGTGCGCAAGGGACTCGGACTCGCCGATCATCCCAAGCTCAAAAAAGCGTTGGGGCTTTCGTCTCGTAAAACTATTCATCATTGGAACAAAGCAGGTTCTCCAACTCAGTTACCAGGATACGCAACGAACATCTCAGCAGTTTCTCAAGCCGTTAAATATATGAAGACAGGTGGTTACGTGGCGATTGCTCTGGGAGCAGGTTCAGCGGCAATGAAAATTAGCGAGGCTTGCCGCAGTGGGCGTGAAGAGGAGTGTCGTCAGGTGAAGTTTGTGGAGGGCTCGAAATTGTCTGGCAATGTTTTGGGAGGCATAGCGGCTGGCCGACTGGCCCCTCTGGTTGCCCCTGCAACCTGTGCTGCGATCGGCGCTGGAACGGCAGGGTTAGGTGGACTCGTTTGTATGTTGATGGTGAGTGGGGCCGTGATCGCCGGTACCGCAGACGGGGGGGCCGTTCTCGGTGAAGTTGCCGGCGAAATGCTTTATCAGGTTACCGCTCCATGAGTCAGCATGACTGGACATTTTTGGCGTCTTGTTTACTTTGGGCGGCAGTGATGTTGGTGAACACAGCGGTATCGGTATACGCAGCCTACGTCAAAGCAGAAGAATGCCAGGCGCACTTTGTGAAATCGAATCTGGTCAAGCAATACCGATTTGAACCGTTCGATAGCTTCTTGAGCCGGCTAGGAAGTATGGGAATGGTCTATTCCCTATTGGTATTCAAATATCAGCGCCGTTTAGATCCCGTCGCAATTGAAGAAGTGAGCACGTTTCCTGCGCACCTGCGGCCTTGGATTGTAATTCCTGGCCACATCAATTTGTTCTGCGTTGCCTGGATGTTTGCAATGTGTGGTTGGGCCAAATACACGGGCCTGGTTTAGCGGAGTCAAGGGAGCGGACGGACGCCTGTGTTTAAAAGAACTATGCGATCCGAAACTGCGAGCCGAACTCAGGCTTGAAAAATACAAAGACATCGCCTGTAAGTCGAAGTGAAGCAGTCCAAGTACAAATAAATCTGTCACATATTCTTGATCGCCAATCAGCGCGGCACCACCAACCTGGCACAGGGCACCACCAACGGCACCGGCAACACGGCCAGTGTTGATCAGAGCGGCGTGACCCAAATGGCGACGGTTCAGCAGTTGGGCAGTGACAACCGGGCGACTGTGCTGCAGCAGTAATCGCAAGGCATAAAAAACCGCGGCCCTCGGGGGTGGGTCGCGGTTTTTTTGTGTGAGGCTGCGACGAATTGGATGCCTGACAAGCCGCTTTCGAACGATTCGCGGCCCACTTGATGAACTCATACTGTGGCGAGGGAGCTTGCTCCCGCTGGGCTGCGCAGCAGACCTAAACCCGGCAAACGCATCTCCATTGACACACCGCATTCACTGGTTTTACGACGGCTTCGCCGCCGAGCGGGAGCAAGCTCCCTCGCCACAGAAACCCTCCCGCTCCAGACTCAGCGTTTACGCCTGCGGAACGACGTTATCCAGCGCCCGATTCACCGCCAGTTCGCCCAGCATGATGATTTGCTGAAGGGCCAGCATCGTGTTGCGTTGCGGGCCTTCGAGAAACCCCGCGAAGTCGCTGGCCATGACACTGGCTGAAGCCAGGGATTCGCAGGCATTGACCAACAGGGTTTCGGTGTCGATATCCGGGGCGATGAGGTAAATGGTGCTGGGCTTGCGTGGCGGGATCGCGCTTTTCAGCGGATTGAGATAGTGATCCAGCGCACGGTCGGCGGCTTCGTTGAGCTTTTTGGGGTCGAGGGGATCGTAGGGGGAAACCTCGCTCCTACAGTGGAATGGGTGTACCTGCAAGAGATTGGTCGGCTGTCAGGCTGCCATCGCGAGCAGGCTCACTCCTACAGTGGAATGTGGGTACCTGCAAGAGATTGGTCGGCTGTCAGGCCGCCTTCGCGGGCAAGCCTCGCTCCTACAAGGGGTTCGGTGTACACGCTTCGCTTTTCACCACTCATTAGGCCGAGCGTTAGCTCGCCTGCTTTTGATCTTGATCTGCTCGCCCCGTCGGGAGGCCGAGTGGAGGCGTTCATCTGGGGGTGGGCGCGTAGCGCCGTGCGGCGAAGCCGCACACATCGAGAGGAGGTCGAAGCGAAGCCGACCGGAGGCGATGCCCCCAGATGAATGCCG